>JAPLPK010000191.1 GCA_026400275.1 Burkholderiales bacterium
CGCTCACCAAGAACTGTAGACTTGCGCCCCATGCCAGCCCCCGCCTACGCCCGTTGCGACATCCGCAGTTACAGCGGTGAACACATGGCGCACGCGCACGACTACGCCCAGGTCATGTTTGCCGTGCAAGGCCGCATGGAGTTGGAAATTGGTGGCCAGGCCAGCTTTGCCGACACGGCCTGTGGCGTGGTGATTCCGGCCGGGGTGGCCCATGGTTTTCTGGCCAGCGCCAATGCCCGCATGTGGGTGGCCGATGTGCCAGCCCATGCCGGCTTGGAGCGCATGCGGCGCTTTGCCGTTCCCGCTACGCTGGGCAGCATAGACACGGTGGCCGACCAGCTCACCGCCATACTGCAAGCCCCCAAGGTGCTGCAGCGCCGCAGCCTGCGCCTGCTGGAGCTGGACCAGGCGCTGGACGCTGCCCTGCACGAAAACTGGACGACGGCGCGCATGGCGGCCCTGTTCTTTCTGAGCCCGCAGCGCTTCCACGTCCGCCTGCTGGAGCTGACCGGCACCACACCCCAGGCCTATTTACGCGCACGCCGCCTGCGCCAGGCCATGCAGTGGATACAGGCCGGCATGCCGCTGGAGACGGCGGCGCTGCAGCTAGGCTACCGCACGGCCAGCGCCCTGGCCTACGCGCTGCGAAGAGACTACCGGGTGGGCGCCAAACAGCTGCGCAAGTCCTGAAATGGCCCCGAGAACAAGAGTTTCTCGATAGTCACGCATCGGCACTGCCCCAGCATGGGGGCATGCAAAACAAATCTCTCTCCGGCACGTTGATGGTCCTGGGCGCCGCCGTCTTGTGGGGTACCACCGGCACCACCCAAAGCCTGGTCCCCACGCATCTCTCGGCCTACTGGATAGGCGCTTTGCGCCTGGTGGTGGCAGCGGCGTTCTTCAGCGTCATCACCTTGGCCACGTTGTCCCGCACGCAGCTGCGCCTGGGCTTGCGCGCCCTGCCCGGCTGGAGCGTGCTGCTGGCCGGTGCCAGCGTAGCGGGCTACAACCTGGCTTTCTTTGCCGGCGTCAAGGCCACGGGCGTGGCCATAGGCACGGCTATTGCCCTGGGTAGTGGCCCGCTGTGGGCCGGCCTGCTGCAATGGCTGCTAACACGCCAGCTGCCAGCAGGGAGCTGGTGGCTGGGCACGCTGTTGGCGGTGGGCGGCGGCAGCCTGATGGTGCTGTCTGGCGCGTCCTCCAGTGGTGCGGCAGCCAGCCTGCAAGGCATCGCCCTGTGCCTGTTGGCCGGCCTGAGCTACGCCGTATACGCGCTGCTGAACCAGCGCCTGGTGCACGCGACCTCACCCACCATGGCGACGCTGGCTGCGTTCGGCACAGCCGCTGCGCTAGCAGTGCCCGTGGCCTGGGCCATCTCGGGCAGTGTGACACCCGGCCCGCGCGACTGGGCCGTGGTGGGCTATCTGGGGGTGGTAGCCACTAGCATGGCCTACCTGCTGTTCAGCCACGCGCTGCGCTGGATCAGCAGCGCCACCGCCGTCACCCTGGCGCTGGCCGAGCCGCTGGTGGCGTTCTGCCTGGCCCTGCTGGTGCTGCACGAGGCGGCCAGCACCGGCGCCTTCATCGGCCTGGGCCTGGTGCTGGCAGGGCTGGCCGTGGTGGTGCTGGCTGAGGTGCGGCGCAAGGCCTGAGCGGGCTCAGGCGCGATCAAGCACGCTGGGGCGCCAGCGTCTTGGCGTACAGCGAGGCACCGGTCAGGTCCTTCAGCGTCACCGTCATGACCTTGGTCTTGGCGTCGATGTCCACCTGGCCGAAGAACTGGTAACCAGCCGAGGGGGCGGTGTTCTGCTCCGGCGGAGCCTTTTGGTAGACAACTTGCATGCCGAAGGTGTCATCCACCTTGTTCGGGCCAAAGCTGCCCGAGTTCAGCGGGCCGGAGACGAATTCCCAGAACGGCGCAAAGTCGTTGAACTGGGCCTTGGCCGGGTCGAAGTAATGCGCGGCGGTGTAGTGCACATCGGCGGTCAGCCACACCACGTTGTGGATGCCGGCGCGCTTGATCTCGCGTAGCAGGCGGGCGATCTCGATCTCCCGGCCGCGTGGGGCCCCGTTGTCGCCGTTGGCAATGGCTTCCCATTTGTCGCGGCCTTCGGCGTCCTTGCCGTCTGGCACCTGCAGGCCGATGGGCATGTCGGCGGCGATCACCTTCCAGGTGGCCTTGCTGCGCTTCAGGCCGTCCAGCAGCCAGTCCACCTGGGGGCGGCCCATGAAGGCGCTCTCGGGCGTTTCGCTGGTTTGCAGGTTGGCGCTGTTGGGGCCACGGTAGCTGCGCATGTCCACCACGAACATGTCCAGCAACGGACCCTGGGGCAGGTGGCGGTAGACGCGCTGGCTTTCCACATCGGCGGTGCGGCGCAGCGGCGCGTATTCCAGGAAGGCCTTGGCACCGCGTGCCGTCAGCAGGGGCACATTCTTCTCGGTGTAGCGCGGATCTCCGCTGACGTCTTTGGAGTCCGACCAGTTGTTGGTGACCTCGTGGTCGTCCCACTGCCAGATCTGCGGCACGTCGGCAGCCATGCGGCGGATGTTGGCGTCCATCAGGTTGTAGCGGTGGCGACCACGGTATTCGTTCAGCGTCTCGGCCACCTTACTGACCTCTTCGGTCACGATGTTGTTCCAGATGCTGCCGTCGGGCAGCTTGACCTGGGCGCTGATGGGGCCGTCGGCGTAAATGGTGTCGCCGCTGTGCAGGAAGAAGTCGGGGTTCACCTTGCGCATCTGGTCGTAGATGGACATACCGCCCCAGGCCTCGTTGATGCCCCAGCCCTGGCCGGCGGTGTCGCCGCTCCAGGTGAAGCGCACGTCGCGCACAGCGCGGCTACCGGCCGCTGCCGGCAGCCGCAGGTGGCCGGCCATGGGCTCGGACATCACGCGTTCGTTGTGCAGGTCTTGCAGGATCACGCGGTAGAAAATTTCCTGGCCGGCAGGCAGGCCTGCCAGGTCCAGGCGGCCGGTGAAGTCGCTGTCGTCCATCAAATACGGGCCGCGCACGCGGGTGCTGTTGGCAAAGCTGGCGGTGGTAGACCAGTCCACCCACAGGCGGGCCGGGCGGTCGCTGCGCGTCCAGACGATGGCGCCGTCGGCCTTGGGGTCGCCGCTTTGGATGCCATGGGCCATCTGCGGGCGCATGGCATCGCGGGTGATGACGGCGGGGGCGGACTGGGCCCAGCTACGCAGCGGCAAGGCGGTGGCACCGGCAACAGCGGTGGTGGCGTTCAAAAACAGGCGGCGATCCATGCAACTCTCCAATCGTGGGTAATCGATACAAGCAGTACAAGCCCGCATTCTTGAAAACCCAAATGTCAACCGTATGACCCCGGCATAACCAAGCCGCCGCGCCAACGTTTCAGGCCCATTCTCGCCACTGCCTTTATTCGACAAGCGTGAGCAGCTACTGAATGCATAGCAAAAAGAGTATCAAAGTAGAGGATGACAGACACAAAACTTCACACAAACAGGTGAGCGTGCGACAGAATGTGGCAGCTATTTGTCGCCAAGTAGCCGATAGAAACCTGAGACCCAGGGTGTAACCCCATATTTGAAAGCGCGTCTATGACCTTTGCAGCAGCCTCCCCCCATCAATCGGTCGCGCGCAAGCTGGCGCTTGTGTCCCTGGCCGGGCTTGCCATCGTGCTGCTAGCCGTCAGCATCACCATTGGTTGGCTTGAGCACAACAGCACCCAGGCGCTGATGGTCAAGTCGGTGGAGGAGAAGGTGCAAAGCGTAGCCGCTGTGGCCGATGCCTATGACCAGATCAACCGCAGCACGGTGCAGAACGACTTCGACAGCTTCCGCCAAAAGTTCGACCCGGCACTTGTGCTGGATGAAACCACGGGCGATCTGAGCAATGCAGGCACCGTGCTGAACAATGACTTCACGCTGGTGGACCAGTTCAGCAAGGACCACGGGGGCGTCGCCACGGTGTTTGCCAAGAAGGGCGAAGACTTCCTGCGCGTTACCACCTCGCTGAAGAAGCAGGACGGCACACGCGCCATGGGCACCCTGCTAGACCGAAACCACCCGGCCTACAAGCTGGTCACGGCCGGCCAGGGCTACACCGGCCCGGCCGTGCTGTTCGGCAAGCCCTATATGACGCACTACGAGCCTGTCAAAAATGCGGCCGGCGCCATCACGGGCATTCTGTTTGTCGGCAGCGACATTTCGCTGCAGCAGACCGCGTTGGAAAAGCAGGTGGCTGCTTCCCACTTCTTCGCCACCGGAGGCATTTACTACATAGATGCCAAGAACGCCCTGGCAGACGCGGTGTTCATCGCCCACCCCAGCGCCAAAGGCAAGAAGGTGCTGGAGGCCTATCCGCAGGCCGAGAAGTTCCTGCAAGAGCTGTCTACCGCGCCCGACGGCTATGTGCGCAATGCCTCCCCGCTGTTGGGTGAGCAGAAGGACAACCGCTGGGCCTTGATGCGCAAGACGCAGTCCGGCAAGGGCTGGCTGGTGGCCGAGGTGTCCGAAAAGGAATCCATGGCCGAATACTGGCGCAATATGGGCGTGATCTGGGGCCTGCTGGCCGCCACCACGCTGCTGCTAGGCGCGGGCCTGTATCTGCTGGTGCGCCGCAACGTCAGCCAGCCGCTGGAGGAGCTTACCCGTGCCGTCACAACCGTAGCCCATGGCGACCTGACGCAAACCTTCGTGACAAAGCGCAAGGACGAAATCGGCGCCCTGGTCAATGAAGTCGAGGGCATGCGCCAACGCTATCTGCAGGCCTTGTCGCAGGTGCGCTCTTCGGTGGACAGCATCAACAACGCCAGCAGCGAGATTGCCACCGGCAACCAGGACCTGAGCAGCCGCACCGAACAGGCTGCCAGCAGCCTGCAGACCACCGCCTCCAGCATGGAAGAGTTGACATCCACCGTTCGGCAGTCAGCCGATGCCGCGCAGCAGGCCAATAAACTGGCCGCGTCCGCTGCCGCCGTGGCCGCACGCGGTGGCTCGGTGGTGGGCGAGGTGGTGGCCACCATGCACGACATCAACCAAGGCTCCAAGAAAATTGCCGACATCATCGGAGTGATCGACGGCATTGCCTTCCAGACCAATATCCTGGCGCTGAACGCCGCCGTGGAAGCCGCCCGCGCCGGGGAGCAAGGCCGTGGCTTTGCCGTGGTGGCCAGCGAGGTGCGCAACCTGGCTGGGCGCAGCGCCGACGCGGCCAAGGAGATCAAGCAACTGATAGGCGCGTCCGTCACGAAGATCGAATCCGGCGCTCAGCTGGTGCAGGACGCGGGCAGCACCATGGACGAAATCGTGCGCTCGGTGCAACGTGTCAGCGACATCATTGGCGAAATCACCTCTGCGTCCTCGGAGCAGTCGGGCGGCATTGCCGAGGTGAATACCGCCGTCAGCCAGCTGGACCAGATGACGCAGCAAAACGCCGCACTGGTGGAACAATCTGCCGCCGCAGCCGAAAGCCTACGCGACCAGGCCGAGCGCCTGGCCCAGGCCGTGGCAGTGTTCAAGCTGGCCGGCGCGGGCGCCAGCCTGCCACGGCTGACGCACGGCTGATCCGAACCGGATCAGTAGCGTTAGTAGCTTTAGTAGCGCTTGCCGCTGACGCGCAGCATCAAGCGCATCACCAGCATGGCCACATATTCCATGGCGCGCTGGCGTACAGGCCGGCTGGCGTACTGGGCCGGATCCATGGGCCGGCCCTCTTCCTCCATCGCGCGGTGCAGCCGCCCGTGCAGGCTGGCCGCGAAGCTGCTGTCTGAGACCACCACATTCGCCTCGCGGGCCAGCAGCAAACTCAGCGGGTCCAGGTTGGACGAACCCACGGTGGCCCAGTGGCCGTCAATGACAGCCACCTTGGCATGCAAAAAGCTGGGCGCGTACTCGAATATCTCGACCCCCGCCCCCAGCAGCACGCCGTACACCGGCCGGGCTGCGTAGTACTGCATAAAGTATTCATAGCGCCCTTGCAGCAGCAAACGCACGCGCCCGCCGCGCTGGGCCGCCGCTACCAGGGCCTTGCGCAACCGGAAACCGGGCACAAAGTAGGCGTTGGCAATGATGATCTCGTGCTGCGCACCGGCGATGGCGCGCAGATAGGCAGCCTCGATGCGCATGCGGCTGCGCAGGTTATCGCGCAAAACGAGTGCAGCGCTTGTAGTACCTGCGCTAGTAGCTACGAAATCAGTAGCAACAGGAACGGGCCACGATTTGGGCGACAGCAAGATGTTGACCGCGTCGTGCAAGTCATGCTGGCGCAAATCGCGCACGGCCTGCAGGCGCTGCCACAGCACGTCCATGGTGGCGGCAATCTGCGCCACCAGCGGGCCCGTTACCTGCACGGCAAAGTCGAAACGCGGCGCATCCAGCACGCCGTAGCTGGGGTCGTGGAAGTCGTCCAGGATGTTGATGCCGCCGCAAAAAGCCAGCGTGCCGTCCACCACGCACAGCTTGCGGTGCAGGCGCCGCCAGCGCGTGGGCAACAGCAGGCCCCAGAGCTTGACCGGCGAAAACACCCGCCAGCGCACGCCGGCCAGCTCCAGCCGCATGCGCCATTCAGCAGACGGCTCGTCCGTACCCAGACCGTCCACCACCACCTGGGTACGCACGCCGCGCTGAGCTGCACGCACCAGGGCCTCCCCCACCTGAGCACCCGCACCGGTGAAGTCGAAAATATAGGTCTCTAGCTGTACTGTGTGGCGGGCAGCATCCATAGCGCTGACCAAGGCGGGGAAGAATTCCCTACTACCCTCCAACAATGCCAGCTGGTGACCGCCGCGCAAATGGGCTGCTTGGCGTGGCATGTCACATCCTGAATTCGGCCAGCAGGGGCAAGTGGTCGGACATGCGCCACCAAATCCGCCCGCGCGGCACTTCCAGGCCCAGCGGCTGCATGCCGCGCGCATACACATAGTCCAGCTGCGCCAGGGGCAGGCGCGAGGGATAGGTGCGCACGCCCGACTTGTCGAAGCAGTGCATCTGGATGCGGTTCAGCGCCATGCGCATCTGGTTGCCCCAGTCGTTGAAGTCGCCGGCCACCACCAACCGCACATCCGGAGGAATCTCGCGGGCGATATAGGCCGCCAGCTGCTGCACCTGGCGCGCCCGGCTGGCCGGAATCAGCCCCAGGTGCACCACGATCACATGCACTGGTACGTCTTCCACCACCACATGCACATGCAGCAGGCCACGTTGCTCGAAGCGGTGGTCGGAGATGTCCTCATGCTTGTGCCAGACCACCGGCCAGCGCGACAGCAGCGCGTTGCCGTGCTCGCCGTGGCGGGTGAAGGCATTGGTCTGGTAGACGGCCTCATAGCCCTCGGGGGCCAGAAAGTCGGCCTGCGGCATGTCGGGCCAGCGGGTGAAGTAGTCCTGCTCGCTGCGGTTGAGCTTGCGCACCTCCTGCAAACAGACGATGTCGGCGTCCAGCTGCTCCACCGCATGGCCCAGGTTGTGGATCTCCAGCCGACGTGCCGGCCCCAGCCCCTGCACGCCCTTATGGATGTTGTAAGTTGCAACGCGTAAGACGGTCATGGCATGAATCGGGGCAACATCAGGATGGCCTCTGCGTTAGAAGGTGAATAACAGGCTTGCGCTGCTGCATGGTACGGCAACCATTGATAGGCCGTGTGCTCCCGCGCGTGGAGCTGCACTGCGGTACCCGCTGGCACCTGCAGGCTGAAGAGTCGCTCGCGGTTCAGCAGCACGCCGGGCGCATAACGGTGCCGCCATTGGGGGTAGATGGGGTAGACGTTTTCCAGCTGCCAGTCGCGCAAACCCGCCGCCAGCAGACTCCCGGCGCCGCAGCGTATGCCGGTTTCCTCGGCTACTTCCCGCGCGGCCGTGAGGGCAAAGTCCTCGTCCCAGTGGTCTTTGCTACCGGTGACGGACTGCCAGAATTCGTCCGCATCCGCACGGCGTATCAGCAGCACGTCCAGGGCTGGCGTATGGATCACCACCAGCACGGATTCGGGGATTTTGAAAGCAACAGCCATGGTGGCATGTTAATCAGCTACTGCCATAAAGGTCATGCGCCAACACACATAGTGTCAAACCACCGGGAGCCTAGAATCAAGCACCGGGCCCAAGCTATTGCCGCCCGGTTTTTTGTGGGCTGTGCAACGCAGCCCCTGCAGCCGGCTCCAGTCCAAGCGCTCCACCTTCTCACCTCAAGAAAGCTGGAACCCCATGGAAATCTTCGACTACGACAACATCCTTCTGCTGCCCCGCCAATGCCGGGTAGAAAGCCGCGCCGAGTGCGACACCAGCGTCACGCTGGGCGGGCGCAGCTTCCGCATCCCGGTGGTGCCGGCGAATATGAAAACCGTGGTGAACGCCCCGCTGTGTGTCTGGCTGGCCCAGCACGGCTACTTCTACGTGATGCACCGCTTCGACCTGGACAATGTGCAGTTTGTGCGGGACATGCATGCGCGTGGCGCCTTCGCATCGATCTCGCTGGGTGTGAAAGCGCCGGACTATGCGACGGTGGACCAGCTCGCCGCCGACGGCCTGGTGCCCGAGTACATCACCATCGACATTGCCCATGGCCATGCCGATACGGTGCAAAAGATGATTGCCTACCTGAAGCAAAAGCTGCCCGCGTCCTTCATCATCGCCGGCAACGTAGGCACACCCGAAGCCGTGATCGACCTGGAAAGCTGGGGCGCTGACGCCACCAAGGTAGGCATAGGCCCGGGCAAGGTCTGCATCACCCGGCTGAAGACCGGCTTTGGCACCGGCGGCTGGCAGCTGTCAGCCCTGAAATGGTGTGCCCGTGTGGCCACCAAGCCCATCATTGCCGACGGCGGCATCCGCGAACATGGCGACATCGCAAAATCCATCCGCTTCGGCGCTAGCATGGTCATGGTGGGCTCGATGCTGGCCGGCCATGAGGAGTCTCCCGGCCAGACGGTGGAGGTGGACGGCAAGCTTTTCAAAGAGTATTACGGCTCGGCCAGCGACCACAACAAGGGCGAGTACAAACACGTGGAAGGCAAGCGCATCCTGGAGCCCATCAAGGGCCCGCTGGCCAACACGCTGGTGGAGATGCAGCAGGACATCCAAAGCTCCATCAGCTATTCCGGCGGCCACAAGCTGATGGATATCCGCAAAGTAAACTACGTGGTGCTGGGCGGCGACAACGGCCTGATCATGTAAGTTCTACAGCCGTGCGGCCAGGAAGGCATCCAGCGCCGCGCGGTCTGGTCCGTTGACCACGCCGCCGGTGCGCTGCACCTTCAACGCTGCGGCCGCCGCAGCGAAGCGCAAAGCCTGGCGGTCGCCCTGCCCTTGCGCCAAGGCCACGGCCAGGGCGGCATGGAACACATCGCCGGCGCCATTGGTGTCCACTGCCTTCACTTCAAAAGCATCCAGGCTGTGCAGCCTGCCGTCACCCGCCCGCATCCAGCGCACGCCACGCGGCCCAAGCGTCACCACCGCCACCTGCGTACCCGCATCCAGCGCCTGTTGTAACGCGGCAGCCAACGGCACATCGGGCGCAAACGCCACCAGGCCCGACTCGGAGAACACCGACCAGTCGGCCAAGGCACTCAGGACCCGCAAATCCTCCTGCGGTGACAAGTCGCCGTCCAGCATGCTAAGCACACCCTGTGATTTGGCCCACTGCAGCGCCACCAGGGCACCCGGCATCCAGCGCGGGTCTACCGCCACCATATCGGAACCTTGCAGCTGGGCCACATCCAAAGGCGCCGCTAGCCGCAAGGCATCGCCACGGCAATTGAAAATCTGGCGCTCGCCATGCGCGTCAATCACCACCGCCGAGATGGACGAGGTGGCATTGGGTACCCGTTGCAAGCCGGAGCAATCCACCCCCAGGCTGTGCACACGTTGGGCCAAAAAACGCCCCGCATCGTCATCTCCCACGGCGCCAAATAGACGTACCCGAGCGCCCAGACGCGCTGCGGCAATCGAGGCATTCGCAGCCATGCCACCCGACACCAGGCGGTAGGACTGTGCGGGCGTCTTGGTGGGTTGCGTAGGAAACTGGTCGATGTCAAAACAATGGTCAAGGGCCGCATGCCCCACGGTACTGATACGTGGCCCCGCCGCAGCGGAGCCGCCTTTCTGCAACTCACCCATAACATCCCTCGTTGATTCACCGGCTGTTGGCACGCCGTGCGGCCAAGCACTTTGCGGGCATTGTGTCGCAAGAGACTGCGGAAACCTCGGCACTCGCTGGTACTTGCATCGTGGGCCTGTGCAAATAGGTCAAAAAAATATCAAGGGGCTTTAAAAAGCCAGAAATACTGTGCATAATAGAGGGCTTGCCGCAAGCGAATATTAATTGCTTCCAGGCACCAGTTTTAAAGTGGGTTCTTAGCTCAGTTGGTAGAGCAGCGGACTCTTAATCCGTAGGTCGACAGTTCGAATCTGTCAGGACCCACCACTTTCAAGCCTTATGGGCACTGCAAAGCCTGCTATTTAACCGATAGTAGGCTTTTCTTTTTTCCGATCCCCGGAGAAATTGGCAGGCAACCTATAAGCAGCGCGTCCTATTTCTCCTGACGCTGTTCATCCGCCAGTCCCAGCTGCGCCATCGAAGTGCGAATCAACTGCACATCCCCTATCCCGATTGCCACCTCTTCGCATTGGCTGAAACAGGGCTGCTGACGCAAGCGCGCAAGCCGACGACACACTTCGATCAGGTCAATGATCTTCTCCACCACATAGTTGTCGCACACTGGCTGACCAGGGCCGGCACTCGCACTCGCCAAGCGGTTGCGCAGCGCCTGCAGCTTCCCGATCTCTTCAGTTCTTTTGACCTCAGGCAGGCTGCGAAAGCGTGACCAAAAGTCCTCGACATCCCGAACGGCTTGCTCTCCATATTTCATGATGGCTCCTATGGAACAGGTCCATCATGCGCCCGAAGGCTGGGAAAACAGTGCGAACTATTTGGCAAATTCATAGAACCTGAGCATGCGCCAACACGGCCCCTTTGAGCCCTAAAACAAGCCGGCCGCCTTTCCGCAACAGCACACAGGCCCACCCAACCAAGTCGTGTTGAAAACAAAATAAAAAAGCCTCTAGCGCAGGTGGAATATGCACTGAAAGCTTTCATTTTTATAGCACTACAAGCAGGTCTCTGGACCGCTGCACGCAAGCTATTCGGCGTGCGCAGCCTTCTGCGCCATGGCTTGGGCCAAGCCGCCCCACACGGCGCTGAACAGCCCCGAGTCCATGGTCTTGACCTTCTTCATGATGGGCTTGAAGCCCATGTGCGCCAGCACGTCGCGCTCCAGGTCGATGCCGGGGGCAATCTCGGTCAGCTCCAGGCCGTCAGTGGTCAACTCGAACACGGCACGCTCGGTAACAAACAACACTTCCTGTTTTCGCAGCGCCGCATCGTGGCCGTTGAAGGTGATCTGTTCGACCTTCTCGATGAACTTGCGCGACTTGCCTTCTTTGACGATGCTGAGTTGGCCGTCGGCTACCTTGACCTCCAGGCCGCCAGCGGTGAAGGTGCCACAAAACACGAGCTTCTTGGTCGAACGAGTGATGTTGACAAAGCCGCCGCAGCCGACCGGGCGGCCGTTGAACTTGCTGACATTCACATTGCCCCAGTTGTCAGCCTGGGCCAGGCCCAGGAAGCTGGCATCCAGGCCGCCGCCGTCATAGAAGTCAAACTGCAGGGACTGTTCGATGATGGCGTCGGCGTTGTAGGCCACGCCAAAGTCGCCCAGCTGCGCCGGGATACCGCCGGTGATGCCGCTCTCGATACTCAGCGTTAATTGGTCGGACACGCCCTCTTCCGCTGCCACCGATGGCACGCCAGCGGGAATGCCAATGCCCAGGTTGGTGATGGCGCCCGGGGTCAGCTCCATCGCCGTGCGGCGGGCGATGACCTTGCGCTCGTCCAGCGCCATCGGTTCCAGCGAATTGACGGGCACCCGCACATCGCCGCTGAATGCGGGGTTGAACTGGGTGGCGATCGTCTGCATGTGGTTCTCGGGCTTGCTGATCACCACGTAGTCCACCGACACGCCAGGGATCTTCACGGCCTTGGGGTGCAGTGTGCCGGCCTTGACGATGCGCTCCACCTGCACGATGACAATGCCGCCGCAGGCCTTGGCTGCGTGGGCGATGTTGATCTGCTCCAGCAGCATGCCTTCCTTGTCCAGCGTGATGTTGCCGTTCTCGTCGGCCAGCGTGCCGCGGATGATGGCCACGTCGATCTTGGGCGTGGGGTAGAACAGCCATTCTTCGTCGTTGAATTCGACCAGCTTGACCAGGTCTTCGGTGGACTTGCTGTTGAGCTTGCCGCCTTCGATGCGCGGATCGACGAAGGTGCCGAGCCCCACCTTGGTCAGCAGGCCGGGGCTGCGGCTAGCGATCTGGCGCGTCAGGTGCGACAGGCTGCCCTGCGGAAAGTTGTAGGCCTCGACCTGGCCTTCGAACACCATCTTCATCATCTGAGGCCCGGTCTGCCCAAAGTGGCCGGCCACGGTGCGCTTGACCATGCCGGGGTGCGCAAAGTGGACCATGCCCGCGTCCTTGCTGTTGCCAATCGCGCCGCAAGCCCAGGTCGTCACGTTGCGCGGGTGGCCGGTGTCCAGAAAAGTCTGCTCCACGCCCTTGAGCACTTCTTCGGGCAGACTGGTGACGGCCAGGCCGCCGAGGAAGATGGTGGCATCGTCTTGAATGAGGGCGCCAGCTTGGGCGGCAGTAATGATTTGCATGGTGTGTTTCTGTACTTTATTGGCTGCTGTCGGTGACTCGCAGGATGGTGGCGTAGCCGCTGTCGCCGGCGGCACAGCCGGTGAACATGCCGGTGCCGCCGCCGCGCAGAACCAGTTCTTCGATCAGCTCGATGATGGCGCGCAGGCCCGTAGGCGCTTGCGGGTGGCCCCAGATGATGGAGCTGCCATAGTTGTTCATCTTTTCCCAGGCAAAACCGGTGTCACGCGCCAGGGCAATGTCGTTGACTGCAAATGGGTTGTGGGTCTTGATGGCGTCAATGTCCTTGATGGACAGGCCCGCATGGTTCAAAGCATTGAAGGCAGCGGGCGATGGCGCCATGGGCATATAGCCGGGCTCCACACGGGCCATGCCGAAGCCCAGGATTTCGATCTCGATATGCGGGTTGACAGATGCCGCACGGGCCAGGTCGCGGGTGGTAACAATGGCGCCGGCATTGCCATCGGCCGGGTGGGTCTGGCCGCCGTAGGTCACGGTGCCACCCTCTTTCACCGGCTTGAGTTTGGCCAGGCCTTCGGCAGTGGTGGGGAAGATGCCTTCGTCAGCACTGAGCACGCCCGTCTGCTTGCGGAATTTGGAGTCGCTCAGAGGCACATCGGCCATGTAGCGCTTCTGAAAAGCACGGTCATCGGCCAGCGCCTGCTGGTACTGCGTGTAGCGGTGCAGCTTCAGGTCGTGCTGCTCGGCAGTGCTGATGCCGTAGCGTGCAGCCACGTTTTCACCGGTCTGCAGCATGGGGTTCTTGGCGTAGGGGTCATGGCCCATGTTGTCGGGCACCCAGTGTTCGCTGATGCCATAGCCGCCGGTGCCGCTGGAGTCGGGGTAGTAGACCACCGGCCCGTTGGACTGGCGGTCGGCCATCACCAGCAACGCGCTGGTCGCCGTGCCGCAGACCACCTCTTGCGCGGCCATCTGCAGAGCCCGAACGCTGGTGGCGCAGGCCTGCTGGATGGTGGGGCCAGCCACGCGGTCTATACCCATCAGGCCCGTGACCCAGGGCAGGCCGTAGAAGCTGCCTTTTTGCGGATTGGTCAGGCCCAAAATGGCCAGGTCGATCTGCGCCATGTCGTAGCCGCGTGCGGCCAGCGCCTGCTTGCCGGTGTGGGCCGCTAGCGGCAAGGCATTCAGATTGGCCAGCGCACCTTGCCATTTGGCAAAGGGGCTTGACCAGTAAATTCCATAGGGAATATAGGCTTGCATGGGAGGTTTTCTGGTTTTGAGAACAGGTCAATTTAGTTATTTATCATAACCAAATTGACCACCAGAACACCTAGGGAAAACACTGGCCCAACCGGGCTGATCCACAGGCCCAGGTCAGCAGATACGCGCCAAGCTCGCCCACCGTGCGCGCAAGCACGAGCTGGTATGAGGCAGTCGTGGCGTGGGTGCAGATCCGAATTTATAGAAAACAGGCCTCTGGCGCAGGTAAATCCTGCGCAAGCAGCTCTCAAAAATATAGCAAGCATATGGGCTATGCTCACCCGGCCTTTTACCTACCCTGAATAGACCCATGCTCACCGGCGACCTCAAAAGCAAAATCGACCAGATCTGGAACGCCTTCTGGTCCGGCGGCATCGCCAACCCCATCGAAGTCATCGAGCAAATCACCTACCTGCTCTTCCTGCGCCGCCTGGATGACCTGCACACCCTGGAAGAAAACAAGGCCACCCGCCTCAAGAAACCCCTGGAGCGCCGCATCTTCCCCGAGGGCAGCGACCCACGCGGCCGCGCGTTTGACACCCTGCGCTGGAGCCGCTTCAAGAACGAGGCCCCCAGCGAGATGTTCACCATCCTGGGCGAACACGTCTTCCCCTTCCTGCGCACGCTGGGCTCGGACGATTCGACCTACGCCCACCACATGAAGGACGCCCGCTTCACCATCCCCACGCCCGCCCTGCTGGCCAAGGTGGTGGACCTGCTGGACGCCGTGCCCATGGACAACCGCGACACCAAGGGCGACCTGTACGAATACATGCTGGGCAAAATCGCCAGCGCCGGGCAGAACGGCCAGTTCCGCACCCCGCGCCACATCATCCAGCTCATGGTGGAAATGACCGCGCCCACGCCCACCGACACCATTTGCGACCCGGCCAGCGGCACCTGCGGCTTCCTGGTGGCGGCGGGCGAATACCTGCGCGAGCAGCACGCCAGCCTGTTCCACGACGCCAAGCTGAACCAGCACTTCAACCATGGCATGTTCCATGGCTACGACTTCGACAACACCATGCTGCGCATCGGCAGCATGAACATGATGCTGCACGGCGTGGACAACCCCGCCATCACCTACCGCGACTCGCTGGGCCAGGAGCACGGCGCAGAAGAAGGCCGCTACAGCCTGGTGCTGGCCAACCCGCCCTTCGCCGGCAGCCTGGACTACGAGAACGTCGCCAAAGACCTGCTGCAAACGGTGAAGACCAAAAAGACCGAGCTGCTCTTCCTGGCCCTGTTCCTGCGCCTGCTCAAGCCCGGTGGCCGGGCGGCGGTGATCGTGCCCGACGGCGTGCTCTTTGGCAGCAGCAAGGCCCACAAAGAGCTGCGCCGCATGCTGGTGGAAGAGCAAAAGCTCGACGGCATCGTCAGCCTGCCCGGCGGCGTGTTCAAGCCCTACGCGGGCGTCAGCACCGCCATATTGTTCTTCACCAAAACCAACAGCGGCGGCACCGACAAGGTTTGGTTCTACGACATGCAGGCCGACGGCTACAGCCTGGACGACAAGCGCCAGCCCCTGCTGCCTGAAGACAAATTAGGCCTGCAGCGCAATCAGCACCTGCGCAAGCAGCTATCAAATGAAGAGCACGCCAAAAACAACCTGCCCGACCTGCTGGCGCGCTGGAGCACCCGCAACGAGCCCCAAGCCGACCGCCCCCGCACCGCCCAAAGTTTCCATGTGCCCAAACACGAGATCGCCGCCAACGGCTATGACCTGAGCATCAACCGCTACAAGGAAGTGGTGCATGCGGCTGTAGCACACCGTGCGCCGCAGGAGATATTGGCGGAGCTGGCGAAGCTGGAGGACGAAATTGCGGTGGGGATGAAGGTGTTGGAGGGGATGTTGAAGTGAGCGCCATCTCCACGCGCGCCTTGGGTGAGTTTGTGCAGATACGGACAGGAAAACTTGATGCGAACGCAAGTTCTGAGGATGGTGAATACCCATTCTTCACTTGCGCAAAGGAGCCTCTGCGAATTTCAACGTTCAGCTATGACTGTGACTGCGTGCTAGTCGCTGGAAACGGTGATCTCAACGTGAAGCACTATCGCGGCAAGTTTGACGCTTATCAGCGAACCTACATAGTGGAGCCGCTCAATTCGTCGGTGTTGAACACTCGTTTTCTCTTTCATTTCCTCGATAAGTACGTTGAAAAGCTCAGGCACCTGAGCATCGGCGGAGTGATCAAGTACATAAAGATTGGCAACCTGACCGAAGCGCCTCTGCCGGTCCTGCCAATAGACGAGCAACGCCGCATCGCCGCCATCCTGGACCAGGCCGAAAGCCTCCGAACCCAACGCCGCCAAGCACTGGCCCACCTCGACACCCTCACCCAGTCCCTCTTTTTCGATATGTTTGGCGACCCGGCTACTTCTCCAAAATATTCGACTGGGACAATTCGTCGATTTGTTGAAGCGAATAGTGGCAAGTCGGCCAAATTTGTCCTATCAGAGTCACCGACAGATATTCCAATCTATGGCGGCAACGGTATTAACGGCTGTGCAACTGCAGCGCTATATGAGCAACCTGTTCTGGTATTTGGGCGCGTCGGACAGCAATGCGGCAATGCATTCCTCACACAAGGTCCGTCATGGGTTACGGATAACGCAATAGTCGTCCGAATTGCAGACACTTCACAACTCATTGCAAAGTATGTGTTGCATGCTTTTCAAGGTTCAGAGTTTTCCAGTCGCGTCAAACATCTTGATTTGCCATTTATCAATCAAGGGATGATTTTGGACAACCCAATTCCACTCCCCCCGCTCCCCCTCCAACAAACCTTCGCCACCCGCATCCAAGCCATCGAAGCCCTCAAAGCCACCCACCGCGCCGCCCTGGACCAGCTAGACGCCCTGTTCGCCTCGCTACAGCAGCGGGCGTTTGCGGGGGAGTTGTAGTCCCGATGCCGCCTACCGACCGCCATTTCGTTCTGGGCTATGACCCTGGCGGCAATGGCCGGCACGGATTGGCAGTTTTGCAGGTTCAGCAACAGCAGGGGCTTTGGGTGGCGTCGCACATCGTGGCGCTCAAGGCATTGCCCGACGTGCAGGCCGTCATTGCATGCGCAGAGGCCCGCATAGGCTCGGGTGCGCTGATGGCTACGGGCATTGATACGCTCACTGCGTGGAGTGGCGGGCCCTCGGGTTGGCGGCAGGCTGACCTGTGGCTGCGCCAGCGCTACCCCGCCGTGAATAACAGTGTGGCCAGCCCCAACTCGCTATTTGGCTCCATGAGCATTGGCGGCAGCTTGCTGTTGCATTGGCTCAGTCAGCGGCAAGACCACGGCGGCACGGTCACCGAGGCGCACCCCAAGGTTTGCTACTACGCCCTGCGCCAAGAACTGCACCCGTGGGCCAAGCACGCCAAGCCCGGCCAGCGCACCGAGGGCTGGCGCTGGCTATTGCAGGAGTTAGGGCTTGGTCTGCCCGACGAGGCACTTGCCGAGGACGCGGACCACGGCTTCGACGCCCTGATGGGTTGCCTAGCCGCACTGCGCGGGCTCAACGGCCAATGGACGCTCGATTTGCACGAGGCTGGGCGGGCTGCAGAAGTGCATCCGTTTGGGCGGACGCACTACTGGTGGCCGGACATGGGGCGTACTGGGGGATAGTTCTCGTTTTGCCACAAAAACTGCATTTTTTCGTGGCAATAGAGCTGGTGTTTTTCCGAGAAATGATTCATTTTTCAGACAAATAGAAAGCAATTTTGTTAAAAATACCTACTTGTACTTTTAACAAAAAATACCCACAATAAGGCCATGAGCCCCCAGCCAGCCTCAAAACCTACCCAAAAGCCTGCAAGTGCGTCCGCGCCTGCAGCCACCCTGGCGCGGCAGGTGGCGCAGCGGGTTGCACGTTGGGCGAAAAAAGAGCCCGCGCGGGTATTCACCCCGGCAGACTTTTTAGACCTGGGCACGCCTCACGCGGTAGGCATGGCGCTGTCGCGCATGGTGCGCGCCAACACATTGCGTCGCGTGGCGCGTGGCCTATATGACGTGCCGCGCAGTCACCCGCTGCTGGGCGAGCTAAGCCCCTCAACCGACGCACTGGTGCAAGCGGTAGCCCGGCGCGATGGCGTAGTGGTGCAGCCGCTGGATGTGGAGGCCACCAACCTACTGGGCTTGAGCGAGCAGGTGGTAGCCAAGCCGGTGTTTGAGACCAATGGCCCCAGCCGCACGCTGCGCGTGGGCGGGCAAGAGATTGAGTTCAGGCACCGCTCACCCCGGCGCGTAACCGCCGCTGCCGAATCTAGCAACTTGGTGTTTGCCGCGCTGCGCGGTCTGGGCAAAGCCCACGTTACGCTGGAGCGGGTCGCGCACCTGCAGCAGATGCTGCCGCCCAAGCAACGCGCGCAGTTGCTGAAAGATTTGCCACTCGCACCGGTGTGGATGCACCCGTTCCTGCGCCACATTGCGGAGAAAAACTGATGCCCACAGCTACCCCCAGTTTTGCCCTGCAGAGCGTGCAGGAGCGCCGTTTGATCCTCACCGAAGCTGCGGCGCGCCTGCGCTTGGCTCCGCTGATTGTGGAGAAAGACTTTTGGGTGGGCTGGCTGCTGGGGCGCCTGTTTGCTATGCCAGCACTGACAGGGCAGGTGCAGTTCAAAGGCGGTACGTCGCTGTCTATGGTGTTTGGCGCTGTGCAGCGCTTTTCTGAAGACATTGACTTGGCTATCTTGCCCGCTGCGATGGGCTTTGAAGAGGGCTACTTCAACGACGCGCCATCTGCCAGCCAGCGCCGCAAGCGCATGGAAGCGCTGGCACAAGCCAGCGAGGCTTATGTGCAGCGCCTCCAGCCCGTTCTGGAGGCAGACATTGCATCCGTATTGGGCGCTAGCTCAAGTGGAGAAAGCTGGCTTAGCTATGAGATAGATAGCAATGCGGGTACGCCAAACCTGTGGTTTACTTACCCCAGCGTCACCCCACAAACCAGTGCTTACATTGCCAAGCGGGTAAAGCTGGAGTTTGGTTCGCTCACCAATCAGCAGCCCAGTGTGCAGGCCGTGGCGCGCACCATGCTTTCTGGCGTATTACCGGCGGGAGCCTTTGCCGACCTTGTTGCTCCGGTCGTGGCGCTGGATGTGGCCCGCACCTTTTGGGAAAAGGCGACCATCTTGCATGCCGAATACCACCGGCCAGAACACCTGCCAGTGCGTGACCGGTTTGCACGGCATTACTCCGATTTTTGTGCGCTGTGGCAGCAAGACCATGCCCGCACGGCTGGACTGGCCCGATTGGATTTATTGGCTGACGTAGCGCTGCACAAGAGCCGCTACTTTGCTTCCTCGTGGGCCAATTACGACAGTGCCGTGCTTGGCACACTCAAACTGGTGCCGCCCGCGTACCGTTGGGATGCAATCAGCGAAGACTATGCGACGATGCTGCCCATGTTTTGGACCGAACCGCCACCGTTTGCAACACTGATGCAGCGTCTGGCAGAGGCAGAAGCTGCTTTGAACGCGCAATAGACGCGGAGCAAGCAAAGGCAACAAACAGTAGGGAGTTTGATGGCGTCCAATTTTTCATTTCTGCAAGCCGAATGGCCCGCGCTGTATGCCGAGGCCACCAAGGCGGAGCAGGCCGCTTTGAGCGACCCGCGCACGGCCTGCTTCTACGCCCGGCGCACGCTGGAGTTGGCGGTGGTATGGCTGTTCCAGGCCGAGGGGGGCCAAAGCAACGGTGTTCGGGGCAAGCTGCAAATGCCCTACAAGCCCGACCTGTCGGCCTACCTGTTCGAGCCCAGTTTCAAGCTGCTGGTAGGCCCCGCGCTGCACGCCAAGATGGACGTGGTGCGCAAACAGGGCAACAACGCCGTGCACAGCGCGCGGCCTATCACCACGCAAGACGCCACCGCCGTGCTGCGCGAGCTGTTCCAGGTGGCGTTTTGGGTGGCGCGCAACTACGGGCGCAACGTGGCTGTGCGGCCCGACCCGGCGCTGCAGTTCCGTGCCGACCAGCTGCCCCGCCCAGCAGATGCCACGGCGGCCCAAGCCACCCAGGCCGCCCTGAAGCAGCTAGCCAGTGAGCTGGCGGCGCGTGATGCTGCACTGGCCGCAGCCCATCAAAAGACGGCCGCACTGGACGCCGAGCTGGCCCAGCTACGTGCCGAGGTAGCCGCAGCCAAAGCCGCGAACACGGTCACGCCCGACACGCACGATTACAACGAAGCCGAGACGCGCGACCTCTACATCGACCTGCTGCTCAAGGAAGCCGGTTGGAAGCTGGACCAAGCCCGCGACCGTGAATACGAAGTGCAAGGCATGCCGAACAACGAAGGCAAAGGCTTTGTGGACTACGTGCTGTGGGGCGACGACGGCAAACCGCTGGCGGTGGTGGAGGCCAAGCGCACCCGACGCGATGCGCGCGTGGGCCAGCAGCAGGCCAAGCTGTATGCGGATTGCCTGCACACCCAGTTCGGCCAGCGCCCGCTGATCTACACCACCAATGGCTACGAGCATTGGTTCTGGGACGACAGCACGTACCCGCCGCGCCCGGTGCAGGGCTTCCACAAAAAGGACGAACTGCAACTGCTGGTGCAGCGCCGCACCTCCAGCAAGCCGCTGGCGGGTGTGGCCATCAACCCCGCTATCGTGGAGCGGCACTACCAGTTGCGCGCCATTCGCCGCATTGGCGAAACCTTTGAGCGCGACCGCCAGCGCAAGGCCCTGGTGGTGATGGCCACAGGTGCGGGCAAGACGCGCACCGTGATTGCGCTGGTAGACCTGCTGCAGCGGGCCAACTGGGCCAAGCGCATCTTGTTTCTGGCCGACCGCGTGGCGCTGGTGAACCAGGCGGCCAATGCCTTCAAGGCGCATTTGCCCGACGCGGCAGCGGTGAACCTGGTGAAAGACAAAGCCACCGAGGCACGCGTTTATGTAAGCACCTACCCAACGATGATGGGGCTGATCAACGAGACTGACGACGGCTTACGCCGCTTTGGCGTGGGCCACTTTGACCTGATCATCGTGGACGAGGCACACCGCTCCATCTACCAAAAGTACAAAGCCATATTTGCCTACTTTGACGCGCTACTGGTGGGCCTGACGGCCACGCCCAAGGACGAGATAGACCGCAACACCTATGGCCTGTTTGGCCTGGAAGACGGCGTACCCACCGATGCCTACGGCCTGGAAGACGCGATTGACGAAGGCTACCTGGTGCCGCCACGCGCGGTGTCGGTGCCGCTGAAGTTTCAGCGCGAGGGCATCAAGTACGCCGAGCTGAGCGACGCCGAGCGCGAGCAGTGGGACGAACTGGACTGGGATGAAGACGGCCAAGCGCCGGACGAAGTGGGCGCCGAGGCGGTGAACAAATGGCTGTTCAACACGGACACGGTGGACAAAGTGCTGGAAACGCTGATGCGTAAAGGCCACTATGTAGCGGGCGGCGACCGGCTGGGCAAGACCATCGTCTTTGCCAAAAACAATGCGCACGCCAACTTCATTGCCGAGCGATTCAACGCCAACTACCCGCACTACGCGGGGCAGTTTGCCCGTGTCATCACCTACCAGACCGAGTACGCGCAGAGCCTGATCGACGACTTCAGCGTCACAGAGAAAGCGCCACACATTGCCATTTCAGTGGACATGCTGGACACCGGCATTGACGTGCCCGAGGTGGTGAACCTGGTGTTCTTCAAGATCGTGCGCTCCAAGGCCAAGTTTTGGCAGATGCTGGGGCGCGGCACCCGCTTGTGCAAAGACTTGTTCGGCCCGGAGCAGGACAAGAAAGAGTTTTTGATCCTCGACTTCTGCCAAAACCTGGAGTTCTTTAGCCAGAACCTGGAAGGCAGCAAGGGCGTTGTGGCAGAACCCCTGAGCCAGCGCACTTTCAAGGCACGGCTAGAGCTGCTGGCTGTGCTGGATGCACAGCTGGCGCAAGGCGCAGACGGCGGGATTGCGGCAGAGCCTGTGCCGGACTACGGCCAGACTGCAGCCACCCTGCGCGCAGACACCGCCAGCTATTTGCACGCCGTGGTGGCGGGCATGCGGCTGGACAACTTTGTGGTGCGCCCACAGCGCCGCTGGGTGGAGCAATGGAGCCAAGCCACTGCCTGGCACACGGTGACGGGCGAACAGCTGGCAGAGCTGGCCCAGCATGTGTCTGGCCTGCCCAGCAGCGTGCGCGACGACGATGAAGAAGCCAAGCGCTTTGACCTGCTGATGCTGCGCACCCAGTTGGCTAGCGCGCATGGCGACATAGGCTTTGCGCGCCTGCGCGATCAGGTACGGTCGCTGGCCGATGGCTTGAGCGAGCTGGGCAGCATCCCCGACGTGAAAAAGCACATGGTGCTGATCGAGGCCGTGGCGGGCGAAGAGTGGTGGCAGGACGTGACCCTGCCCATGCTGGAGCAGGTGCGCAGGCATTTGCGCGGGCTCATCAAACTGCTGGCAAAAACGCAGCGCAAGGTGGTGTACACCGACTTTGAAGACGTCGTGGGCGAGGCGACCGAAGTGGCTTTGCCGCTGGGCGGCAGCGCGGGAGACTTTGAGCGCTTTCGCCTCAAGGTGCGCGCCTTCTTGCGTGCGCATGAGAACCACATCACCCTGCACAAGCTGCGCCGCAACCAGCCGCTCACCGCCACCGACCTGGCCGAGCTGGAGCGCTTGCTGGTTGACAGCGGCACCGGCACCGCTGAGGACGTGGCCCGCGCCGGGCAGGAGGCACATGGGCTGGGACTGTTTGTGCGCGCACTGGTGGGGCTAGACCGCGAAGCCGCCACGCAGGCGCTGAACGGCTTTGTAGCGGGCAAGACGCTCAGCGCCAACCAGCTGGAGTTTGTGAACCTGGTCGTCACCCACCTGACCGAGCGCGGGGTGATGGAGCCCGGCTTGCTGTACGAGCCACCCTTCACCAGCTACGCGCCCCAGGGGCCGGACGCTTTGTTCACGTCCGCCCAGGTGGACGAGCTTTTTGGGGTGCTAGACCACGTCAAGGCCACGGCGCTGGCAGCCTGAGTTTCATATGCAAAAAGTCCTGATTAGCTAAATGCCTCAGATTGCAAGTACGCACATGAACGACCCCGTTCGCCCTGAGCCTGTCGAAGGGCTTGCTGATAGAGCCCTTCGACAGGCTCAGGGCGAACGGTTGTGGCGGTGTGTCTGAGGCAAGTAGCTAATCAGGCAAAAAGTGGCTCTAGCGCAGGTATTACCTGCGCAAGCAGCTACAAATTAAATAGCACCCAGTATTCAAGCTTCGGGGTTCTCGATCAGCAGCGCCATGCCCTGCCCGCCGCCCACGCAGGCGCTGGAGATGCCGAAGCGTTTGCCGCGCTGGCGCAAGGCGCGGGCCAAGGTCACGGTCAGGCGCACGCCGGTGGCGGCCAGCGGGTGGCCTAGCGCGATGGCGCCGCCGTGCACATTCAGCTTGTCCAGGTTCAGGCCCAGCTCGCGGCCCACGGCCAGGGTTTGTGCGCCCTGGGCCTCGTTGATCTCAAACAGGTCGATGTCGGCCAAGGTGAGGCCGCAGCGCTCCAGCAGCGCGCGGATGGCGGGGGCCGGGCCTATGCCCATGTACTCGGGCGCCACGCCTACTGCCGCCGCGCCGCGCAGGCGGGCCAGGGGCTTGAGGCCGTGCTTTTGCACATAGCCATCGCTGGCCACCAGCGCACCGGCCGCGCCGTCCACCAGGGCCGAGCTGTTACCGGCTGTCTGCACACCGCCGGGGTAGACCGTGCGCAAAGCAGCCAGTGCGTCCACCGGCGATGGCCGGGGGTGGGTGTCGTGCGCCATCTGCACCACTTTGCGCGGCAGCTGGATGCCACGGTTGGCATAGCCTTGCAGGGCAAACACCTCGTTGGTTACGGGCACGATTTCCCCGGCATGGAAGTCTTTGGCGTGCAGAGCGCGGTCGAACGACTGGGCGGCAAAGGCATCCACATCGGCGCGGCTGATGTCGTACTGCACAGCCAGGTTCTCGGCGGTCTGGATCATGCTGACGGGGCCGGCGGTATCGACCAGCGCCTCCACCAGAAAGTCCTTGAACTCGACCGGCGCGCCCAGCCGGAAGCCGCTGCGGTGGGTGTAGGCAGCAATCGGGTTGCGCGTCATGGACTCGGTGCCCACCACCAGCGCCAGGTCGGCATAGCCCAGGGCGATCTGGTCGGCCGCCTGGCGGAACAATTCAAAGCCGGTGCCGCAGATGCGCTGCACCAGGATGGAAGGCACGGTCAGCGGCACGCCGGCGTACAGGCCCACATGGCGCGGCAACACATAGGCGTCAAAGTCGGCCTGCGCCATCGAGCCCACCACCACCGACTCCACATCGGCTGCCGGCAGACCGCTGCGCTCCAGCACGGCACGCGCCACCTTGATGCCCATGTCGGTGGGCGACAGCGCGCCAAAGGCGCCGCAGTAGTCCACCAGCGGCGTGCGCACGCCGTCAACAAGCCAGGCATTGTGGAAAGAAGAGGAAAAGTGTTTCATAGAAATCCGTGGATAGTTGGGACCGGCTGCGGCAGCTGGCACGCACCGCAAAACACACGCCACCATAGCTGATGCAACGCTGCTTTTTGATTATTAAATATAACTTTATATGCACCCACCAAAGCTAGGGAAAGCACCTAGGATTCAAGTCTCTTTCAATCTTGTTTTAGTTATTTTTAATAACTATAGTTCGACAAACTAAACCTGTATTCCCATGCGCACACCACACACCGACATCTCTCTGGAAATCCGTGGCGACAGCGAAGAAATCGCCGTCATCCGCCTGACCCGCCCCGCCAAGCGCAACGCGCTGAACGACGGCCTGATCCTGGCGCTGCGCGACATCATGGACGACCTGCCCGCCAGCGTGCGCGCTGCCGTGATCAGCGGCGAAGGCGACCACTTCTGCGCCGGCCTGGACCTGAGCGAGCTCAAGGAACGCGACGCCGGCCAGGGCCTGCACCATTCCCGCATGTGGCATGCCGCGCTGGAGCGCGTGCAGTTCGGCCCGGTGCCGGTGGTGGCAGCACTGCACGGCGCGGTGGTCGGCGGCGGCCTGGAGTTGGCCAGTGCCTGCCATATCCGCGTGGCCGATGAATCCACTTTCTACGCACTGCCCGAAGGCTCGCGCGGCATCTTCGTGGGCGGCGGCGGCGCGGTGCGCATCCCCCGCCTTATCGGCACCGCCCGCATGATGGACATGATGATGACCGGCCGCGTCTACAACGCCGCAGATGGCGAGCGCGCGGGCTTCGCCCAGTACCTGGTACCCACCGGCACCGCGTTCGACAAAGCGGTGGAGCTGGCCGGCCGTATTGCCCAAAACGCCCCGCTGACCAACTACGGCCTGATGCACGCCCTGCCGCGCATCGCCGAGCAACCCAGCGACCAAGGCCTGCTGACCGAATCCATGATGGCCGCGATTGCCCAGAGCGCGCCCGAGGCCAAGGAACGCGTGCGCGCCTTCCTGGACGGCCGCGCCGCCAAGGTGAAAAAAGACTGAGCCCACGCGCCCCCACCTAACCGTACGCGCCAGCCACACGACCAAGTTGCCCGCAGAGCACCGGAACCCAGACATGTCCGCCACCACCACATCCCCCCGCTTCCGCCCTTTGCAGTTTGGCGTCACCGAAGTCCGCACCTGCCAGGGCGAGCAGGGCTGCGTCTATGTGAAAGCCGCCCAGGAGCTGCAGCCCTACCCGACCCGGCTGACCGACCGCCTGGCCCACTGGGCCCAGACCCGGCCCGACCAGACCTGGATGGCCCAGCGTCACAAGAACGCCGATGGCAGCCTGGGTGACTGGCAGCACATCAGCTACGCGCAAGCCTGGCAGTCGGCGCGCAACATCGCCCAGACCCTGCTGGGCATGGATCTGGGGGCAGAGCGCCCGGTGGTCATCCTCAGCGAGAACGACCTGGACCACGCCCTGCTGTCGCTGGGTTGCCTGGTGGCAGGCATACCGCAGTGCACTGTGTCCGCCGCCTACTCCACCATCAGCCAGGACTTCGACAAGCTGCGCCATGTGCTGAGCACTCTGACCCCCGGCCTGGTGTTCGGCAGCGTGGGCAGCCGCTTTGCCCGCGCCATCCAGGCAACGGTGGCCAGCGACGTGCGGGTGGTGCTGGGTGCCGGCAGCATTGAAGGCCGCGACACCATCCCGTTCAGCCAGTTGCTGCACACGCCCGCCACCCCGGCAGTGGATGCTGCGCACGCCGCCATTGGCGGCGACAGCATCGCCAAGTTCATGTTCACCTCGGGCTCCACCAAGCTGCCCAAGGCGGTCATCATCACCTACCGCATGTGGAGCGCCAACCTGCAGCAGATGAACCAGGCCATGCCCGTGCTGGCCGAACCGCCGCTGGTGCTGGTCGATTGGCTGCCCTGGAACCACACCTTTGGCGGCAACCACAACTTTGGCATCGTGCTCTACAACGGCGGCACGCTGTACCTGGACGAAGGCAAGCCCACGCCCAAGGGCATGGGCGAGACCATCCGCAATCTGCGCGAGATCGCGCCCACCGTGTACTTCAACGTGCCCACTGGCTTCGAGGTGATCGCCAACCTCATGAAGACCGACGACCAGCTGCGCAAAAACATGCTGAGCCGGGTGAAGATGTTCTTCTTCGCCGCCGCAGCACTGTCGCAGCCGGTGTGGGATTCGCTGTTTGAAAGCGCCGAGCGCGAAGTCGGCGAGCGCATCGTGATGGGCACCGGCCTGGGCATGACCGAATGCACGCCCTACTCCCTGGGCGTGAACAGCCCCCACGTGCAAGCCGGCCACATCGGCGTGCCCGGGCCCGGCCTGGAGCTGAAACTGGCACCCGTGGACGGCAAGGTAGAAGTGCGCTACCGAGGCCCCAACGTCACCCCCGGCTACTGGCGCAACCCCGAGGCCACCCGCGAGAGCTTTGATTCCGAGGGCTTCTTCTGCTCGGGCGACGCGGTGCAGTGGATCGATGAAAACGACCTGCACAAAGGCCTGAAGTTCGACGGCCGCATTGCCGAAGACTTCAAGCTCAGCACAGGCACCTTCGTCAGCGTGGGCCCCATGCGCGCCAAGATCATCGCTGCCGGCGCGCCCTATGTGCAGGATGCGGTGCTGACCGGCATCAACCTCAAGGAAGTGGGCGCCCTCATCATCCCCACCAACGCCTGCCGCAGCCTGAGCGGCCTGCCAGACGGCGCCAGCATGCAAGCGGTGCTGGAGAGTGCGCCGGTGCAGGCCCACTTCCAGCAGGTCATAGATAGGCTGGCAGCCGAAGCCACCGGCAGCGCCACCCGCATTGCCCGCGCCTACCTGCTGGCCGAGCCGCCTTCGCTGGACCAGGGCGAGATTACCGACAAAGGCTCCATCAACCAGCGCGCCGTGCTCAAGCACCGCGCCGCCCTGGTGGAAGCCATGCACAGCGGCAGCTTATCCAACATCCTCCAACCTATTGAACGCACTGGACACACAGCATGAACATCCAAGGAACATCCGCACTTGTAACCGGCGCCGCCTCTGGCCTGGGCGAGGCCACCGCCCGCGAACTCGCCCGCCTGGGCGCCAAGGTAGCAGTACTGGACGTGAACATCGCGCAGGCAGAAAGAGTAGCAGCCGACATCAGCGGCATCGCCTGCCAGTGCGACATCACCAGCCCCGACAGCGTCACCGCCGCCATCGAAAAAGCCGCCGCCGCCCACGGCCCGGCCCGCATCCTGATGAACGTAGCCGGCATCGGCGGCGCCAAGCGCGTGGTGCAAAAAGACGGCAGCGCCGCCCCGCTGGACGCGTTCAGCAAGGTCATCACCGTGAACCTGATCGGCAGCTACAACATGACCCGCCTGTTCGCCGCCGCCTGCGCCAAGCTGGAGCCGCTGGAAGACGGCGCGCGCGGCGTGATCATGTTCACCGCCTCGGTCGCCGCCTTTGACGGCCAGGTGGGCCAGCAGGCCTATAGCGCCTCCAAGGGCGGCCTGGTCGGCATGACGCTGCCCATGGCGCGCGACCTGGCGCAGCACGGCATCCGCGTGTGCACCGTGGCGCCCGGCCTGTTTGCCACGCCGCTGATGCAGGAGCTGCCCGAAGCCGTGCAGGCATCGCTGGCCGCCAGCATCCCCTTCCCGTCGCGCCTGGGCAAGCCATCCGAATTCGCCGAGTTGGCCGCCCACATCGTGACCAACCGCCACCTGAATGGCGAGGTGATCCGCCTGGACGGCGCGCTACGCATGGCACCGCGCTAAGCGCTGCCAGCCCCCATAAAAACAAGGAGACACAACATGCCCAGCCCCCACCCCAGCACCAGCGCTGCCAGCAGCAGCAAGGTGCTCACCCTCTTCCTCTGCTTCGTCGTGGCCTTGCTTGAAGGGCTGGACCTGCAGTCCGCCGGCATTGCCGCCTCCGGCATTGGTGCCGAGTTCAAACTGCTACCACCGCAAATGGGCGGCATGTTCAGCGCCGGCCTGGTCGGCTTGCTGCCCAGCGCGCTGTTTGGCGGCTGGCTGGCCGACCGCATTGGCCGCAAGAAGGTGCTGGTCGGCTCGGTGCTGCTGTTTGGCCTGTTTTCTCTGGCCACGGCCCATGTGTGGGACTACCAGAGCCTGCTGGCCGCGCGCTTCATGACCGGCCTGGGCCTGGGTGCGGCGCTGCCCATCCTGATCGCCCTGTCTTCTGAGGCCGCCGATGAGCGCAACCGCAGCGTGGCCGTGAGCGTGACCTATGCCGGCATCCCGCTGGGCGGCGCACTGGCCTCGGTGCTGGGGATGCTGAACGTGGGTGGCGGCTGGCGCGGCCTGTTCTACGTGGGCGGCGTGGTGCCGCTGCTGATTGCCTTTCTGCTGATCCTGCTGCTGCCCGAATCCAGCGCCTACCTGAGCCGCCAACAGGCTGCGGCCGCCACGGCGCGCCCGGTCTCCAGCGAAGGCCTGGCGGGCCTGTTCAAAGGCAGCATGTGGAAGTCCACCCTGCTGCTGTGGCTGGCCAGCTTCTTCGTGCTGACCGTGCTCTACATGCTGCTGAACTGGCTGCCCTCACTGCTGCAAGGCAAGGGCTTTAGCCGCGCCGATGCGGGCATGGTGCAGCTGCTGTTCAACTTCGGTGGTGCGGCAGGCTCGCTGATGGTGGGCCGGCTGATGGACTCCAAGGGCCGCATGTTCACTGCCGTGTGCATCTACGTGGGCATGTTGTTGTCGCTGGCCGGGCTGGGCCTGTCGGACAGCTTCAGCATGATGTTGCTGGCCGGGCTGGGCGCAGGTTTCTGCGCGCTGGGCGGACAGCTGGTGCTGTATGCGATGGCACCGGCGCTGTACCCTACCTCCATACGTGGCACGGGTGTGGGCGCCTCCATCACCGTAGGGCGGCTGGGTGCGATTGGCGGCCCGATGATCGCCGGGCAAATCCTTGCGGCCGGTATGGGCGTGGGCGGCGTAATGGCCGCCTCATCGCCCGGCATCGTGGTCGCAGCCGTGGCCGCCATGGCGCTGATGCGCGCCCAGCAGGCGCTGCGCAGCCACTAGATATTTATATATAAAAAATGCCCCTAGCGCAGGTAAAACCTACGCCAGTAGCTATCTAAAGAAGAGCAAACCATGGCCGCATTGGGCGATATCGCTTTCCTGTTAACCGAGGTGCTGCAGGCACCGCAGCAATGGCAGGCCCTGCCAGCATTCGCCGATACCGATGCGGACCTGGCACTGCAGGTACTGGAGGAAGCTGGCAAGTTCGTGGATCAGCAAGTCGCACCGCTGCAACGTGTAGGCGACGAGGTGGGCTGCCGCTTCCACGCCGGCCAGGTCAGCACGCCGCCCGGCTTCAAAGCGGCTTACCAGGCCTTCTGGCAAGCCGGCTGGCCGGCACTGTCCTGCGCCCCGGAAGACGGTGGCCAGGGCCAGCCCGCGGTGCTGGAATGCGTGCTGTATGAGATGCTGGCCGGCGCCAACCACGGCTGGACCATGGCGCCCGGCCTACTGCACGGCGCCTATGAGTGCCTGAAGCACCACGGCAGCGACACACTGAAAGCCCAGTACCTGGAAAAGATCGCCAGCGGCGAATGGCTGGCCACCATGTGCCTCACCGAAGCCCATGCCGGCAGCGACCTGGGCCTGGTACGCAGCAAGGGCGTACCAAATGCCAATGCCACGGACGGCAGCGTGCGCGTGAACGGCAGCAAGATCTTCATCTCTGGCGGCGAGCATGACCTGAGCGACAACATCATCCACCTGGTGCTAGCCCGCCTGCCCGATGCGCCGGTCGGGCCCAAAGGCTTGTCGCTGTTCCTGGTGCCCAAAATACTGCCGGGCGGCGAGCGCAACGCCGTGGTCTGCGAGCGCATCGAGGAAAAAATGGGCCTGCACGGCAGCCCCACCTGCGTGATGCGCTTTGACGACGCGACCGGCTGGCTGGTGGGTGAACCGCACAAGGGCCTGAACGCGATGTTCGTGATGATGAACGCCGCCCGCCTGCACGTAGGTCTGCAAGGCCTGGGCCTGCTGGAGGCCGCCTGGCAAAAAGCCCACGCCTACGCGCAAGAGCGCCGGCAGATGCGCGCCCCGTTGGCCGCACAAGGCCCCAGCACCATCGCCGAGCACCCCGCCATCCGCCGCATTCTGGACACCCAGCGCGCATGGATAGACGGCGGCCGGGTCCTGGCCTACCACGCGGCCTTGCAGCTGGATGTGGCCAAGCACAGCCCAGACGCGGCCCGACGCGCCAGCGCCCAACGCTGGTGTTTTCAGCGACCAGGCCTTCCAGGGCGCCAGCGCCTGCCTGCAGGTGTTTGGCGGCCATGGTTACGTTAGCGAATGGGGCATTGAGCAGATCGTGCGCGACTCGCGCGTGACCATGATCTACGAGGGCACCAACGAAATCCAGGCCATCGACCTGCTGGTGCGCAAGGTGCTGGCCGATGGCGGCGCCGGCATCAGCGCCCTGCTGGCCGAGCTGCCCGCCACAGCGCAACGTGACGCCCTGCTGCAAGCTACGGCCGACCTGGTCCACGCCGCCAAGGCCGCGCCCGAGCTGCCCTACTGGGTGGCCGACGACTATCTGCGCGCTGTGGCCCTGGTACTGCTGGACTGGGCCTGGGGCCGCATCCGCACAGCCCCAGCCGCTAGCGGTCCGCGCTGGAGCGCACCGGCCCAGGCTTTCCAGACCTGGGTGCTGCCCGAGTTCGATATGCGCCTGGCCATCATCCGCCAGCGGCTGGGCTAACGCATACCGCACACCGGCGGTGCATTTGGCGCAGGCCCCTGCTTGTACATGGGTGGCCCGGCTTTTAAAATCAAGCCTCCTTTGCCCGCCGGAGCCCTGCCCCATGAATGCCATCTCATCCATTTCACTGTCCGGCATGCAGGCTGCACAAACCCGGCTGGATGCGTCGGCCCACAACATCGCCAACCAGCAAACCGAGGGCTTCCAGCCCCTGGAAGTGCAGCAAAGCACCCAAGCAGACGGCGGCGTCAACAGCCAGGTGGAACGCAGCACCGGCGCCGGCCCCAGCCTGGAAGACGACGTGGTCGCCCAGCTGCAGGCCAAAAACAGCTTCCTGGCTAACCTGAACGTATTCAAAACCAACGACGGCATGCTGGGATCGCTGCTGAATATCCGCGCCTGAGAAACTGTTCAAGGTGTTTACGCTGTCCGCACACACAAAAAAACCCACGTCCGGGTAGTTTCTGGTGGCTTGCGGGGCAAGCCCGCTATACATTTAGATACATTTGCTGCCGAGCAGCAGCCTACCCCCAGTTCGCCTGCAAGGCAGACGCCAAGGAGCCTTGTGAACCAACGTGCGGACGACCTATCCAGCTGCCAGGCCATGGTCATCGACAGCCATGCCACGTCTCGCTCTATCCTGGTGGCCCAGCTCAGGGACTTTGGCGTGGGCAAGGTGGTGCAGTGCATGTCTACCGCCCACGCTCGCCGTCTGCTGGAGCACGAACACTTTGACGTGGTGCTGTGCGAGCACCAGTTCGCGGGCAGTTCGTCCTCCGGCCAGGATTTGATAGACGACCTGCGCCGCAACCAGTGGTTACCCTTCTCCACCGTATTCATCATGGTCACGGGTGAAGCCACGTACACCAAGGTGGCCGAGGCCGCTGAGTCTGCACTCGATGGCTACTTGCTGAAACCCCACAGCGCCAACAGCCTGGGCGAGCGCTTGCACCAGGCGCGCGTACGCAAAATTGCGTTGAAAGCTATTTTTGAAGCCATAGACGAAGGGGAGTTTGACAAAGCCGCAGAGCTCTGTGTGAACCGCTTCAACGCCAAAGGCCCGTTCTGGCTCTACGCAGCCCGCGTGGGTGCCGAACTGCTGCTGCGCACCAACCAGTATGACCAGGCACAGACCCTGTACGAGGCCGTGATCGCCGCCAAGACCCTGCCCTGGGCCAAGCTGGGCGTGGCGCGTTCGCTGCTGGACTCCGGCCAGACCGCCAAGGCCACCAGCGCCATCGAAAGCCTGATCGGCGAAAACCCACAATACGCCGACGCCTACGACATCCTCGGCCGCGCCCAGTTCGAGCAAGGCAAGTACGAGCAAGCCATGGGCTCCTACCAGATGGCGGTGGACATGGCGCCCGACTCCATCAGCCGCGCGCAGAACCTGGGCCTGATGATGTACTACGTCGGCGACCGCAAGCAGGCCGAGAAAATGCTGGACCGCACGGTGCGCCTGGGGCTGGACTCCAAGATGCTGGACTGCCAGACCCTGGTGCTTTTAGCGTTCATGCGCCTGGAGGCCAAAGACCGCAAAGGCCTGCAACGCTGCTACGACGATTTCAAGCGTGTTGTTGAACGCAGCAGCGACGCTGCACGCAGCCAACGCCTGATGGGCATCATGCAGACCCTGCTAGCCATCTACGACCAGCAGGTAGCCCAGGCAGTGCAATCGGTGCGCGAGCTCATCCGTGGTGTCAACCAACAAGCGTTTGACTTCGAGTCCGCATGCAATCTGCTGGCCCTGCTGAGCGTGCTGGCGCAGCGCAGCATCCAGCTGGACGAAATCCACACCGTGATCGACGCGCTGGGCATGCGCTTCTCCACCACCCGGCCGCTGAGCGAGCTGCTGGCCGGCTCTTGCGCCGTCCATGAACCCTATGCTGAGCGCATACGCGAATGCCAGCCGCAGATCGCCAAGATCGCCGAAAGCGCCATGGCCCTGAGCCTGCGTGGCGACCCGCGCGCTGCGGTGGACAACCTGGTGCTGCACGGCACCAACACCCAGAATGCCAAGCTGATAGAGACCGCCTACCTGGTGCTGCAGCGCTATGAGGCCAAGATTGAGGGCCATGCCGGCCTGATGGCCGCCGTGCAGGACTTGCGTACGCGTTTCGCACCGGCCAATGCGCGCTCTGTACTGGGCGAGCCCAAACGCCAGGCCGGCGGACTGATACTGCGCACCGGCGGCGCAGCAGCACGTACATTACCGGGTTTGGCTCCGGCCGAACCCGCGCCCCAGCGCCACGCCTTTTTGCCCTCTGGCCCCAACTGAATTCCCATGTCCTGGCACGCCCAACTCGACCTGCATTACCAAAAAGAAGCTGCACGCAGCATTGCCCGCCACCTGCACAAAGGGCCGCTGCGCATTTTGCAAAGCCTGTACCCAGAGGGTGATGCGATCTGCCACAACGTACTGGTGCACCCACCCGGCGGCCTGGTCGGCGGTGACACGCTAGACATCACGGTGCGGGTGGACAGCGGCGCCCATGGCCTCATCACCACGCCCGGCGCAACCCGGTTTTACCGATCCGCCGGCGAAGCGGCACTGCAAAACACCCAGATCACGCTGGCCCCTGGGGCCCGAATGGAATGGCTGCCCAGCGAGGCGATTTGCTACAACCAGTGCCTGGCCGAAAACCGCCTGCGCTTCCAACTGGAGCCCGGCGCTGAGCTAATAGGCTGGGACGTTACCGCCTTCGGCCTGCCGCAGGCGCAGCAGCCGTTTGTGCAAGGCCGTTTTTGCCAGCACCTGGAGCTGCCCGGCGTATGGCTGGAGCGCGGCACCATAGACGCCAGCGACACCCGCCTGCTGGACAGCCCGCTGGGCCTGGCCGGCAACAAGTGCATGGCCTCGCTGTTCTTCCTGGCCGGCACCCGGCTGGACAATGCACGCCGCGCCGCCGCGCTGGACGTGGCCCGCCAAGTCATCGACAGCCACCCGCTGCGCGACAAAGCCGGCGCCACCAGCCCCGACGGCCAGGTCGTCATCGTCCGCTGCCTAGCCCCGCTGGTAGAACCCGCCATGGATTTGATGAAACAGGTCTGGGCCGCCTGGCGCGCCCACTTCTGGCAGCTACCCGCCACCAAGCCACGCATCTGGGCGATGTAGAAGAAATAGGCCGCTAGCGCATATAGAACCTGCGCAGGCAGCTATCAAAAATGTAGTATAGAGGTATCAGACAAGCTCAGTGGGAAAACTGGCCATCCCGTCAACGACGAGACTGTCTGGCCCAGAAACACCGCGGAACTGGCTATGCCAGGCCGCAGGTGTTGCCCCCTGCATGTCACATCGGTTTTTCAAACCGATGTGAGGGGGGTTGGCGAAAACATGTGGCATCGGCTTTTCAACCCGATGCCGGGGAAGTGTGTAGCCTGGGGGTGTGCCTAAACTTGCCCTACTAGCATCTGCACAAACATCTGCAGCTTGGTATTGGTCTCGGCGCTCAGGGCCGTGAACTCCAGCCCGGCCAGCAACAGGCCGTCTTCGTGCTTGGTCTTCATCACACGGGCGTAGATGTCGGTGACCGGGTATTCCACCAGGGTCATGTCGAAGTTCAGCTTCACGTCAAAGCCGACTTCCAGCGGCAGGTCCAGCTCCAGCAGCACGCCGTGGTAGCCAATGTCCAGGATATGCGCGCGGATCGGGTGGGGCAGCACCGTGCTGCCTTCCAGCACCTGCAGGTCGCAGGGAATGCGCACCTCGGCGCGGTGGCTGCGGCGGAACTCCTGGCGTGGCACTTTGAGGTGCAGCGCGGGTATGGAGATCAACTCGCGCACCTTCACCGGCACCAGCTTGCCGGCCACGAACACCTCCACCGGGTCGGTCACCACCACCGAGCCATCGCAGCGCTGGTAGGTGTTCTCGCTGATCAGCACCTGGCCGCGCAGGCTGAAGGATTCGATGCGCGACGCCAGGCTGACCTCGTTGCCAATCACCGTGTACTGCGAAAAAGCCTCTGAGCCAAAGCGCCCGGCCATCACCGAGCCGGTGTTCAGGCCTATGCCCATGTACAGCTCGGGCATGCGGCCGCGCTGGTACTGGTCGTTCAGCAGGCGCATGGCGATCTGCATTTCCACCGCGCAAGACAGGGCGCGCATCACATCGTCCGGGCGCTCCACCGGCGCGCCAAACAGCACCGTCATGGACTCACCGGTGAACTTGTCGATGGTGCCCTGGTAGCGGTAAATCACCTCGCTCATGCGCTCCAGGCACAGGTTGAGCATGGTCACGATGGTTCCCGCAGGCTGGGTGGCGGTCAGCGCGATAAAGCCGCGCAAATCCGCCACCAGTATGGTCACGTCGCGCTTGACCACCGCCAGCTCGGGCCCTGAGTCGGGGGCGCCCAAGGCACCGTCCACGATGGCCGACAACTCGGCCTGCAGCGCGGGCGACACAGCTGTGCCGGTTTCGCGCGCCACCAGTGCTTGCAAGCGGCGTTGTGTCTCCGTCCGGGTATCAGTTTTCATGCGATTGGACATTCTGTAGTGGTTGCGCGGTATGCGCTGCCAACAGAATAGTGCCGCACCCGGTGGCGGTCAAGCTGCAAGACCCGCAGCCCGTGCGCCATGTCAATGGCCCAGCACCCCGTCAGCCTTGAACATGGCTTTGATGCCGCGCACCGCCTGGCGGATACGCGCCTCGTTCTCGATCAACGCAAAGCGCACATGCTCGTCGCCATGGTCGCCAAAGCCTATGCCGGGTGATACCGAGACCTTGGCCTTGGCCAGCAGCTGCTTGGCAAACTCCAGCGAACCCAGAGCCCGGTAGGGCTCGGGAATGCGCGCCCAGATGTACATGCTGGCCTTGGGGCATTCCACCTGCCAGCCGGCTTCCATCAGCCCTTTGTAGAGCACGTCGCGGCGGCTCTGGTAGGTGGCGGCGATCTCGCCCACACAGCTCTGGTCGCCCTCTAGCGCGGCGATGGCCGCCACTTGCAGCGGCGTGAAAGTGCCGTAGTCGTGGTAGCTCTTGATGCGCGCCAGGGCCGCCACCAGGTCGGGGTTGCCGACCATGAAGCCGACGCGCCAGCCGGCCATGTTGTAGCTCTTGGACAGAGTGAAGAACTCCACCGCGATATCTTTCGCGCCCGGCACCTGCATGATGCTGGGCGCCTTCCAGCCGTCGAACACTATGTCGGCATAGGCCAGGTCATGCACCACGAAGATGTCGTGCTTTTTGGCCAGCGCAATCACCTTCTCGAAGAACGGCAGCTCCACGCACTGCGCCGTGGGGTTGCTGGGGAAGCCCAGCACCATCATCTTCGGCTTGGGGTAGCTGCCGCGAATGGCCTTCTCCAGCTCGGCGAAAAAGTCCACGCCCTCGGTCAGCGGCACGCTGCGGATGTCAGCGCCCGCTATCACCGCGCCGTAGATGTGGATGGGGTAGCTCGGGTCGGGCACCAGCACGGTATCGCCCCGGTCCAGCGTGGCCAGCATCAGATGCGCCAGGCCTTCTTTCGAGCCTATGGTGACGATGGCCTCGCTGTCGGGGTCGATATCGACCTGGTAGCGCGTTTTGTACCAATGCGAAATAGCCCGGCGCAGACGCGGTATGCCCTTGCTGGCCGAATAGCCGTGGGTGTCCGGCCGCTGGGCCACCTCGGTGAGCTTGGCGACGATGTGCGCAGGCGTGGCCCCGTCGGGGTTGCCCATGCTCATGTCGATGATGTCCTCGCCACGCCGGCGTGCAGCCAGCTTGAGTTCGGCCGTGATGTTGAAAACGTAGGGAGGCAGGCGGTCAATGCGCGCAAAGCGGCGCTTGCCTGCAGAAGATGCAGCCATGTTGATAAATCTCACGTAAGCGCCCGGAACCGTCCGAGCGACGTGGTCTGCCATGTGGGCAGACCCGTTTGAATGCTAGCAGAAAGCCTGGCCGCCCCAGACAAGCCAGCGCACGCAGAACTTGGCACGTAAACTGCATACATAAACCTGTCTATACAGATTAAACAGACCTACTTTCTGAATTTTCACCAAATTTGTGCCTGATATGACCCGAATTCAACCGTCAAATCCAGCCTCACGCACCATTCAGGTGAAAATAATGGTTTACCTGTATGTACAAGTTGGCAAATAACGCCGACTATCGCACCACTATGAGCACATCCACACCTTCCGTACGCCGCACATCCAGGCCCCGCGCGCATGTGGCGCAATCCCCGCTGGAGCCCGCCGTGGCCCGCTACCAGCAGGTCAAGGATTTCATTGCCAGCAAGATCCAGGACGGCACCTGGCGCGCTGGCGACCGCCTGCCCTCTGAAAGCGAATTGGTCACCCAGTTCGGCATTGCCCGCATGACCGTCAACCGCGCCCTGCGCGAGCTGGTAGAGCAAGGCCGCATAACCCGCACCGCCGGCGTAGGCAGTTTCGTGGCCGATGAAAAGCCCCAGGGCAATCTGCTGCAGATCGCCCGCCTGTCGGACGACATCCGCCGCCGTGGCCACGACTATCGCTGCCAGATCGTCACCGTGGAACGCATCGCCGCCCCGCTGGAAGTAGCGGCCGCGCTGGGCCTGCACACTGGGGAATCGGTGTTCCACGCGGTCTGCGTGCATCTGGAAGACGGCGTGGCCATCCAGCTGGAAGACCGCTTCGTGAACCCGCGCATGGTGCCCGAATTCATGGAGCAAGATTTCACACAAGAGCAGCCCTCCGACTTCCTGGTGCGCACCGTGTTGTTCGACCAGATGGAGCATGTGGTGGACGCCGTGCTGCCCACCCGCGAGCAGGCCGAGCTGCTGCAAATGGAGCCCAGCCAACCCTGCCTGCTGCTCACCCGACGCACCTGGATGCGCGAAGTCCCCATCACCCTGGTGCGCTGCCTGCACCCCGGCGCGCGCTACCGCCTGGGCAGCCGCGTACGCACCGATGGCAATGCCGTGACCAGCTAACTTTTACCCCTACACACCACCGCGCTTTCGCTTGCACCAACTTGTCTATACAGGATTAGAAATGTCCACACTCACACTCCATCCCGGCCACGTCACTTTGGCCCAGCTGCGCAGCATCCACGCAGGCAATATCCAGCTCAAGCTAGCCCCAGAAGCCCACGCCGGCATGCTGGCCGCACAGGCCACGGTGCAACGCATCGTGGACCACGACCAGGTGGTCTATGGCATCAACACCGGCTTTGGCAAACTGGCCAGCACCAAAATCGCACCCGACCACCTGGCCGACCTGCAGCGCAACCTGGTGCTGTCGCACAGCGTGGGCACGGGCGAACACCTGGCAGCCCCCGTGGTGCGCCTGATCCTAGCCACCAAGGCGGTCAGCCTGGCACGCGGCCATTCCGGCATACGCCCCGCATTGGCCGAAGCCCTGCTGGCCCTGGTCAACGCCGGCATCACGCCTTGCATCCCGGCCAAGGGCTCGGTGGGCGCATCCGGCGACCTGGCGCCGCTGGCGCACATGGCCTGCGTATTGATAGGCGAAGGCCATGCCACCAGCGCCAACGGCGAAGTGCTGTCCGGCGTGGAAGCCATGGCCCGCATCGGCCTGAAGCCCTTTGTACTAGGCCCCAAGGAAGGCCTGGCGTTGCTGAACGGCACGCAGGCATCTACCGCGCTGGCGCTGCACGGCCTGTTTGGCGCAGAGAACGTGTTTGGCGCCGCCCTGCTGTCCGGCGCGCTGTCGCTGGAAGCGGTGCAAGGCTCGATCAAACCCTTCGATGCACGTATTCACGCCGCACGCGGCCAGCCTGGCCAGATGGCGGTGGCAGGTGCGGTACGCGCCCTGCTGGACGGCAGCGAAATCGTGCCGTCCCACTCGAACTGCGGCCGCGTGCAAGACCCCTATTCGCTGCGCTGCATTCCGCAGGTCATGGGCGCCTGCCTGGACAACCTGACCCATGCCGCCAAGGTACTGCAGACCGAAGCGAATGCCGCGTCCGACAACCCATTGGTGTTTGACAACGGCGACGTGATCTCCGGCGGCAACTTCCACGCCGAACCCGTGGCCTTTGCCGCCGACATCATTGCCCTGGCGATCGCGGAAATCGGCGCTATTTCTGAGCGCCGCCTGGCACTGCTGCTGGACACCGGCCTGTCCGGCCTGCCGCCCTTCCTGGTGCGCGACGGCGGCCTGAACTCGGGCTTCATGATGGCCCAGGTCACAGCGGCTGCCGTCGCGTCCGAAAACAAATCCCTGGCCCACCCCGCCAGCGTGGACAGCCTGCCCACCTCGGCCAACCAGGAGGACCATGTGTCCATGGCCACCTTTGCCGCGCGCCGCCTGGGAGAGATGGTGAACAACACCGCCGTGGTCATTGGCATCGAGGCCATGGGCGCCGCCCAGGGCATTGAGCTGAAACGCAACCTGAAAAGCTCGCCCCTGGTGGAAGCCGCCTTTGGCGACATTCGCCAGCGCGTGGCCTTCCTGGACCAGGACCGCTTCCTGGCCAACGACATCGAAGCCATGCGCCTATGGGCCCACCGCAGCGACTGGCCAGCCGCCGTACTGAACATCTTGCCCAGCCACATCCCAGCCTAAGGAGAGCCTCAATGACCCAACAAGACCCCCGCTTCGACGCCAGCCGCGTCATCCGCGCCCCGCGTGGCACCGAACTCAGCTGCAAGAGCTGGCTGACCGAAGCCGCCTACCGCATGCTGCAAAACAACCTCGACGCCGAGGTGGCCGAAGACCCGAAGAGCCTGGTGGTCTACGGCGGCATCGGTCGCGCCGCCCGCAACTGGGAATGCTTTGACCAGATCCTGGCCAGCCTGCGCGAGCTGAACGACGACGAAACCCTGCTGGTGCAATCCGGCAAGCCTGTCGGCGTGTTCAAAACCCACGCCAACGCCCCACGGGTGCTGATCGCCAACTCCAACCTGGTGCCCAAATGGGCCAACTGGGAGCACTTCCACGAGCTGGACCGCAAAGGCCTGTTCATGTACGGCCAGATGACTGCCGGCAGCTGGATCTACATCGGCAGCCAGGGCATTGTGCAAGGCACATTTGAGACCTTCGTCGAAGCTGGCCGCCAGCATTACAACAACAGCCTGGCCGGCAAGTGGATCTTGACCGCCGGCCTGGGCGGCATGGGCGGCGCCCAGCCACTGGCGGCGACGCTGGCCGGCGCCGTGTCGCTGAACATCGAATGCCAGCAAAGCAGCATCGATTTCCGCCTGCGCACCCGCTATGTGGACAAACAAGCGCGCGACATCGACCACGCGCTGGAACTCATCCAGCAGCACTGTGAGGCGAAAGAAGCCGTGTCCATCGCGCTGCTGGGCAATGCCGCCGAAGTACTGCCCGAGTTGGTGCGCCGCGCCAAAGCCGGCGCCATCAAGCCCGACCTGGTGACCGACCAGACCTCGGCCCACGATCTGGTCAACGGCTACCTGCCCACCGGCTGGAGCGTGGCCGACTGGAAGGCTGCGCAGAAAGACCCGGCCCAGCACGCCGCGCTGACAGCCGCCGCCGCCCAAAGTTGCGCCGTGCACGTGCAAGCCATGCTGGACTTCCTGGCCATGGGCATCCCCACGGTGGACTACGGCAACAACATCCGCCAGGTGGCCTTCGATGTGGGGGTGCAAAACGCCTTCGACTTCCCCGGCTTTGTGCCCGCCTACATCCGCCCGCTGTTCTGCGAAGGAAAGGGCCCGTTCCGCTGGGTGGCCTTGTCGGGCGACCCGGAAGACATCTACAAGACCGACGCCAAGATCAAAGAGCTGTTCCCCCACAACCACCACACCCACCGCTGGCTGGACATGGCGCGCGAACGCATCAGCTTCCAGGGCCTGCCCGCGCGCATCTGCTGGCTGGGCCTGGGCGAGCGCCACATCGCCGGCCTGGCTTTCAACGAGATGGTCAAGAACGGTGAGCTAAAAGCCCCCATCGTCATCGGCCGCGACCACCTGGACACCGGCTCGGTGTCCAGCCCGAACCGCGAGACCGAATCCATGAAAGACGGTACTGACGCTGTCAGCGACTGGCCGCTGCTGAACGCGCTGCTGAACACTGCTGGCGGCGCCACCTGGGTCAGCCTGCACCACGGCGGCGGCGTCGGCATGGGCTATTCGCAGCACTCGGGCATGGTGATCGTGGCCGACGGCACCGATGCCGCCGCCGAGCGCCTGGCCCGCGTGCTGGTCAACGACTGCGGCTCAGGCGTGATGCGCCACGCCGACGCCGGCTACGACATCGCCATCGCCACCGCCAAGAAGCAGGGACTGAAGCTGCCCATGGTGAAGTGAAGGAAACGCTACGGTATTGATAGCTACTAGCGCAGGAAAAACCTGCGCTAGAGCCTGTTTCTCTCTGAGTCCCTCTTATCCCTCAACCCTCTGAAAGTGAAACCATGAAGACCTCGCAACTCCTCTCCGCCAGTCTGCTCGCCTTGGGCTTTCTGGCTTGTACGGCGCCGGCCCAGGCCAAAGACTGGAAGTCCGTCACCATCGCCACCGAAGGCGCGTACGAACCCTGGAACCTGACCCTGCCAGGCGGCAAGCTCGGCGGCTTCGAGGTCGACATGATGGAAGACCTGTGCAAGCGCGCGCAGATCACCTGCAAGCTGGTCGTGCAGAACTGGGACGGCATGATCGCTGGCCTTAAAGCCGGCAAGTTCGACGTGATGATGGACTCCATCGTCATTACCGACGAGCGCAAGAAAGAGATCGCGTTCTCCGCCCCTTACGCGTCCACCTCGGCCAGCTTCGTCGCCGCCAGCGGCAAGCTGCTGCCCGAAGCCAAGGGCCCCGTCATGAAACTGGGCACCGACGCCAAGACCGTACGCGCCGCCATCGAACCGCTGCGCACTGCACTGAAGGGCAAGACTATCGGCATCGCCTCTGGCACCGTCTACACCGCCTTCATGGATGCGCACTTTAAAGACATCGCCACCATCCGCGAATACAGCGCCTCGGCCGACACCATGCTGGACCTGAAGGCCGGCCGCATCGACGCCGCTTTTGACGACGTGACGCTGATCAATTCGATCCTGGAAAAGCCGGAAAACAAGGGCCTGGCCTACACCGGCCCGAAGATCGGCGGCCTGGTATTCGGCGAAGGCGAAGCTCTCGGCTTCCGCAAGGCCGATGGCGACCTGAAAGCCAAGTTCGACACCGCCATCAAGGCCGCGCTGGCCGACGGCACGGTGAAGAAGCTGTCGCTGAAGTGGTTCAAGACCGACCTGACTGGAACCCTGTAAACACCGTAAAGCGGCATTTGGCATCTGCCAAGTGCAGCATCCCGTTCAGGCTGAGCCTGTCGAAGCCCTTCGACAGGCTCAGGGCGAACGGGGCGAGATCCACCCGACCAACACCATGCGTGCTACAGCCCTGACCGAAAGACCATGATGGAACTCCTCACAATGCTAGGTTTCAGCGAGCAGGGCTGGGGCCCAGCCCTGCTGCTGGCCACCCTGTTGACGGTGGCCCTGACACTGTGCGGCTTACTGGTGGGCTCGGTGTTCGGCGCGCTGGTGGCGGCTGCCAAGCTGTCGCCACGGCGCAGCCTGCGCTGGCTGGGTGAGCTGTACTCCACGGTGTTCCGAGGCATCCCCGAGCTGCTGGTGATCTACCTTTTCTACTTCGGTGGCTCGACACTGATCACCGCCATCGGTCAGTGGTTTGGTGCCGAGGGCTTTATCGCCACACCGCCATTTCTGGTCGGCGCGCTGGCCGTCGGCATGATCTCGGGTTCGTACCAGGCCGAGGTCTACCGTGGTGCCTTCCTGGCCGTGGTGCCGGGTGAGCTGGAAGCCGCGCGCTCCATCGGCATGCCCACCATGATGCTGGCCCGGCGCATCCTGCTGCCACAAATATTCCGCCTGTCGCTGCCCGGCCTGGGCAATGTCTGGCAAATGAGCCTGAAGGATTCGGCCCTGATCTCCGTCACCGGCCTGGCCGAGTTGATGCGCAGCACGCAAATCGCCGCCGGCTCGACGCGCCAGTACTTCACTTTCTACATCGTCGGCGGCCTGATCTACCTGCTACTCACCGGCATGTCCAACCAGGTCTTCAGCCGCTCCGAACGCCATATGAATAAATCGCAACGCCGCAGCCTGGCGGGAGGCCACTGACATGGACTTCGATTTCCTCCTCGACACCCTGGGCAAGTTGCTGGCCGCTGTACCGACCACGCTGGGCCTGTTCTTTCTATCGATGCTCTGCGGCGGACTGCTGTCGCTGCTGATCGTGGCCATGCGCGTCAGCCCGTATCCGGCGCTCAGCTGGTTTGCGCGTGGCTATGTGCTGGTGTTCCGTGGCTCGCCGCTGCTGATCCAGTTGTTCCTCATCTACTACGGCCTGGGCCAGTTCGAAATGGTGCGCGAAAGCTTCGCCTGGATCGTGCTGCGCTCGCCCTATTCCTGCGCGGTGCTGGCCCTGGCCCTGTGCACCGCCGGCTATACCGCCGAGATCCTGCGCGGCGGCCTGATCGCAGTACCGCAAGGCCAAATCGAAGCCGGCCTGGCCACCGGCATGTCGCGCTGGACGCTGCTGCAGCGGGTTATCGCCCCCATCGCACTGCGCCAGTGCCTACCGGCCTACTCCACCGAGCTGGTGCTGCTGGTGAAGTCCACCGCACTGGCCAGCCTGGTGACGGTGTGGGACGTGACCGGTGTGGCCCAGCAGATCATCCAGCGCACCTACCGCACGATGGAGGTCTTCATCTGCGCCGCCGCAATTTACCTGGTGCTGAACTTCCTGCTGGTGCGCGCCGTGGCCATGCTCGAACACCGGCTGTCGCCACACCTGCGCAAGCGCCCCGCCACCGCTGTGAAACCCCACGCCCAAACCGTTTGACCTGACCATGACCACCACACCTGCGACCTTGGCGACCTTGGCCACTTTGTCAGTTAATGGCATCCACAAATCCTTTGGCAGCCACCATGTGTTGAAGGGCATCTCCATGACCGCCCAGAAGGGCGATGTGATCTCCATCCTGGGTGCCAGCGGCTCGGGCAAGAGCACCTTTCTGCGCTGCATCAACCTGCTGGAAACGCCCGACCAGGGCAGCGTCTGCCTGGACGGTGAGACCCTGGAGATGCGCCAACGCAAGGACGGCCGCATGGAGCCGGTGCACCGCAAGCAGGTCGAGCGCATGCGCTCGCAGCTGGCCATGGTGTTCCAGAACTTCAACCTCTGGTCGCACATGACGGTGCTGCAAAACCTGATCGAAGGCCCGATGCGGGTGCAGAAACGCGCGCGCGCCGAATGCGTGGAAGAGGCCGAGGCCTTGCTACAGCGCGTAGGCCTGTTCGAGCGGCGCGACTACTACCCGGCCCACCTGTCCGGCGGCCAGCAGCAGCGCGTGGCGATTGCCCGCGCGCTGGCCATGCGGCCGCAGGTGATGCTGTTCGACGAACCCACCTCTGCACTCGACCCCGAGCTGGTCGGCGAGGTGCTGAAGGTGATGCGATCACTGGCCGAAGAGGGCCGTACCATGCTGGTAGTGACGCACGAAATGGGCTTTGCCCGCAATGTGTCCAACCGCGTGGTCTTCATGCACCAGGGCGTGGTGGATGTAGAAGGCGCGCCGGCCGACGTGTTTGGCGCCCACAGTTCCGAGCGCTTCCGCCAGTTCAATTCCGGCCACCAGGAACGTGCCGCGGCCTGACCTCACCAGCACTCCATCAATGACCTCCCCTCTGAACACCATCACCCTCGGCGACTCTCCCTTGCGCTGGCGCGAACTGGTCGCCGTGGCCCGCGACGGCGCGCCGCTGGCGCTGTCGCCCACCGCCTGGGCCCGCATCGCCAATGCCCGCGCCATCGTGGACCGCATCGTCGCCAGCGGTGAGCGTGCCTACGGCATCAGCACCGGCCTGGGCGCCCTGAGCAATGTGCTGCTGCACGGCGAGCAACTGGCCCAGCTGTCGCGCAACACCTTGCTCAGCCATGCTGTCGGCGTAGGCCCGCTGCTGACCGTGGCGCAGACAAGGGCCATCATGGTCGCGGCGCTAGCCAACTTTTCACAAGGATATTCCGGCCTGCAGCCTGAGGTCGTTGAAGGCCTGCTGGCACTGCTGAACTTTGGGATCACCCCCTGCGTGCCATCCCAGGGCTCGGTGGGCTACCTCACACACATGGCGCACGTCAGCGTGGCGCTGATTGGTGTTGGCGAGGTCCAGTTCCAGGGCCGCACCCAGCCGGCCGCCGAGGCGCTGGCCGCCATCGGCCTGCAGCCGCTGGCGCTGGGCGCCAAGGACGGCCTGTGCCTGGTCAACGGCACGCCCTGCATGACCGGCCTGGCAGCACTGGCGCTGGCCGATGTGGAGCGCCTGGCCGACTGGGCCGACGTGGTCGGCGCAATGAGCTTCGAGGCGCTGCGCGGGCAGATTGCGGCCTTTGATGCCGACATCATCGCCCTCAAGCCGCACCCCGGTATGCAGCAAGTCGGACGCAACTTGCGCAGCCTGCTCGAAGGCAGCGAAGTCATCGCCAGCAGCCGGGGCATCCGGACCCAGGATGCCCTCAGCATCCGTTCGATGCCGCAGATCCACGGCGCCTGCCGCGACCAGATTGCCCACGCGGCACAACAGATCGAAATCGAGCTGAATTCCGCCACCGACAACCCGCTGCTGCTCGGCACGCCCGAGGCCTACCGTGTCGTGTCACAAGCCAATCCGCACGGCGAATCGGTGGCTATGGCCGCCGACTTGCTGCGCATTGCCGTGGCCGAACTCGGCGGCGTAGCCGAACGCCGCATCGACCGGCTGGTAAACCCGCTGGTCAGCGGCCTGCCCGCGTTTCTGGTGGCCGAGCCGGGCGTGAATTCCGGCCTGATGATCACCCAGTACACCGCCGCGTCGCTGGCCGGCGAAAACCGCCGCCTGGCCCAGCCGGTGGTGGTAGACAACTTCATCACCTCGGGCAACCAGGAAGACCACCTGAGCCTGGGCACCAGCGCTGCACTGGACCTACACAAGTCCACCGAGAACCTGACCCAGATCCTGGCCATCGAGTACCTGCTGGCCGCGCAGGCCTTCGAGTTCCTGAAGACGCAACGCTTCGGCCAAGGCACGGGCCAGGCATGGCGCAAGCTGCGCGAGCAAGTGCCCTCTTTTGATGCCGACCGCTTTCTCGCGCCCGACATCGCCCAAGCTGCCAAGCTACTGCGCCAGCCATCTGGACTGCTACCGTGATCCACCCCTTCGACACCGCCGCCCTGCCCGCCACGCCGTGGAAGAACGGCGGCGGCACTACGCGCGAGATCGTCTGCCAGCCCGCCGGAGCCGGCATGGACAGTTTCGACTGGCGCATCAGCATCGCTAGCATCACGCAGGCCGGGCCGTTCTCGGCCTTCCCCGGTGTGGACCGGGTCATCATGCTGCTAGATGGCGCCGGTGTGCGCCTGCAGGCAGCGGGTATCGACCACGCGCTGGACACGCCGGGCCAACTGTTCGCGTTCTCTGGCGACCTGGCGCTGGACTGCGATCTGCTCGGCGGCACGTCCACCGACTTCAACGTGATGGCCCGGCGCAGCCGGCTGCGTGCCGAGGTCCAGGTGCTACACGCCGCCAGCCCCATCCCGGCCACCCCACGAGGCCTGGTGCTGGCCGTGCGCGGCACCTGGCATTTGCAAGCCGGAGCGCATGATCTCCACTGCACCAGCGGCAGCGGGCTGTGGTGGGATCTACCGACCAACTGGCAGGCCACGCCGCTGGAAAACCAGGCGCAGCTGGTATGGGTGTGCCTGCATGATGTATAAGAAAAAGGCCTCTAGCGCAGGTAATACCTGCGCAAGCAGCTACAAATTAAATAGCAATACCACATGACAATCCAACACCCCAGCGCTGACGGACTCTGGCACAACCTGCGCCTGGCAGATGGCGGCACGGCCAACGCCCTGGCGGTGCAGCACGGCCAGATCGCCTGGATGGGTGACGTGGCGGCTGTGCCCACAGCCTTCACCCGCCTGCCGCACATCGACGCCCAAGGCGCCCTGGCCACGCCCGGCCTGGTCGATTGCCACACGCATCTGGTCTATGGCGGTCAACGCGCGAACGAGTTTGCGATGCGTCTGGCGGGCGCCAGTTACGAAGAAGTCGCCATAGCCGGCGGCGGCATTGTCTCGACGGTAAAAGCCACGCGCGCCGCCAGCGAAGAGGCGCTCTACGCCCAGGCGGCACCGCGCCTGCAGCAGTTGCTGGATGACGGCGTCTGCGCCATCGAAATCAAATCCGGCTACGGCCTAAGCCTGGAGCATGAGCGCAAACAGCTGCGCGTAGCCCGGCGGCTGGGCCAGGACTTTGGAGTGACGGTGCGCACCACCTTCCTCGGCGCGCACGCGCTGCCACCGGAGTATGCGGGCCGTAGCCAGGACTACATCGACCTGGTGTGCCACGAGATGCTGCCCGCGCTGCATGCCGAAGGCCTGGTGGATGCGGTCGATGTGTTCTGCGAGCGCATCGCGTTTTCGCTGGCCGAGACCGAGCAGGTTTTCAAAGCCGCGCAGGCGCTAGGTCTGCCGGTGAAGCTGCACGCCGAGCAGCTGTCCGACATGGGCGGCTCGGCGCTGGCGGCGCGTTATGGCGCGCTGTCGTGCGACCACATCGAGCATTTGTCGCAAGCTGGTATCGATGCGATGCGTGCTGCCGGTACGGTGGCCGTGCTGCTGCCCGGCGCCTACTACACGCTGCGCGATACGCATTTGCCGCCCATCGAAGCTCTGCGCGCCGCGGGCGTACCTATGGCCGTGTCTACCGACCACAACCCCGGCACCTCGCCGGCCTTGAGCCTGCTGCTGATGGCAAACATGGCGTGCACGCTGTTCCGGTTGACGGTGCCGGAGGCGCTGGCGGGCATCACCTCCCACGCCGCTCGCGCGCTGGGTTTGCAGGACACGCACGGCACGCTGGCTGTGGGGCGGGCGGCGGATTTTGTGCTGTGGGATTTGCTGGAACCCTCCGAACTGGTTTACTGGTTGGGGCAGCAGCCTGGGCGGACGATTGTTCGGCAGGGGCTTGTTGCTTTGGATGGTTTGGGGGTGCTGTGAGTTTGCTGGGCGTTAATTGGCCTCCCCGGCCGGGATATGCGCCCGGCGGCGCAGTAACGTTTCTTTTGCTTCGCCAAAAGAAAGTCACCAAAGAAAAGGCGAGCCGAAGTCGTCGCCCCCTGCGCTGCGCTCCGGGGTACGCTGCGTTGCTCGGTCTGGGCGGGGTCCCGCTCGAACTCGCTACGCTCAGACAATCGCGGGCCCTGATCCGCCCAGCCCTGCGCTACTCGCCGACGCCACACGGCGTGGGAGCGGGAGCGGACATCCAGCCCGGCTGCGCCGGGCCGCCAGGCTCGCGCCCTAGGCGCGATGTGGCGCACAGCGCCACCGATTCCCGGGCCCCCTCTGTATGCGCCGAGGAGCGCAGCGGCAAGTGGATCAGGGCCCGCGATTGTTTGAGCCGAAGGCGAGTTCGAGCGGGATCCCACTTGGCGCGAGCACCGCAGGTTCCCCAGCACGGTAGTGCTGGGGCGCAGACAGTGGGGTGGCCTTTTCTTTGGTGACTTTCTTTTGGCCACGCAAAAGAAAGTTACTGCGCCGCCGGGCGCATATCCCGGCCGACGATGCAAATAAACAAGCCCTAGCCATGACAAACCAAATCTTCGCCCAAGACGCCCTACTCCCCACCGGCTGGGCCAGCAACGTCCTGCTGGAATGGAACAGCCTGGGCGAACTCACCACCGTCACCCCCAACTCAGAACCTAACGGCGCCCCCACAGCCGCAGGGCCACTCACTCCCGGCCTGCCCAACCTGCACAGCCACGCCTTCCAACGCGCCATGGCCGGCCTCACTGAATTCCGGGGTGCCGCCCAAGACAGCTTCTGGAGCTGGCGCACGCTGATGTACCAATTCGCCGCCCGCCTCACGCCCGAACAGGTCGAGGCTATCGCCACCTGGCTGTACATCGAAATGCTGGAGGCCGGCTACACCTCGGTCTGCGAATTCCACTACCTGCACCACAGCGCCGACGGCACCCCCTATGCCGATGACGCCGAGCTGTCCAAAGCCCTGCTGCGCGCCGCACAGACGGCCGGCATCGCCATCACCCTGCTGCCCGTGCTGTACCAGACCAGCGGCTTCGGCGGCACACCTCCGAACGACGGTCAAAAGCGCTTCATCCGCTCCACCGACTCCATGCTGCGCCTGCTGGAAACGCTCAAACCCCTGTGCGATGCCCAAGGCGCGCGCCTCGGTATGGCGCCGCATTCGCTGCGCGCCGTGCCGCCCGCCAGCCTGCGTGATGCCGTAGCCGGCCTGCATGCCATCGACTCCAGCGCGCCGGTGCACATCCACATCGCTGAGCAAACCGCCGAGGTCGACGCCTGCCTGGCTTGGAGCGGCCAGCGCCCGGTCGCCTGGCTGCTGGACCACGCACCGGTGGACGCCCGCTGGTGCCTGGTCCACGCCACGCACATGGTTGACGCCGAATACCAGCGCGCAGCCGCCAGCGGCGCAGTCGCCGGCATCTGCCCCAGCACCGAGGCAAACCTGGGCGACGGCCTGTTCGACATGCCGCGCTGGCTAAGCCACGGCGGCGTCTGGGGCCTGGGCTCGGACAGCCATGCCTGCGTGAATGGGGCCGAAGAACTAATGCTGCTCGAATACGGCCAGCGCCTGCAGTTCCGCCAACGCAATGTGCTGGCCAGCCCGCAGCAGGCGCAAGTCGCCAGTGCGATGCTGCAGCAGGCAGTGCAAGGCGGTGCGCAAGCCTCTGGCCGCAACGCCAACGGTTTGGCCGTGGGCCAGCGCGCCGACTTCTGCGTGCTGGATGCGCAGCACCTGGCACTCAACGGCCTGCCAGCGCCCACCATGTTCTCGGCCCATGTATTCGGTAGCCACCGCACCTCCGCGCTGGATGCCGTCTGGGTCGCCGGTCAGCAGCGCACCGGCAGCGGCAGCTGTCATGCGTTGCGCGAGTCGGCTGCCGCTGCCTTCATCGCCGCCCGCACACAACTCACCCAGGTGTAAACCATGCAAGCCTTTCACTTCCACCAAGGCACACAACCGCTGCTGATCTCCATGCCCCATGTAGGCACCTACGTGCCGCCGGCCCTGGCCGCGCGCCTCACCGACGTGGCGCAACAGGTGCACGATACCGACTGGCACCTGGAGCGCCTCTACGACTTTGCCAAAGACCTGGGCGCATCGCTGCTGATCGCCACCCATTCACGCTATGTGATCGACCTGAACCGCGACCCTTCAGGCGCCAGTCTGTACCCAGGCCAGAGCGTCACCGGCCTGTGCCCGGTGGACGACTTTGACGACAAGCCCCTGTACCGCGACCCGCAGGATGTGCCCGGTGAAGCCGAGATCGCCGAGCGCCGCGACAGCATCTGGCAGCCCTACCACCAGCAACTGCAGGCCGAGTTGGCGCGGCTGAAGGCGTTACATGGAAAGGCCGTGCTGTGGGACGCACACTCCATCCGCTCGGTGCTGCCGCGCTTCTTTGAAGGCAAGCTGCCGGACCTGAACCTGGGCAGTGGCAACGGCTCTAGTTGCGACCCCGCCATGTCGGCCGAGTTGCTGGCGATTGCCGAGTCCGCACCCGACCACACTGCGGTGCTGAACGGCCGCTTCAAGGGCGGCTACATCACCCGCCAGTACGGCCGGCCGGCACAGAATATCCACGCCATCCAGCTGGAGATGACGCAATGCAGCTATATGCAGGAAGCCATGCCCTTTGATTACCTACCAGAGGTGGCTGCCCGCATCCAGCCACATTTGCGCCGCATGGTGCAAGCCGCACTGGCCTTCGCGCAGCGGAGTACAGGCTGATCTTATGCGCCGTGGCTAAATGTTCGCCCAAGCGCTGACCACCTGGTTTCGACCCAAGCCCTTGGCTTGGTAGAGCAATTCGTCGGCTGCCGCAATCAGCTGCGGTGCTTTCATGGGCGGCACCAGCTCGGACACTCCGCAACTGACACTGACACACGAACCCGTCGAGGAATGCGCATGTGCAATGCCTAGCCGGCTTACCTCGGAGAGTATCTCTTTCGCCATATGGGCCGCAGCCTGCAGACCCGTATCGGGGAGGATGAAGGCAAACTCCTCGCCACCGTAACGCGCCACCAAGTCAGCCGGACGTTGCGAACAGGATTTCAGTACGCGCGCAATATGCTTCAGGCAGGCGTCGCCCGCCTGGTGTCCATAGTGGTCGTTGAAGCCCTTGAAATGGTCCACGTCGCAAAGGATCAGCGCCAATGGCCGATGGAAGCGGTTGGCAATAGCGATCTGCTCCGCCAGATATTCGTCAAAATACCGCCGGTTCGCCAGCCCCGTCAAACCGTCATGCCGCGCCAAATTGGCCAGAACCTTGTTTGCCTCACCGAGTTTGACCGAGAGCTGGAACAGCCGCTGGTACTGCTTGATATCTTCAACCAGTAAACCGATCAACAAAAAACTTGCGGCCAGCAGACCGTAGATCCGGCCCACGTACCAGCCCAGATCGTACCGGCCAGTATTAAAGAGTGCCGCCAACGCAATATCAAACAACCACACGCACATGACGACCAGCAGCCATACGTCCAGCACGGTGTGCGGCTTCGTCTTCCACACCGCCACCAAGGCGAGCAGGCTGAGAGCCCACACGCCAAATAGAAACATGCGCCCTATATCAGTGGTGCGGTTGCCATTGAGAAAAGTCGGAATATAGGCGTGGCCCTGCGTGGCGAAAATCCCAAACCCAGCCACCAGAGCAAGCACGCCCAGCGCGGCAACGGCAATCGCGATGGGCGGGCGATCCCGCATCAGCCGCTGCGGCCAACAGGGTTTAAAGGCCTTGCCCTTCAACAGCGCATAGCCAATGACGGCCAGTGGAAAGCCGGTATGCCAGAACATATACATCGCAGAAGAAGTCTGGGGACCAGCCCCGAAGAGACCGGTTGCCGATAAGAGACCTGGAAATATCGACAAGTACTCCACCGTAGCAAATGCAGTGAACAGGTAACCGCTGGCCAGCAGCAGCAAAGCCGGCGTGCGCACCACGCTGAACTGACCAAACAAAAGCACGGCGGTGATCAAATCGCAGACCACCAGCACCGACACGTATATCGGGATAAAGGCAGGAATCTGCACCAGCTGCGTCCTGGCATACGGCAGGGCAGCCGCAAAAACCAGCAGAGAGATCACGACAGAAACAGCAGCGTGCCGAATCTCCCGGCGCCCGGCGGGCTCCGTGGAAAGCAAGCCTGCGGGCGGCTTGGCCGAGTCACAGTCAGTTTGCATCATGTTATTTGCGGGTGTTTGCACCATCCGCACAGCTTCCACATTGAAACGACTCGACGAAAGACAGTTGGCCCCTTATGAACATCTGCCCCACCGTGCGGTACCAGCCGAGCGCCACCTCATTTGCACCCGGCCTGCACCACAGCTGATGAATCTTGCGCCTGCTACACCGCTTTGTACCTAGGGTGGACCCTCCCACACCTACCCGCAAAATCATAGGCGCTGGCATTGCAAACGCCGCGCTGGCACCCAGCTAGCAGTTTCCGCACCGATTTGTTGCCAACCCGATTTCTATGGACACCCCCACCGCCACCTTCATCGCCCTGCTGATCCTGAGCCTGGTGTGCGCCCTGGGCTGGCTGCTGCCGCGATGGTGGGTGGCGCGGCGCAGGCGCAAGCTGCAGCAGCAGGCCTTCCCTACCGCCTGGCGTAACATACTGCGGCGCCGGGTGCCGCTGTTTCGCCGTTTGCCTGCCGATTTGCAACTGCAACTGAAGAAACACATGCAGATCTTCATAGCCGAAAAGGCCTTCATAGGCTGCGCCGGCCTGGAGGTGACGGAGGAAATGCGCGTGGTCATTGCCGCCCAGGCCTGTCTGCTGGTGCTGAACCGGTCCATCGACCGCTACGCCAATTTGCGGCAAATCCTGGTCTACCCCGGCGCCTTCGCGGTGGACCGCGCCACCTCTGACGGAACTGGCGTGCTGCAGGAGCAGCGCCATGCGCTGGCCGGCGAATCATGGTCGCAGGGCCAGGTTATCCTGTCCTGGCAGGACAGCCTGGAAGGCGCAGCCACGGCAGACGACGGGCGCAACGTGGTGATCCATGAATTTGCCCACCAGCTGGACCAGGAAACCGGCCACGCCAATGGCGCGCCCCGGCGCATGCCGGGCACCGACGCGCAGCGCTGGTCAGAGGTATTCCACGCCGCCTACGCCAAGCTGCGCCGCGAGGCCCATGTGGGCGAACCCGGCCTGCTGAACCACTATGGCGCGCAAGACCCGGCGGAGTTCTTCGCCGTGGTGTCAGAGGTGTTTTTTGAACAAGGCGCTGCGCTGGCCGAATACGACCCGGCGCTGTACCGGGAGCTGCAAGGCTACTACCGCCTGGATACGGCGGCCTGGTAGCAGGGAAGTCTTTATATAAAAACAGGCTCTAGCCAACTATTTACCTGCGCAAGCAGCTATCACTTATGTAGCAGATAGCCCATTCCATTTCCAGATCAATACGAGATTAGGCGCGAAGCCGCAGACAGTGGTTTGCCACGGCAAGGCGAAGCAACGACATATTCGGATTGATCTGGAAATGGAATCACGCGCTGAGGTTGATGATCAAGCCCTTGGTCTGGCTGGAGCGGCGCAGTTGCTGCGAGTAGGTGGCGTCCATTTGCTTGCTGCGGGCGTTCAGGTCGTTGGCCGTGTCCTGGCTGGTGCGGGCCGAGCGGTCGGCCTGGTCGGCGGCGGCGCGCAAATCATCCGCCCGGCTCTGGGCGGCATCCGCATCGCGCCGCGCCTGTGCAACCTGCGCCTTGTCGGGGCCGGTTTGCACCTGCGGAATCGACAGACTGGTGCCAACGATGGCGACCATGGCCGACTCAGGCAGTAGTGTTGACGATGCGGCCTGTGGTCTGGCCCTGGCTGTTCACCACAGGCGGCGGCTTGGCTGGTGGGTTTTGGTCCTGCGCGGCCTTGCTGACCTCAGGGTCATCGCGCTGGGCGGCGCGGCGTTGCGCGTTGCGGGTTTCCGACGCGATGTTGGTGGGCTGGGTAGGCTGAACGGGTTGCCGATAGACCGATGAAACATCCATGTCTGGCTCCTGGAGTGGATCGGCTGATTTTACGAGTGCGGGCCAGCACTTGCAATCAAGCTACGGCTCAGCTCCAGATACGGTAAACCCAGAAGCTCTCGTCGTCCTGCACCCGCTGGCGCAAGGCCTCAGGGCTCAGGCCGGTGACGCGACGCGTCTCACGGCACAAATGGGACTGGTCGGCGTAACCTGCATCGGCCGCCAGGTCGGCCCATACGACGTTGCCCGCATCCTCCGCCTGCCGCACCTGGAAGAACGCAGCTTCTGCCCGGCTGCGCCCCTGCAACGCTCGCAGGGACTGGCCGGTCCAGGCCTTCACCCGGCGCTCGGCCTGGCGCAAGCTCTGGCCCGCGCCGGATGCCAGGGCGCGCACCGCCAGCGTTTCGGCCCAGTCCTGGAAGCTACGCACCGGCACCGCGCCCTGGGTGCGCGCCTGCTGCCAGCGCGGCAGCAAAAACGCCTCGATGACACGCACCCGCTCCGCGTCGTCCGGCGCCTGCAGCGCGGCCTGGGCCATCTGGCACCAGCTGGCGTCCAGCACCTGGTGCAAAGGGCTTTGCCGGTCCACCTGGGCGGCTACATCCACGCCGGTCATGGCGTACAGGGCGTCGGGCAGCATGAGCAGCATGAAACCCTGGGCCGGGCCTGGGTTGTATGAAACAGAGGGCCGGGTGTGCGGGCCAAAAAACGAGATGGGCGGCAGGCGCTGCGGCACGGCATCGCGGCCATCGCCCGGCATCACATCGGCCACACCGTGCGTAAACCAGGAGATGCCGCACAGCGGGCTGGCGGGGAAATGGTTGTAGCGTTCCTGCGGCAGCAGGTCCACGCCCAGCGTGCTGCGCGAGATATAGGCCCGCACGCAGGCGCCCAGGCCCATGCCGGGGGCAATCAGGTGGGCGATAGCGCCCTTGGGCGAAGTGTGGGACAGCATGGTGAAAGTGTAGCCAGCCGGGCTTGTCGCAATCGTTCAATACACGCCGGCCAAGCAGGCGCACAGTAGCCACCATGCCCCCACACAACACAACAGTCCCCCCTGGCCCGGTCAGCCGCTTTTTCGGCTTCCCGCTGCTGGGCCAAATGCGCCGCGACTACCTGGGTACGGCGCGGCATATGCACAGCCATTACGGTGATGCGGTGCACGCGCGCATCGGCCCGGAGCACACCTTCGAGTTCTTCCGCCCCGACTGGGTGCGCGAGGTGCTGGTGGAGCAGGCGCGCAACTTCATCCGCTGGGAGCGCGGCACGGCGGTCTTCGCCAAGGTGCACGGCCAGAGCGTGCTGGTGACCGAGGGCGATACCTGGCAGCGCCAGCGCCGCATGCTGCAGCCCGGCTTTGGCCCCAAGCGCATGGCCGGCTACGCGCAGCGCATGGTGGCCGCCGCCGCCCAGGCACTGGACGCCTTGCCGCCCCAGCCCACGCAGACGCTGAACTTCGAACACATGGTGACCCAGCTGACCATGGACGTGGTGCTGCGCACCCTGTTCAGCCAGCAGATCAGCGACAGCAACCGCGCCGAAGCGCTGGCGGCCGAACAGGCGGTGCAGGTGATCAGCCGCGCCGGCATGGAGGAATTCTTCTGGCCCTTCAGCCTGCCCGACTGGATGCCGCACAAGTGGAGCGTTCGCAGTGCCAAGCACATGCTGGACGGCCTGGTGCGCCGCCACATCCGGCAACGCCGCCAAGCCACCGGCTCAGAGCAAAGCGACCTGCTGGCCATGCTGATGGCCGTGCGTGATGACAGCGACGACAGCGGCGATGGCGGCGCGCTGAGCGACGAGGAGGTGCGCGACCAGTGCATGACCATCTTCCTGGCCGGCCACGAGACCACCGCTGCCGCCCTCACCTGGTGGGGCTACACCATGGCCGCCCACCCCGACTTTGCCCAGCGCGCCCAGGACGAGGTAGACCAGATACTGGGCCAGCGCCCGCCCCGCTATGAAGACCTGCCCCAGCTGCCCTACCTGGCCCAGACCCTGAAGGAAACCATGCGCCTGTACCCACCGGCACCCTCGCTGATCAGCCGGCGCGCGCTGCGCCCCGTGCAGATCGGCCCCTGGCAGCTACCCCAAGGTGCACTGGTGCGCGTCACGCCGTGGGTGCTGCAGCACGATGCGCGCTGGTTCCCCGAGCCCGAGCGCTTCGACCCCGAGCGTTTTTCCAGCGCCGGCCAGGCCGCGCAGGAACGTGGCAGCTACCTGCCCTTTGGCGCTGGGCCACGGGTGTGCATAGGCAATCTGTTTGCGACGACCGAGATGACGCTGATCGCCGCCATGGTGCTGCAGCGCTTCCGCCTGGCACCGGGCAGCGCTGCGCCGCCCCAGCCGGTGCTGAACGTCACGCTGCGCCCAACGGGCGGCATGCCGCTGCAGCTGACGCGCCGCCAAAACCTGGCATAAAAAGTGCCACTGGCGCAGATAGAACCTGCGCCAGCAGCTACCAAAAGAGGAGCACGCATAAAGAGGTGAAGCACAGGCCCCACAATAGCTGCCTTTTCACTTGTTTCCGTTACATGTCTACACAACTAACCCTGCGTCGCTTTTTACTGGCTCTGGCCATCGTCGCGGTGTGGGGTAGCAATTTCGCCATCATCAAGATTGCGCTGGCGCACTTCACGCCGCTCTGGCTAGCCACCTGGCGCTTCGCCCTGGTGCTGCTGCCGGCGGTGTTCTTCCTGCCGCGCCCGGCCGTGCCCTGGCGCAACCTGGCGGCCTATGGTTTCCTGATTGGCGTGGGCCAGTTCGGGCTCATCTACTGGGCCATGCAGGGCCACATCTCGCCGGGACTCGCATCCCTGGTGGTACAGACCCAGGTGTTCTTCACCATTGCCCTGGCCATGCGCACCACCAAGGAACGCATGCAGGCCTACCAGTGGTGCGGCCTGCTGCTGGCGGCCAGCGGCATCGTGGTCATCATGCTGCACACAGACGGCAGCACCACGCCGCTGGGCCTGGCTGTGGTGCTGCTGGCGGCGCTGTCCTGGGGTGGCGGCAACACGGCATCGCGCCAGGCTGGCAAGGTCAACATGCTGGCCTATGTGGTGTGGTCCAGCCTGTTTGCCGTACCGCCGCTGCTGGCATTGGCGTGGGTGTTTGAAGGCAGTGCCGCGCTACTGACCAGTCTGCACACCGCCGACCTCGCCACCTGGGTCGCCGTCGTGTGGCAGGCCTGGGGCAACAGCCTGTTTGGCTACGCCATGTGGGCCTGGCTGCTGGCACGCCACCCTGCGGCCACCATCTCGCCCCTGGCCCTGCTGGTGCCGGTGTTTGGCATGGGCACCTCGGCCTGGTGGCTGGGCGAACCCCTGCCGGCCTGGAAGCTGATGGCCGCGGGCCTGGTGATGCTGGGACTGGTGATCAACCTGCTGTGGCCGCGCTGGCGGCAGTCGCACACACCACAGCGAAATTGAAGCCTGTAGGCCTAAGAACGTGTTCAAAGGCAGGCCTGCCTTAAACGACATCGTTCGTCGCATTTCGTCGCATTTCGTCGCACTTAATTACGCACCGCGCTCCTAACATGGAAATGAATAAATACCTTGTTAGGAACGAACAGTGGACACATCAATATTTCTCCCAACCAATGCCAGGCAGCTCAAGTTTGCCGGCACATTGCTGGGCTTGGCAATGGGTCTAGCAGCCTGTGGTGGCGGCAGCAGCGGTAGCAGCAGCGATAGTGGTGGAGGTAGCACCACGTCCACCGTCAGCATTGGTGGCACTGTCAGCGGACTGACCGGCACCGGGCTTGTGTTGCAGAACAATTCTGGAGACAACCTGTCCATCTCCGACAACGGTAGCTTCACGATGGCCACAGCATTGGCCAATGGCGCCAGTTACAACGTCACCGTGAGCAGCCAACCCAGCTTGCCCAGCCAGACCTGCACCGTCACAAACGGCTCGGGGACTGCTAGTGCAGCAGTCACCAATGTAGTCGTCAGCTGTGCGACACCTCCAGTACGCTTTGCCTACGCGGCAAATAGTGGTACGGACGATGTCTCAGCCTACACCGTCGATGCCAGTACCGGCGCCCTGACTGCCGTAGGCCAGTACGCTACCGGCACCACTCCCGATTCGATCGTTGTAGACCCTCAGGGCAAATTTGCCTATGTGGCGAACTTCTCCGGGAATAGCTTGTCCGCATACACCATCGACGGCAGCACGGGAGCCCTGAGCTCGCTAGCTACCTATACGATCACGGGCTTGTTGCCTTCGATAACCATCAGCCCCAATGGCAAATTTGCATACGCCGTCATCTCCAGCGCGGGTCAAGTTGCCATGTACACCCGTGATACCAGTACCGGCTTGCTCTCTGCAAACGGACTGGCAGCAACCGGTGTCGACCCGCGGTCTGTAGTTGTGGACCCTTCAAGCAAGTTTGCGTATGTCGCCAATTATGACAATGGCAACGGCAGCACGGTTTCAGCATATGCCTTGGATAGCAGCTCGGGTACGCTGACCCTTGTTGGAACCTATGCCACAGGCGCTGGCCCGCGCTCTATCGCCATAGATCCCACAGGCAAGTTCGCCTATGTGACGAACTACGGAGCTGGCAATGGCAGCACGGTATCGGCCTACTCCATCAACACCAACACCGGCGCACTAACCACAGTAGGCACTTACGCCACAGGAACCGCGCCCCGCTCTATCGCTGTGGAGCCACGTGGCAAATTCGCCTATGTGACCAACCTCATCGACAACACCGTGACGACCTTCAGCATCCAAGCCAGCACGGGAGCGCTGACCCCGGTGGGGACAGCAGTCGCTACTGGCGCTGGTCCGTTCTCCGTTACAGCAGACCCCACGGGCAAGTTTGTCTATGTGGCCAACTTCACAGATGGCAGCGTATGGTGCTACACCGTTAACAGCACCAGCGGTGCACTGACCAGGGCGGGCACCAGCTTCACCGCACACACCGGCACTACGGCGGTAATCACGACCCAGTAAACCTAGCGCCTAGAAGGCATTCGCCTATCAATGGACAACCAGGGCTTGGGTACAGCGTGCTGTACCCAAGCCCCGCGCTGGCAGACATTTGCACCGGCGATTGCCCCATAAACCACTGCCACATGGCAGCAAACGACTCACCCTGTACCTCTGCATCATCGTGGCCCTGGTCGAAGGCCTGACCTGCAGACCGCCGGCATTGCCGCACCCGGCATCGGTGCCGAAATAAATAGCAACCCAGTCCTGTGGTTCAAGCCGGCTTGGGGCCGTCTTTCACCGCATTGGCATCTGCCCAGGCCCAGGCTTGGCTGGAGAGTTCCAGCACCCGTTCCAAACTGCTGAAGCCGTCGGCCACCACACTGGCATCACTGACAGTCTGGTTCTCCACCTGCGCGGCGGTATGCAGATAAACGTGCCACGGCCCTGTCTGGCCCAGCAGGGCCTGCTCGGCCTCAGGTGGCAGGCTGAGTGTGGCCACCACTTCCTCAGGGGCGATCTTCAAAATCAGGCCCAGCATGGACGCCAGCCCCAGGGTGAAAAAGCGGCCCGGCTCGGCCTCGCCGCGTTCGATGGCCAGCAACTCCACCAGCCGGGAACGGCACAGTGCAACTTCTTGCAAGGCCGAGGCCATCTTGCGGCTACCGGCAAACTTCATCAGCATCAACGACAGCCAGCGGTGCAGTTCGTTGCGGCCCAGCATCTGCACCGCCTGGTCCACGCTGGCGATACCACCCAAATGCGCAAAGCTGGCGCTGTTCATGCGCTGCAGCAGGCGGTAGGTCAGGCTCACATCACCCTTGATGGCCGCCACGATCACCGACGTATCGGCTCCGGCAGAGAGCTGGCTCAGCAGCTGGGACAAACGCCCCACTTCTGGTGCCAGGACTGCCGCCTTGGGCTTGGCTACGGGTGCCGCAGTGCGCATGGCACCGCTGGCAAACTGCGCGCCGTCCTGCAGCACCATTTCCATGTGCTCGACCTGGTCCAGATCGGTGACGATGGCTGGTATCTTGGGTGCCGTGCTGGTTTGGGTTTTCAGCTGCTCCAGCAAGGCGTCCACACCGGCTTCGCCGGGCCGCAACAGCCAGAAGTCCGGGGCCACGCCCATGTCCAGGCTACTGCTCCAGGCCAGGCGAGCCCCGGCCGAGCGGAAAGCCGCCACCGTGTCACGCAAGGCCTGCTGCGCCTCAGGTGCCAGCGGCTGCGCCGTATCGGCCTCAACGCCGACCACCAAACCAGCATCATCCTTGGGTACCACGGCCTGTGCCAGCCATGCCGCTGGCAGCCGGGCAAAACCAATGCGGCCCTGCATGGCCACCAGCCGCGCCGACACCAGCACTACCGCCACCTGGGCGGTTTGTGCAGCAACATCGCCACTGGCGCCCAGGCTACGCTGCACAGCAGCGTCGACACGGAATTCAAAACCGGCCACATCACCGTTGGCAGAAACCAGAGGCCGGCGGGCCACTGCCGACACCGGACGTGGCGACACGGGCGGCTTGGTCACCGCGACCGACGCTGGGGCGGACTGCGGCGGAGCGGCAGGTTCGGGAGCGTTCTGACCAAACTTGGGAATCAGGCGTTTAAAAAAGGAAGTCATGGCGGGTACGGCAAAAATACGTGGTACCTGACTCTAAGGCCTTCCTCTAAAGATTTCAGACCTTTATGGGCCTTTTATCGGATCACCCGGATACAGCGGACATCAAATCGCCACCAGATTACGCACCCCGTTGGCTTCCATGTCCTTGCCCAGGCCGCGCGCGATGAACTCGCCACGCTCCATCACGAGGTAGTCGTCGGCCAACTCCTGCGCGAAGTCGTAGTACTGCTCGACCAGCAATATCGCCATGTCGCCCCGGTCGGCCAGCATACGGATCACGCGGCCAATGTCCTTGATGATCGACGGCTGTATGCCTTCCGTGGGCTCATCCAGGATCAACAACTTGGGGCCTGCGGCCAGCGCGCGGGCAATGGCCAGCTGCTGCTGCTGCCCACCAGACAGGTCACCGCCACGTCGGTGGAGCATCTGCTTGAGCACCGGAAACAGGGTGAACAGCTCAGGCGGAATCGGCGTGCTGGCGCTTTTGTAGGCCAGGCCCATGCGCAGGTTTTCTTCCACCGTCAGCCGGGCGAAGATTTCGCGGCCCTGCGGCACAAAGCCGACACCTGCGCGGGCCCGCTCATACGGCGTGTAACCCTGGATGGCCTTGCCGTCCAACTCAATGCTGCCGGTCTTGATAGGCACCAAGCCCATCAGCGACTTCAGCAAGGTGGTCTTGCCCACGCCGTTGCGGCCCAGCAGCACGGTGACCTTGCCTTTGGTGCATTGCAGACTCACATCGCGCAGGATGTGGGAGCCGCCGTAGTATTGGTTGATGTTTTTGACGTTGAGCATGGTGGTCACTTTCCGCATTTGACGTAAGCCTTGTCTGGACGATGGAGGTCGTCAACTGGCATGCTGGGCTCGCGCCCTAGGCGCGATGTGGCGCTGCGCGCCACCGATCCCGATCCCCGGGGTCCCCCTCTAGATGCGCCGAGGAGCGCAGCTTCAGGCGGATAAGGGCTGGCGTTGTTTGAGCGCAGCGAGTTTAGCCAGACCCCGCCTGAAGCGAGCACCGCAGGTTTCCCAGTGCGATAGCACTGGGACGCAGGTAGTGGGGGCGCCTTTCTTTTGGTGACTTTTGGTGTTCGCGTAACTTTGCTGCGCAAAGTGAGCGAACTCCGCGTGCAAAGCACGCCTTTTGCGCAAAAGAAAACCCGCTCGCGGGTTTCTATAAAAGTTACTGCGCCGCCGGGCGCACATCCCGGCCGGGGATGCAAGTTAACGTCAACCCGCCAATCGGGGTCAGAGCCCAAATGCGAGACACAGCACGCTCGATCCGCATGCACACGGCGTGCAATTGGGATCTGCCCCCCATTGGCTAGAAGCGCAGCTCTATCGACCAAGATAAACCTCAATCACACGCTCATCCGCCTGCACCTGGTCCAGCGTGCCCTGTGCCAGCACCGAGCCATCGCACAGCACGGTGACAATCTCTGAGATGGTCTTGATAAAGCCCATGTCGTGCTCCACCACCATCAGCGAATGCTTGCCCTTCAGCGTCAGGAACAGCTCGGCGGTGCGGGCAGTTTCCTCGTCGGTCATGCCGGCTACCGGCTCGTCCAGCAGCAGCAGCTTGGGGTCTTGCATCAGCAGCATGCCGATCTCCAGCCACTGCTTTTGCCCGTGGCTGAGGTTGCCGGCCTGGCGCGTCACGCTGTCGGCCAGGTGGATGGTCACCAGCATCTCGGCCAGCTTGTCGCTCTGCGCCGAGTCCAGCTTGTGCAGCATGGACGACTTGACGCTCTTGTTCATCTTCAGCGCCAGCTCCAGATTCTCGAAAACGCTGAGCTTTTCGAACACCGTAGGCTTCTGAAACTTGCGGCCTATACCCAGCTGGGCGATCTCGGGCTCATTGTGGCGCAGCAGATCAATAGTGCTGCCGAAGAAGACCTTGCCGGTATTTGGACGCGTCTTGCCGGTGATGATGTCCATCATCGTCGTCTTGCCAGCGCCGTTGGGGCCGATGATGCAGCGCAGCTCGCCGGGCGCGATGTCCAACGACAAGCCGTTGATCGCCTTGAAGCCGTCAAAGCTCACGTGAACATCTTCCAGGTACAGGATGCGCCCATGGGCAATGTCCACCTCGCCAGGCGTGTGGATGCGCGAGAAGCCGGCTTCGCGGCCACCGGACTCGGTCTGACCCGTCTTGTGCTTTGCCCGCTCTTTCTTTTCCAGGCGTTCTGTGCCTTCTTCCATCAGATCGGGCGTCATGCCTTGGCTCCCTTCAACTTCTTCACCAAACCAACCACGCCATCGGGCAGGAACAATGTCACCGCAATAAACAAGGCACCCAAAAAGTACAACCAGAACTCGGGGTAGGCCACGGTCAACCAGCTCTTGGCACCGTTGACGATGAAGGCGCCGAGGATGGGGCCGATCAGCGTCGCCCGGCCACCGACTGCGGCCCACACAGCGATCTCGATCGAGTTCGCGGGGCTCATTTCCGACTTGCGTCACATACAAGGCCCCGGCCACGCCGCACATTACGGCAGAAATCACCCAGATGCTCAGCTTGTAGCCCAGCGGCGAATAGCCCGAGAACATGACACGCGTTTCCGCATCGCGGATGGCCTGCAACACCCGGCCGTACTTGCTGCCGACCAACCACTTGGCGAACAGGAAGAAGCCCAGCAAGGTCAAGCCGGTGAGCACAAACAAGGTCATGCGCATCGATGTCGTGGCCATCGGGATGCCCAGGATGCGCTTGAAGTCGGTAAAGCCATTGTTGCCGCCAAAGCCGGTTTCGTTACGGAAGAACAGCAGCATGGTGGCAAAGGTCATCGCCTGGGTGATGATGGAGAAATACACCCCCTTGATGCGCGAGCGGAAGGCGAAGAAGCCAAAGATGCCCGCCACCACCGCCGGCGCCACCACGACCAGGAATAGCGTGGCGCCGAAGCTGCCGCTTAAGCTCCAGTGCCAGGGCAAAGCCTTCCAGTCCAGGAACACCATGAAGTCGGGCAGATCGCTTTTGTAGTTGCCGTCGCGGCCGATCTGGCGCATCAAATACATGCCCATGGCATAGCCGCCGAGCGCGAAGAACAGGCCGTGGCCCAGGCTCAAGATGCCGGTATAGCCCCAGATCAAATCCATGGCCAGCGCTGCAATGGCGTAGCACATGATCTTGCCGACCAGCGCAATGGCGTAGTCGCTCAGATGCCAGATGCTGTCGGCGGGAATCAGTAGGTTCAACACTGGTGCCACAGCGCAGACCAGGATCAGCGCGACGATGAAGCTGCTCCAGCCGGAACGGGTCAGCAGCGGGCCTTTGACAGGCAAAATTACTTTCGAGGTAGTGCTCATAATCTCACGCCTCCGCAGAGCGGCCCTTCATCGCAAAAATACCTTGTGGACGCTTCTGGATGAAGATGATGATCAGCACCAGCACCGCGATCTTCGCCAGCACGGCGCCGGTCAATCCCTCCAGCAGCTTGTTCAAGATGCCCAGGCCCAGCGCGGCGTACACGGTGCCGGCCAGTTGGCCCACGCCGCCCAGCACTACCACCATGAAGGCATCCACGATGTAGCCCTGGCCCAGGTCGGGGCCCACATTGCCCACCTGGCTCAACGCGCAACCGGCCAGCCCGGCGATGCCGGAGCCGAGTGCGAATGCGTAGGTATCGATGCGGGCCGTATTCACGCCCATGCAGGAGGCAATCGGGCGGTTTTGCGTCACGCCGCGCACGAACAGGCCGAGGCGGGTTTTGCCAATCAGCCAGCCCACACCCAACAGCACGGCGATGGCAAATGCGATGATGACCAGGCGGTTATAGGGCAGCGACAGATTCGCCAGCACCTGCACACCGCCGCTCATCCACACCGGGTTTTCCACGCCCACGTTTTGTGCGCCGAAGATGCTGCGCACCAGCTGCTGCAGCATCAGGCTGATACCCCAGGTAGCCAACAGCGTCTCCAGCGGACGGCCGTACAGAAAGCGCAGCACGCTGCGTTCCAGCGCTGCGCCCACCAGGGCCGATGCCAGAAAAGACACCGGCACGGCGGCCAGCAGGTACCAATCAAAGGCACCGGGCAGGTACTTGATGAACACGGTTTGCACCATGTAAGTGGCGTAGGCGCCGATCATCATCAGCTCGCCGTGGGCCATGTTGATCACGCCCATCAGCCCGTAGGTGATGGCCAGGCCAAGGGCCACCAGCAGCAGGATAGAACCCAGGCTGATGCCGCTGAAAATCGCACCCAGCTTATTACCCCAGGCCAGTGCCGCGTCCACCTTGGCCAGCGCGGCGGACAGGGCCACTTTCACGTCGGGCTCTGCCTCTTCCTTCAAGCGGGCCAGCAGCACCGTCTTGGTGGCGGGGTTGCTGCTGTCGGCCAGGGTTTTGATGGCGTCCAGACGGTGCGCCTTGTCGGTGCTGTTCAGCAGCAAGGCGCCACGCAGCAGACCCAGCTGCTCCTTGATGGTGGCATTGGCCTCAGTAGCAAAAGCTTTTTCCACCAGCGCCAGCTTGCTCTCGTCGGGCTCGGCCAGCAGGGTTTTGACGGAGGCGGCACGCACCTTGTCGTCTTTGGAAAACAGCTTCAGGGCGGCCAGCGCATTGTCCAGCTCGCCCCGCATTTGGTTGTTGTTGATGACGTCTTCGGCGTCTTCCGGCAGGGCCACAGCGGCGCCGCTGGCAGGGTCCACGGTCTTGTCGCCCTGGACCCAAAAGACTTTGTCGCCCTGGATCTTGATCTGGTCGTCCGACAGCGCCTGGATGAAGGCGACGGTCTTTTCGTCGGCGTTGACGACAGCCTTATTGAGCGCTTCGATGCGCGTCTCGGCTTCGCCGGTTGCCATCGCTTTTACCTCGCCAGCGCTTATTGCATAAGCGTGACCAGCTATTAAAAGCAGAGCAGCAGTAAATATGGGAAGGATGGGGCGGAACATGTCCCAGCTTTCAAAAATAAAAAGGAGATGGGGGCGCGCCACCGGCGTCGCCCCCACCCTAGCCCTCTCCGTAGCGAAGAGGGAATGGAACCAGCCATCGAGAACGCCCCTGCCCCTTTCCAGGGATACCGCGGAACTGGCTCTGCCAGGCCGCTGGTATCGCCCCCTGCAAGGGGGTGGGCGAAGACACGAAGTGCGTAGCCTGGGGGTGTTACTTTTTCACTGGTGCGTCGGGCTTGCCAGCATTGCCTTCGATGTACGGGCTCCATGGCTTGGCCTTCACAGGGCCAGGCGTCTTCCACACCACGTTGAACTGGCCGTCGGCCTTGACTTCACCGATGAACACCGACTTGTGCAGGTGGTGGTTGGTGGCGTCCATTTCCGACACGATGCCCGAAGGTGCGTTGAACTTCTGGCCGGCCATGGCGGCGATAACCTTGTCGGTATCGGTAGACTTGGCCTTCTCGACGGCTTGCTTCCACATATTGATACCGATGTAGGTGGCTTCCATCGGGTCGTTGGTCAGAGGCTTGTCGGCGCCGGGCAGGTTCTTGGCCTTGGCGTAGGCAGACCACTTCTTGATGAACTCGGTGTTGGCCGGGCTCTTGATGGACATGAAGTAATTCCAAGCAGCCAGGTGGCCGACCAGGGGCTTGGTGTCCACACCGCGCAGCTCTTCTTCACCCACGGAGAAGGCGACGACCGGCACGTCCTTGGCCTTCAGGCCGGCGTTGCCCAGTTCCTTGTAGAAAGGCACGTTGGAGTCACCGTTGATGGTGGACACCACAGCAGTCTTGCCGCCTTCGGAGAACTTCTTGATGTCGGCCACGATGGTTTGGTAATCGCTGTGGCCAAACGGGGTGTACTTCTCGTCGATGTCCTTGTCGTCCACGCCCTTGCTCTTCAGGTAGGCGCGCAGAATCTTGTTGGTGGTGCGGGGGTACACATAGTCGGTGCCCAGCAGGACCCAACGCTTGGCACCGCCACCGGCCTTGCTCATCAGGTAATCGACGGCCGGAATGGCTTGCTGGTTCGGCGCAGCACCCGTGTAGAACACGTTCTTGGACAGCTCTTCACCCTCGTACTGCACGGGGTAGAACAGCAGGCCGTTCATTTCTTCCACGACAGGCAGCACCGACTTGCGCGACACAGAAGTCCAGCAGCCGAAGATCACAGCAACCTTGTCCTGGCCCAGCAA
>JAPLPK010000075.1 GCA_026400275.1 Burkholderiales bacterium
AGCACCAGGGTGATCGCGCCAAAGCCAATGATGAAGATCAGCAGGTAGAAGTAGCCGATCCAGGTGGTGGCCCACAGCACGGATTTACGCGCTTCCTTGGCGTTGGGTACGGTGAAGAAACGCATCAGGATGTGGGGCAGGCCGGCGGTGCCGAACATCAGCGCCATGCCGAAGGAGATGGCCGAGATAGGGTCTTTCACGAAGCCGCCCGGGCCCATGATGGCCAGGCCAATCTTGGCGGCCTCTTCGGGCATCTTGCCGTCGTTGGCTGCGATTTGCGTCTTCACTTCCACTGCTTTGGCAAACAGGGCTTCGGGGCTGAAGCCGAATTGCGCGAGCACCATCACGGCCATGAAGGTCACGCCGGCCAGCAACATGCAGGCCTTGATGATCTGCACCCAGGTGGTGGCTGTCATGCCGCCGAACAGCACGTACACCATCATGAGCGCGCCGACGATCACCACCGCCAGCCAGTAGTCCAGGCCGAACAGCAGCTTGATCAGTGCGCCAGCGCCCACCATCTGTGCGATCAGGTAGAACGCCACCACCACCAGCGTGCCGGAGGCGGCAAACATGCGGATTGGCGTTTGCTGGAAGCGGTAGGCTGCCACGTCGGCAAAGGTGAACTTGCCCAGGTTGCGCAGGCGCTCAGCCATCAGGAAGGTGATGACTGGCCAACCCACCAGGAAGCCGATGGAGTAGATCAGGCCGTCATAGCCCGATGCCATCACCGCAGCCGAAATGCCCAGGAAGGAGGCGGCCGACATGTAGTCACCCGCAATCGCCAGGCCGTTCTGGAAGCCGGTGATGCCGCCGCCGGCGGTATAAAAGTCAGAGGCCGATTTGGTCTTGGCGGCGGCCCATTTGGTGATGAACAGCGTGCCCACCACAAAGATGCCGAACATGGTGATGGCCACCCAGTTGGTGGGTTGTTTGTCGACCTGGCCCAGGTCGCCGCCAGCGGCCAGAACCGCACCGGTTGCAGCCATGAGCGCCAAGGCGCAGAAGGTTTTGAGCAGAGATTTCATTGGGCTGCATCCTTCAGGATTTCGGCGGTCAGGCGGTCGTACTCGCTGTTGGCACGGCGCACGTACAAGCCAGTGATAAGAATGGTGAAAACAATCACGCCCAGCCCGATGGGAATACCCAGGGTGGTGACGCCGTTGCCTATGGGCTGCGCCAGAAAGGGCTTGTCGAAAGCAATCAGCGCGATGTAGCCGTAGTACACCAGCATCATCAATGCGGTGAGTGTCCAGCCGAACGTGCCGCGCTTGCGCCGCAACTCGTGGTACTTGGGATTGGCCTCGATACGGGCCACGACGGGGTCTGTCATGCTGGTCTCCAGTGGTTCTTTGTGGCCCGCACCAGGGTGCGGGGGTATGTGTCAGCGATGCGGAGTGTGGGTAGAGGGGCTGACCGGTAACTGACTTTTTCTGGCTGTGGGGCCTTGCTCAGGGTTTATCCCCGGATGTTTGTTTTTGTAAGGAAACGGTCAGGTGGCATTCGAAGAATGCTTTGAGACCACCCATCGAGGAGGTCCGTACAACAAAGGAGACAAGCTATGGCAACTATCGCGGGTGCAACACCCAGGCCGATGACAGGTGAAGAGAAGAAGGTCATCTTCGCTTCGTCACTAGGTACCGTTTTCGAGTGGTATGACTTTTATCTCTACGGCTCTTTGGCTGCCATCATCGCCAAACAATTTTTCGGTGGGCTGGACCCCACTTCTGGCTACATCTTTGCGCTGCTGGCGTTTGCCGCGGGCTTCTTGGTGCGGCCATTCGGGGCTATTGTGTTTGGCCGGTTGGGCGACATGATTGGGCGTAAATACACCTTCCTGGTCACCATCTTGATCATGGGTTTGTCCACCTTCATCGTGGGTTTGTTGCCTAGCTATGCTTCCATCGGCATTGCGGCCCCCATCGTGCTGGTGGCCTTGCGCATGCTGCAGGGACTGGCGCTGGGTGGCGAGTACGGCGGTGCCGCGACCTATGTGGCCGAGCATGCGCCGCACGGCAAACGCGGAGCCTACACCGCATGGATTCAGACCACGGCAACCTTGGGCCTGTTCCTGTCACTGATCGTGATCCTGGGCTGCCGTGAAGCCCTGGGCGCTGACTTTGATACTTGGGGCTGGCGCGTGCCCTTCCTGGTGTCCATCCTGCTGCTGGGTGTGTCGGTGTGGATTCGCTTGAGCATGAATGAATCACCTGCTTTTCAGAAGATGAAGTCCGAGGGCAAGACCTCCAAGGCGCCGCTGACCGAATCTTTTGGCCAGTGGAAGAACCTGAAGATCGTGATACTGGCACTGGTCGGCCTGACGGCCGGCCAGGCCGTGGTCTGGTACACCGGGCAGTTCTACGCGCTGTTCTTCCTGACCACGATCGCAAAAGTGGATGCAACTACGGCCAACCTGTTCATTGCGGTGGCCCTGTTGATCGGCACGCCGTTCTTCATCTTCTTCGGTGCGTTGTCGGACAAAGTGGGCCGCAAGCCCATCATCATGGGCGGTTGCCTGTTGGCTGCGGTGACGTATTTCTCGGTGTTCCCGGCTCTGCTGCAGTACGCCAACCCCGCGCTGGTGGCTGCGCAGAAGTCGGTGCCGGTGGTGATTACAGCCGACCCGGCGCAGTGCTCGTTCCAGGGCAGTCCGATTGCGCGCGACATCGACTTCACCAGTTCCTGTGACATCGCCAAGCGCACGCTGACGCAAAACTACATTCCCTACACCAACGTAAATGGCGCGCCAGGAAGCACGGCCAACATCAAGTTGGGTGACAAGGAAATAGCGTCGGTCACCGGCGCGCTGAACGAGAAGCGCGACGCATTCTCGGCCGACAGCAAAAAGGAAATCGATGCCTTCCGCAAGACCGTGGTGGAGACCGCCAAGGCCGCTGGCTTGACGGTCAAGGCCGATAGCGCGGCGATGAACAAGCCGATGATGCTGCTGATCCTGGTCTACCTGGTGATCCTGGTGACCATGGTGTATGGCCCGATCGCAGCCATGCTGGTGGAGATGTTCCCGACCCGCATACGCTACACATCGATGAGCTTGCCCTACCACATTGGCAATGGCTGGTTTGGCGGCCTGCTGCCGACCACGGCTTTCGCCATGGTGGCGGCCACCGGCGATATCTTCTATGGCCTGTGGTATCCCGTGGTGGTCGCAGCCGGCACCTTTGTGATCGGCATGCTGTTCGTCAAGGAAACCAAGGACGTGGATATTTACGCCAACGATTGAGCGGTCTGCTCTGGCCGGTGCGGCTCTGCGGCCGCGCCGGCCATGATCTTGAAGTACAGGCGCTCGTAGCCGTTTTGCGTGGGCGGCTTGCCTGGCAGCGTTGCGTAGCCCAGGCCAAATGCCGCATCGATACGCTTCCAGTCCTCGGCGCGCAGCAGGCGGGCGGCCGCTGGGAAGATGACACTCTCCTCATGCTGCATATGCGCCTGGTAATACGCGATGTACTCGTACGCGGCCTCATTGAAAGCGGCTCTGCGCGGCTCCCCCATCATTTCCCAGGCGATCAAGTTGTGTTGCAGTGAGCGCACCAGCGCGTCGCCGCGCACATGCTCCTTCTCCAGCTTTTCTACGTCAGGGAAGAGTTGCGGCGCCACGCGCAGCAGTTGCGGAAACAGAAAGTCTGACTCCTTGGGGTGGTGCAGTTTTTCAGGGAGTTCGTCGATGTAGAACAGCATGGCACGCAGCAGGTCGAAGAAGCGCTCAGGCTCGTCGTCGGGGCCACGGTCCAGCATGCGCTTCATGGCCCGCAGCACGCATGCCAGTTCAGCGTGCTCGTTTCGCAGCATTTGCAGGCTGGCGGGCAGCCGGTGCTCACTAACCTCTTGCTTCACGCGCAACTCCGTCTCAGGCGGCATCAGCAATGTGCATGACGATCCGGCCCTCGATGTTGCCGGCGCGCATGCGGTCGAATACAGCGTTGATATTGTCCAGCTTGTCCTCGGAATAAATGGTCCGAACCTTGCCGTCGCCGGCAAAGGCCAGCGCTTCTTGCAGGTCCATGCGGGTGCCGACGATCGAGCCGCGCACGGTTTTGGCGTTGAGCACCATGTCGAAAATCGGCAGAGCAAAGTCTCCCGGAGGCAGGCCTACCAAGGACATGGTGCCGCGCTTGTGCAGCATACCCAGACCCTGTGCGAATGCGGAACGGGACACGGCCGTGACCAGCACACCGTGTGCGCCGCGCAGAGCACGCTGCACCTCTTGCACCGGGTCTTGCTGCGCTGCATTGATCACTATGTCGGCGCCCAGACGCTCGGCAAGTTGTAGTTTGGCTGCGTCGATGTCCACGGCAATCACGTGGAAACCCATGGCTTTGGCGTACTGCACCGCCAGATGCCCCAGCCCCCCGATGCCGGAGATAGCGACCCAGTCGCCAGGCTTGCAGTCCAGCACCTTGAGCCCCTTGTACACGGTGACCCCCGCGCATAGCACCGGTGCAATTTCGGAGAATCCCACATTGGCTGGCAGATGGCCCACATAGCCGGGGTCGGCCAATACGTATTCGGCATAGCCGCCGTTGACCGTATAGCCGGTCATTTGCTGGCTGTCACACAGGGTCTCCCAGCCGGTGATGCAGTGCTCGCAATGGCCGCAGGCGGTATGCAGCCAGGGTACGCCCACGCGGTCGCCTTCCCGGATGTTCTTGACGCCCGCGCCCACGGCGGCGACAAAGCCCACGCCTTCGTGGCCGGGAATGAAGGGCAGGCTGGGTTTTACCGGCCAGTCGCCCTCAGCGGCATGTAAATCGGTGTGGCATACGCCAGATGCGATGACCTTGACCAGCACTTGGCCGGCGGGCACCTCAGGAATGGCGACTTCTTCGATTTGCAGAGGCTGTCCAAAGGCATGGACTACGGCAGCTTTCATGGTGCGCATGGCGGGCTCCTGTTGCGGCAAGGGACGCCAGCCGGTGCTCGTCCGGTGGCAGGGGCCCACTTTAGGCCGGCCAGGCGACCGGCGTTTTGCGCTGGATCAAGGTTTAGGGCAACGCTG
>JAPLPK010000081.1 GCA_026400275.1 Burkholderiales bacterium
AGTTGTTCAAAACCTCCTCGAATGTTGATAGTGTTTCTTCGTTAGTTTTGATGTTGAAATACTTGCACAAATACTTGAAGGGCTGACCGCTGGCATTTTTGCAAACGGTGGATGAACAGTTGTGCGTTCGGTTGCTTTTCTCTTCTTCATTCCATCTCCGTCTTTTCATGTTGTATAGACTATCGTCGGAAAGTTGACTTTTCCCATATTCAAATGAGCCGACGTCAGAGTAGGATGATTTTAGATTTTCTATATGTTCATTTAGATCATTGCAGTTCTTGGTATGCAAGCTAATACTGCCTTTTATAGCGGCGAATTGTTCACCTTTGAAATATAAGTTCACATAGATTTTGTATGCAACGTATACGAGCAAAATAACAAGCAAAAACTCCAACAATTCCCACTCCTCGGGTGTAATATATAAGACGGCGAAAATTGTAAATATCAACTGAGTCGGCCAAAAATGGTAGCAGCGTGGCCTCAGGCAATCGAAACGCCTAACGAATGTAGACCGCAAAACCTACGGGATAAATAGGTCGCTGCGGTCTATATTCGTCATTAAAATCTTCAGGAATTAACTCGCGGACTGGCGCTCTAGCGAGGTGCTCAGATAAATATCCAGATATCAAAAATTGGACAAACCGCTTGCCAAACGAAGAACCACTATAGCCCGGGGCAACCGCTAGACGCCTGATCTGTAAGCATCCTTCCCTCAAATAGTGGAGCCACCCAGCGCTCTACTTTTCATAGCTTCTCGCGCAAATGGAATCTGCGCCAGAGCCACTTTTCACCTAAAGATTCTGATACGCGAATTGGGCCGTCACTGGTCAATGATGACCAGCGTGCCACGGCCGCCCGCTGCCACGGCCAGTATTGCCCGGTGCGCACGAGAAAGCACTGTAGCCCGGCGCTGCATTTTTCATAGCGTCTCACGCAGGTGCTATTTGCGCCGGAGGTTGTTTTTTTGATTAGCTACTTGCCTCAGACACAGACGATGTGTCATACCCGCGCAGGCGGGAATACAGCAGCGATGGTGTGGAATGCCAAGGCCGCATTCTGGATACCCGCTTCATGGGTATAACGAGCGCGCGCCAGGGCACGGGTGTGGGCTTGCGCTGCTAGGAGGGGAATTCGTAGGCGATACGCATCACCAGGTCTTGCGGGTAGTTGCCAAAGCGGCGGCCGAACAGGTTGATGCCGCCCTGGTGGCGTGCGTCTTCCTTGATGCCGATGCGCACCTTGATGTGATTGGAGCCCCCTAGATTGAGCTGCTCCAGTGTGATGGGCAGCAGGGCCATGCCGTCGATCATCGAGCCCTGGGCGGTGACGCTCCAGCGCTTGAGCAGGCCGTAGGTGGTTTGGTCCTCGTGCCACCAGCTGGGCGTTAGCAAGCCGGGTGTGCCGCCCATGTCGCCGGGGCTGGTCCAGGTGCCTACATCGCAGCCATTGATCCACAGCGTAATGTCTGACGGCCATTCCAGGTTGTACTGCGGCGCTTCGGAGCAGATCTCCATGGACAACTCGATCGACCGAGCCACCGCGCCAAACGGCAGGTTGTTGGGAAACGCGTATTCCACGTAGCCTTTGCCAAACCACAGCAGCTGGGCGTGCAAATGCTCGGGTTCGAAGAACGAGCGGGCATCGTCCAGCAGGCCGATGATCTTGCTCTCGCTAGCCAGACCGCAGGTAGGGCTGGCCTCCACATGCCGGTAGCTGCCGATGGGCATGCTGACGGTGACTACGTCGGGTGCCACCTCGGCGGCCGCGCCCGGTAGCTGGAACACCAGCTCGTCGTAGCGCTTGGCGCACAACTTTTGCGTGCCGCGTGTGCCGGGCTCTACCTCCACCTTGATCAAGCCCACCGCCTGCAGCTGGTTCAGGTTAAAGCTGACGGTGGAGTGCGGCATGTTCATCGCCTCAGCGATTTCGCTGACGTTCATCACGTTGTGCGTCAACAGGCTGAGGATGATTTGCCGCGTTTCGGAAGCCAGCGCCTTGGCAATCGGCAGTGTGGCCTCGCCTTCCACGATCAGCACCCGCTTGCTGGTGAACTTGGGTTTGTTGTTCATTTTTTAATCACCATTTAAGTTGTGATTCTAGCGGACAGCACCCGTCTGAATAACTTGGTTTTGGCAGGCCAAAGCGGCTTTACTTTAGTGAAAACACCTAGCTTCATTCATCGCGATAAAACTTGTTAGTTATGGCAATTATGGGTAAATTCCAGCACTTCTTACACACACCCTAGGAACAGTTCATGGAGTACCCCCGCCCCCAGTTGCGCCGCGCGCAGTGGCAAAGTTTGGACGGAGATTGGCAATTTGCCTTTGACGACGCAGCCCGCTGGGCGCTGCCGGACGAGGTCGCTTTTGACCGCAGCATTACCGTGCCCTACGCCCCCGAGTCGCTGCGCAGTGGCATCGCCGACACCGGATTCCACCCCCGCTGCTGGTACCACCGCACGGTCGAGCTCACCGCAGCCCCGCGTGCTGACCAGCGCGTGTTGCTGCACTTTGGCGCGGTGGACTACGAAGCTACGGTATGGGTCAACGGCCAACAAGTCGGCACCCACCGTGGTGGACATGCGCCTTTCAAACTCGACATCACCGCCTATGTTCAAGGCAGCAGCTTCAGCGTGTCCTTGCTGGCCGAAGACGACCCGCACGACATGCACAAGCCGCGCGGCAAGCAGGACTGGCTGCCGGAGCCGCACAACATCTGGTACCCGCGCACCAGCGGTATTTGGCGCAGTGTCTGGCTGGAGGTGGTGCAAAGCAGCCACCTGGCAGGCCTGCGCTGGACGGCCGACGTGGCGCAGTGGCAAATCCGCCTGGACGCAAGCATCGCCCAGGCCCAACCCGGCCAACGCCTGCAGGTGCAACTGGCGCTCGACGGTAGAACCCTGACGCAAGACACCCTGGAAGTGCTGGACGGTCAGGTGCGCCGCAGCATCCACCTGCCCGACCCCGGCATCGACTCGGCACGCGACCCATGGACCTGGAGCCCCGAGCACCCGCAACTCATCACCGCCACGCTGACGCTGCTGGCCGCCGACGGCACGGTGCTGGACCATGTAGACAGCTACACCGCCCTGCGCGATGTGAGGCTGGACGCAGAAAACTTCATGCTCAACAACCGCAGCTACAAGCTGCGCATGGTGCTGGATCAGGGCTACTGGCCCGCCTCGCTGATGACCGCCACCAGCGATGAGCTGCGCGCCGATGTCGAGCTGATCAAGCGCCTGGGCTTCAACGGCGCGCGCAAACACCAAAAAAGCGAAGACCCGCGCTGGCTGTACTGGTGCGACGTGCTGGGCCTGTGCGTATGGGCCGAAATGCCATCGGCCTATGGCTTCTCCGCCGAAACGGTAGACCGCGTGGCCGACGAATGGAAGGCGCTGGTGCAGCGCGACCTGTCGCACCCTTGCGTGGTGGCATGGGTGCCGATCAACGAGTCCTGGGGCGTACCTGAGCTGCCCAACGACCCGCGTCAAGTGAACTTTGTGCAGGCCCTGTACCACATGACCAAGGCGCTGGACGGCAGCCGACCAGTGATCGGCAACGACGGCTGGGAGATGCCTTGTGGCGATATCCTGGCTATCCACGACTACAGCAACGACCCGGCACTGTTCCTCCAGCGCTACGGTAGCGCCGAGGCCATTGCCCACACGCTGCAGCACTCGCGCCACGCCCGCCGCATGCTGGTGCTGCCCGGTTTTGACATTGCCAACCGCCCGGCCATGCTGACCGAGTTTGGCGGCATCGCCATGGTGCCCGGGCGGCCAGAAGGCAGCGGTGCCTGGGGCTACACCTCGGCCCGCAATGCCGAAGAGCTGCTGGAGCAATATGGCGATCTGCTGGGTAGCGTGCACGACTGCGGCAACCTGGCGGGCTTTTGCTACACCCAGCTGACCGACACCTTTCTGGAACAAAACGGCCTGCTGACCGAAAACCGCCAGCCCAAGGCCGACCTGGCCACCCTGGCCGCCATCACCCGAGGTGCTGCCGTGGCGCAGCGCATCGCCCCCGATAACCCGCTGGGCTACCTGCCCAGCTGGTTAGCCAAGACGCATGCTGCTTCTTGAAACTTCACCCCTAAAAATAACGGAGACAACACATGACACCTCACTTCAACCGCCGCAATGGTTTAGCGGCCGTCGCACTGGCCGTCGCCAGCTTTACCGCGCCCGCCTGGGCCGCCACCGACATCAAGCTGTGGACGCTGCTCAGCGGCGGCGACGGCGCACGCCTGGCCACGCTGGTAGACGGCTTCAACGCCAGCCAAACGGACTACAAAGTGGAAACCACCACCCTGGCCTGGGGCGTGCCGTTCTACACCAAGGTGCGCACCGCCTCGGCAGTGGGTGCAGGGCCCGATCTGATCAACCTGCATCTATCACGCATGGGCGACTTTGGCCCATCCGGTGCGCTGCGCGCGCTGGCCCCTGCCGAACTGGCCGCTGCAGGCATTGTGGGCAGCGACTATTCTGAACGCCAGTGGCAAAAAGGCCAGTACAACGGCCAGACCTATGCCATTCCGTTGGACACCCATGCGCTGGTGCTCTACTACAACAAAGCCCTGGTCGCCAAGGCGGGGCTGACCGATGCAGCCGGCAATCTCAAACCCATCGAAGGCATCGCCGCGCTAACCGACGCCTTCCGCGCCGTGAAAGAAAAGGCCGGCACCGATGCGTTCGCCATGGAGAGCAACACCAACTCCTACATGGGCTACCGCCTTTGGCTATCGATGCTGGCCCAGCGCGGCGGCAAGATGCTGGACAACGGCAAGCTGGCCTATGGCGACGCAGGCGTGGACTCCATGAAGGTCATCACCGACTGGTTCAGCAAAGGCTACGCCACCAAGAACCTGGACTACCCCGCAGCCAACGCCCAGTTTCTGAGCGGCAAAGCGGCCTTCATGCTGAACGGCGTGTGGGAAGTGCCCACCATGGTCGACCTGAGCGCGAGCAAGAAGCTGCCGTTTGACTACGGCATCGTGCCGCTACCCAAGCTGTACGCCAACCAGAGCGTATGGGGCGATTCGCACGGCTTTGCGGTGCCCAATAACGTAGGCAAGCCGATTCCGCCCGAACGCTTGAAAGGCGCGCTGAAGTTTGTGGACTACGTAGGCCGCCACTCCATCACCTGGGCCGGAGGTGGCCACATCCCTGCGTTCAGCGCCGTGGCCGAATCCGATGCGCTCAAGGCCATGAAGCCGAACAACGAGTTCTCTGGCGTAGTCGCGAAGAACATCGTGTTCAGCCCCGAAGGCTGGTACGGTGGTGCCGCCGGCCCCATGGAAGCCAGCGCCGCCAAGTTCTTCCCGGCGGCCATGACCGGCCAGCTACCGGTGGACAAGGCGCTGGGCATGTTCGATGCCGAAGCCAAAAAGCTGCTGGCGACTACCCGCCCCACGAAGTAAGCAACCAACCCCGTGCTGCCCACCCGCTTGCGGTGTGGGCAGCACGGGGCCAGAGAGGAATGCCCCCATGCCCAGCCTGACGGCTCCCGCTGCATCCGCGTCGCGGCCCAGCCCCATACTCCCACGCATCCCGCTGCACGCAGCGGCCATGCTGGCCCCGTTTGCCCTGGCCTACGGCCTGTTTTTTCTGTGGCCTGCGGCACAGACCCTGTGGCTCAGCTTCACCGAGAGCAGCACGACCAGCACCACAGGATTTGTCGGCCTGAGCAACTACATCGC
>JAPLPK010000220.1 GCA_026400275.1 Burkholderiales bacterium
CCCGCAATGCCAATGTGCATCCACTGCCGGGGCGTTTGCGGCCATGGCGCGCGGGTCAGGACCGCAATGAGCGCCAGGCAGCCAATCACCAGCAGGTAGCGGATCAGCAAGAAGGTGAATGGCTGAATATGTGGCAAGCCCAGCCGCGCACCGATGAATCCGGTGGACCAGAGCAGCACAAAGAACAGGGGGAAGGTCTTGGAAAAACGATCGGTCATATGGCAAGTGGGTCCACGTCAATAGCCCAGCGTATCAGGCCTTTGCATTCGGGCTGGCTGCGCACGGCGTGCAATACGTTGTGCCAGCCACTTAAAAACTGTTGCAGCGCGGCGCGCGAGGGGCTTTCCACCAGCATCTGGGCACGCTCGATGTTCGCCACCCGTTGCACGCCCATGGGTACGGCCGGGTACAGCGTGACGCGGTCGGCGTCCGGCACATCGCAGGCGGCAGCGCTGGCCAGGGTCAGGAAGGCCTGCGCGGCTTCCTGCGTGCGCGCCTCGGCCCGCACCAGGGCCTGGTAGCTGAAGGGCGGCATGCCCGCCCCCAGGCGCTCTCCTAGCTGGCTCTGCGCGAACGCCGGGTAGTCGTGCTGGCGCAGCGCGGTGAACAGCGGGTGGGTGGGGTGCTCGGTCTGCACCCACATCTCGCTGGCCGCGCTGTGGGCTGCGTCGCGGCCAGCCCGTCCGCCCGCTTGCATCAGCAGGCTGAACAGGCGCTCTGGCGCGCGGAAGTCGCTGGAGAACAGCGCGCCGTCCGGGTTGATGGCCGCCACCAGGGTGATGCGGCGAAAGTCGTGGCCCTTGGCAATCATCTGCGTGCCGACCAGCACGTCCACCGCGCCGGTGTGCACCTGGTCCAGCTGGGCTTCCAGCGCGCCCTTGGCCTTGGTGCTGTCGGCGTCGATGCGCGCCACCACCACCCGGCCGCCGTCGGGGCGGCGCAGGTCCACCAGCAGCTCGGCCAGGTATTCCTCCAGCCTTTCGGTACCACGGCCCACGGGTGAAATATCCGGGTTGCCACAGGTCGGGCAGGCGCGCGGCACCGGCTCGGCGTAGCCGCAGTGGTGGCAGCGCAGGCTGCGGTCGATTTTGTGGAACACGCGGTAGGCGCTGCAGTGCGGGCACTCGCTCTTCCACTCGCAGGCGTTGCAGGCCAGCACCGGGGCGTAGCCGCGCCGGTTCAAAAACACCATGCTTTGCTCGCCGCGCTCCACCCGCTGCTGGATGGCGCCCAGTAGCTGGGGCGAAAACACGGTTTTCTTCTGCTGCAGGTTCATGTCCACCAGGCGCACCTTGGGCAGGGCGCCCGCGCCTATGCGGCTGGGCATGGCCAGCCGCACATAGCGGCCACCCTCGGCGGCCGGGCGGCTGTGGTGCCAGCTCTCCAGCGAGGGCGTGGCCGAGCCCAGCAGCACCTTGCAGGGCGTGGCTGCCGCATCGGCCTGGGTGGCCAGGCGGGTTTCCAGCTGGCTGCGGTAGACGGCCAGGTCGCGCGCCGAGTAGCGCGCGCCTTCCTGCTGCTTGTAGCTGGGGTCGTGCTCTTCATCCACCACAATGAGTTGCAGGCGCGGCATGGAGGCAAACACCGCCATGCGCGTGCCCAGCACGATGCGGGCCGTGCCAAAGTGGGCCGCCATCCAGCTTTTCAGGCGCTGCGGCGGCGTCATGCCGCTGTGCATGGACACCACCGACGCAGCGCCATACTGCGGCTCGAAGCGTTCGCGGAAACGCGCCTCCAGCTGCGGTGTGAGGTTAATCTCGGGCACCATCACCAGCGCCTGGGCGGTGGGGTCGCGGGCCAGCAGGCTTTGCACCAGCTGCAGGTAGACCTCGGTCTTGCCGCTGCCGGTGGCTCCGAACAACAAGAACGGCCCGGCTTGTGCATCAAATTCGGCGATCGCGCTGGTTTGTTCTACGCTGAGTGCTACGGAATGTGTAGCGCCCTCGGTTCCTGCCGCTGCGCCAGCCTGCGGGCGCTTGAGCCGCCGCGCCAGCTGGGTGGTGTCCAGCTCGCGCAGCTGCGGGGGCAGGGCGGCCAGCGCCACCTCGCCCACGGCGCGCTGGTAGTACTGGGCGGCAAACTGCACCAGGCCGCGCCAGGCGGCGTTCAGCGGCGGCAGCCCGTCCAGTGCCGCGCTGATGGGCCGGATCTCGAATTCGCTTTCCTCGGGCACCCCATCCCACACCACACCCAAGGTTTCGCGCTTGCCCAGCGGCACCCGCACCAGGCTGCCCGGCGGCAGCGGCGTGGCGTGGCTATAGATCAGCGGGCCGGACAGTGCGCTGTGCGCGGGGGTTTGGACAACGACAGAAAGCCGGTGGGACATGGGGGGTGGTGGAGGGGGCAGCTTATGTGCGTTTGTTCACAGAAACTTGTGGATTGGCGCCTAAGTGCTTGATTTACAAATGATTTGAAAGCTATCCCGAGAAGCTGTGGATAACTTTGTTGATATCCCTGGCGGGGGCGCTGTAAAGGCCCGTAAATCAAGGCTCTCAACACTTTGCCTGTAAAAAAAGCATTTTCAGATGACTATATAAATCAAGCACTTACATGCGCTATTCGTTTTATAGCGGCTTGCCGCTTTGCGGCGGCTTCACCAAATGGCAAGCACAAGTTTTGTGCATAACTGGGGCTTGCCAAAACTATTTTTAGCGGGCAGGACCGCTATTTAGGCCCGGATACGGCGCGAAGCGCGGTGCACAGCGGCCACCAGCGCAGCCACATGCTCCGGTGGCGTGTACTGGCTGATACCGTGGCCCAGGTTGAAGATATGCGTCGGCCCGGTACCCGCGCCCTGGTGGGGCCGGCCGAAGCTTTGCACCACCTTGTCCACCTCGGCTTCGATCTGTGCGGGCGGTGCAAACAACACGTTCGGGTCGATATTGCCTTGCAATGCTTTGCTGCCGCCGACCAGGGCGCGTGCCTTGGCCAGGTTCACCGTCCAGTCCACGCCCAGCACCTCGCAATCCAGGCCGGCCATTTCGTCCAGCCAGAGTCCACCGCCCTTGGTGAACACCAGGCGCGGAATGCGTTGGCCGTTGTGCTCGGTCTTGAGTTGCTTGAGAACCTGCTGGGTATAGGCCATGCTGAATTGCTGGAAAGCGCCATCTGCCAGCACGCCGCCCCAGCTGTCGAAAATCATCACCGCCTGGGCGCCAGCTTCGATTTGCGCGTTCAGGTAAGCGGCAACGGCATCGGCGTTGACTTGCAGCATGCGGTGCATCAAGTCCGGGCGGCTGTACAGCATGCTCTTGACCAGTCGGTAGTCGTCCGAGCCCTTGCCTTCGACCATATAGCAGGCCAGCGTCCAGGGGCTGCCGGAGAAGCCTATCAGCGGCACCCGGCCGTTCAGGGCCTTGCGGATGGAGGTGACGGCGTCGAACACATAGCGCAGCTTGTCCATGTCGGGCACCTGCAGCGCGGCTACGGCCGCCTCGTCGCGCACCGGGCTGGCAAAGCGCGGGCCTTCGCCCTGTGCAAAGCTCAGGCCCAGGCCCATGGCGTCGGGCACGGTGAGGATGTCGCTGAACAGAATGGCCGCGTCCAGGGGGTAGCGCTCCAGGGGCTGCAGCGTGACTTCGGTGGCGTAGTCGGTGTTGGTCGCCAGGCCCATAAAGCTGCCCGCCTTGGCCCGCGTGGCCACGTATTCCGGCAGATAGCGGCCGGCCTGGCGCATCAGCCAGACGGGGGTGTGGTCGGTGGACTGGCGCAGGCAGGCGCGCAGGAAGCTATCGTTCTGGAGCGGGGCGAAGGACATGGTGTGCAAAGCGGAGCGTGGGGAAACGCCAAGCTTACCGTACCCACCTGGCTAAATGACTCCACGGGCAGATAGGACGGTGTGCGCCGTCTTGATGCATTTGTTCTGTACCACCCGCAGCCCGGCCGATGTGGCCCGTTTGGCGGCTTCGCGGTGGGATATGCCTTGCTGCATCCACACTGCCTTGGCGCCGATGGCAATAGCTTCTTCTACGATGGGCGGAATATCCTGGCTCTTGCGGAAGCAGTTCACCACCTCGATGGTGTGCTCCTGCGCGGCAGCGTGCAGGCTGGGGTAGACCTTTTCACCCAGGATCTCGGTTGCATCCGTCACCGGGTTGATCGGAATGATGCGGTAGCCCCGCGACTGCAGGGTGCTGGCAACGTCATGGCTGGCCCGGCCCGGATCGGGCGACAGACCTACGACCGCGATGGTGCGGGCATGGGTCAGTATTTGGCGGATGGCGTCAGCTTCGTTCATGCGCCACAGTTTACGCATGCCGGCGGTTCGGCGTGTTTACCCTTAGCCGAAGTGGTCGAAGCCGGGCAAATCCAAGTCCAGACGCTGGCCGTCGGCGTCTACCAGGCGGATGGCCGGGCCCTGGGCTGCGCGGGCCTCGATCAGGCCAATGCGGGTCACCGGGGTCTGGGCCTGGGCCGCTGCGGCTTGCACGGCTTGGCGTGCGCTCGCGGGGGCGGTAAATACCAGCTCGTAGTCGTCGCCGCCAGCCAGCGCGTATTCTCTTTGTTTTTCCAAGCCAAAAATGCCGCTGGCGCAGGAAATATCTGCGCGGGTAGCTATCAAGTTGGTAGCAACATCGGCATCCACCACGGCGCCCACGCCGGAGGCTTGCAGGATGTGGCCCAGGTCGCCCAGCAGACCGTCGCTGATGTCGGCCGCCGCGCTGGCCACGCCGCGCAGCGCCAGGCCCAGCGCCACGCGGGGTGTGGGGCGCTCCAGCCGTTGGCGGGCCTGGGAAAAAGCCGCTTCGGGCAGCGACAGCGTGCCGCGGAACACCTCCAGCGCCATCCGAGCATCGCCCAGCGTGCCGCTGACGTACAGGTCGTCGCCCACGCGTGCGCCAGAGCGCAGCAGGGCCTGGCCGGGCGGGACTTCGCCAAAGACGGTGATGCAGATGTTCAAGGGCCCGCGCGTGGTGTCGCCACCCACCAGTTCGCAGCTATGGGCGTCGGCCAGGGCCAGCAGGCCTTGCGAGAACGGCTCCAGCCAGGCTGCGTCGGCGCTGGGCAGGGCCAGGGCCAGGGTGAAGGCCAGGGGTTGGGCGCCGCAGGCAGCCAAGTCGCTGAGGTTCACCGCCAGCGCCTTGTGGCCCAGCGCGGCCGGGTCCACGGTGGACAGAAAGTGCCGGCCCTCGACCAGCATGTCGCTGGAGATGGCCAGCTGCATGCCGGGGCGTGGCTGCAACAGGGCACAGTCATCGCCCACGCCCAGCACGGCGTGTGGCGTGGGGCGCGTGAAATAGCGCCGTATCAGGTCGAACTCGCCCATGCTGGTGCTCAGTGCAGGGTGTGCGAGGCGGGCGCACCGGCGTCGCCGGTGGAGTCGAGCACAAAGGTAGGAATGGTCACGTCAAAGCGTTCGCCGTCTTCGGCCACGAAGAAGTAGCTACCGCGCATCGCCCCGGTGCTGCTGCGCAGCTGGCAGCCGCTGCTGTATTGGAAGGACTCGCCGGGCTGTAGCAGCGGCTGGTGGCCCACCACACCCAGGCCTTTGACCTCTTGCAGATGGCCGTTGGCATCGCTGATGTTCCAATGGCGCGAGATCAGCTGGGCCGCCACGCTGCCGGTATTGCGGATGGTGATGGTGTAGGCGAAGCTGAACACGGATTGCGCGGGTGCGGACTGCTCGGGCAGGTGCTGCGGCACCGCTTCGATGGTGAACTGGTATTTGGGCATGGCGGCATCGTACAGCGCCGTTTTGGCCCTTGCTGGACAAGGCCTGCGAAAATACGGCCCATGAAAAATTACCGCATCGCCCCCTCGATCCTGTCCGCCGACTTCGCCCGCCTGGGCGACGAGGTCAAAAATGTCATCCAGGCCGGTGCCGACTGGATCCATTTTGACGTGATGGACAACCATTACGTGCCTAATCTGACCTTCGGGCCGATGATCTGCAGCGCCCTGAAGCCGCATGCCAAAAAACCCGACGGCACGCCCGTGCCCATCGACGTGCACCTGATGGTGCAGCCCGTGGACGCGCTGGCCGCCTCGTTTGCGGATGCAGGCGCAACGCTTATCAGCTTCCATCCAGAAGCCTCGGGCCACGTGCACCGCAGCGTGCAGGCCATCAAGTCCAAGGGTTGCCAGGCCGGCGTGGTGTTCAACCCCGCCACGCCGCTGGACGTGCTGGACTGGGTGATTGACGATATCGACCTGATCCTGATCATGAGCGTCAACCCGGGGTTCGGCGGGCAGAGCTTTATCGATTCAGCCCTGCGCAAGATTGAGCAGGCGCGCAAGCGCATCGAGGCCTCTGGCAAGGACATCCGCCTGGAAGTGGA
>JAPLPK010000059.1 GCA_026400275.1 Burkholderiales bacterium
GCCGCATGTGGGCCAAGGCCGCTTTCTACCAGGCCGGCGGTGCCACCGGCTTCCGCGACCAGCTGCAAGACGCCATGGCTCTCGCCTGGGCCGCACCCGAGATGTTGCGCGCGCAGATCGTAGAGTGCGCGGCGCGCCAGTTTCCTCAAGGGGATGTGCAGCATTGGTGGCACAACCCGGGCGGTGCGGGCGTGCGCACCCACTTCTCGGACGACCTGCTGTGGCTGCCCCACGCCTGCCTGCACTACCTGCACGCCACGGGTGACACCAGCTTGCTGGAACACAGCCTGCCCTTCCTGGAGGGCGCGGCCATCCCCGAGGGTGCAGAAGATGCCTACTACACACCCACCATCGGCAAAGACAGCGCCACGCTGTACGAGCACGCAGCCCGCACCATAGACCGCAGCCTGGCGGTGGGCGTACACGGCTTGCCGCTGATGGGCAGCGGCGACTGGAACGACGGCATGAACCGCGTCGGCATTGCGGGCCAAGGTGAATCCGTATGGCTGGGCTGGTTCCTGTGCCAGGTGGTGGCGGGCTTCGCACCGATTGCCGCCCAACGCGGAGACGGAGCCAGAGCCCAGCGTTGGACGCAGGCCGCCGAGGGCTGGAAAGCCGCACTCAGCGGCCCCGCATGGGACGGGCGCTGGTTCAAGCGCGCCTTTTTCGACAATGGCGAGCCCCTGGGCTCAGACGCCAATCCCGAGGCAAAGATTGACCTGATTGCCCAGGCTTGGGCGGTACTTTCGGGCGCTGCCTCACCCGCACTGCAACGCATGGCCCTGGCTGCGGTGGAAGAGCATCTGGTGGACCCGGTTGCGGGACTGATCCGCCTGCTGGACCCACCCCTGGCCCATGCCGTGCCAAGCGCCGGGTACATCCAGGCCTACCCGCCGGGGGTGCGTGAAAACGGCGGGCAGTATTCCCACGCTGGCGCCTGGGCTGTGATGGCCCAGGCGGCCTATGCCACGCAGCAAGCACAGGGCCAAGCCGCCGATGGCGACACCGCTTACCGCTATTTCTGCTATCTGAACCCGGCACACCGGGCAGGCAACACGGCCCAGAATGCCGTCTACGGCATCGAGCCCTATGTGATGGCCGGCGACGTCTACACCCATGCGCCGTATGTGGGGCGTGGCGGCTGGAGCTGGTACACCGGGTCGGCAGCCTGGATGCACCGCGCCGCGATCGGGTCGATCTTCGGCCTGCAGCAAGGCGCCCACAGTCTGTGCTTCCAGCCCTGCCTGCCCACGCATTGGCCACGGGCCGAACTGCTGCTGCGCCGCGATACGCTGCAGATGCGCTTCATACTGGTCCGTGCCACACCAGACACCGCGCTGGCAACAGCAGGCGCTACGGATGCGCGTCTGCTGCTGCCCGGTGAGGCTCTGCCATGGAGCACCCTGGCAGGCCCCGCCTGCTTTGTCATTCCCGTGGGGGCATCCCATGAAAGCAGCTGACTCCCCGGCCCCCAGACGGCCCCGCCAGTCCGGCCAGGCCATAGACCTGCATGCCGAAAAGGTCGCGCGCCACATTGCTGAACACAAGCACATCGCCCGCAACACGGCCAACGACCTGGACGAAGACACCTCTCTAGGCGCAAGAGCCGCTGATGCGGTGGCACGCTTTGGCGGATCCTGGACCTTCATCAGCCTGTTTGCCGCCGTGCTGGTGGTGTGGGTCGGACTCAACACCTTGCTGCTGACCCACTACAACGCGGTATTCGACCCCTACCCGTTCATCTTGTTGAACCTGGTGCTGTCCATGCTGGCCGCTGTGCAGGCGCCCATCATTCTGATGTCGCAAAACCGCCAGGCCGTGAAGGACCGCCTGCATGCCGAGCACGACTACGAAGTCAACCTGAAGGCCGAACTGGAAATCATGCTGCTGCATGAAAAGGTAGACCTGCTGCGCCAAGGCCAGTGGGGCGAGTTGCTGGCTATCCAGAAGCAACAGCTGGAATTGCTGGCGCACCTGATCGACAAAAACCCCAGCGCGGCTGCGGCCCTTGACCATCCGTCTAGTGCCGCCTCGGTCTAAATAACCGTCTGCCCCATGCCGCCCTCGGACTGCAGCAAGCGGCCCCGGCACTGGCGCTTGGCCTCGTACAGCGCAGCATAGGCGCCGGCCAGCCAGCTCCGAGGGTTCGATGGGCGCATCTGCGACGGCAAGACCAACATGCTGCTGCAGTATGCGCAGCTACAGCGCCTGATTTAACAAGCGGTAACTTGCATGGCCCGGAGTGCTCTGCACCCGAGTCCATGAAAGTTAGTTCGGCAGGCTGGCCAGGCCGCCAATCGCCGCGATGATCGCATTGGCGGCAATGCGGTTGAAGTTGGTGAACGAGCCGCCACTGGCGCCCGCAGGGAAGTAACGGCCTTCTTGCACATTGCCTTCGGGGGTCAATGCGTAGATGAACTTTTGGCCAGCGGCCAGGCCGGAGTGGGTCGATGCACTGGCATCCACCGAAGCCGGAATGGTCAACACCATCACCTCTGTGCCCATCACGGTTTTGACTTCCCAGGTGCCGTCGGCCAGCGCGGGTGGGTTTTGGTCAGGGTAGTTGATGGACAGCAGCAGCGCACCGCTGGTGGTGCCTGGCCCAAAGCGCCATTGCAGCAGGGCACCCTGTGCCAAGCTGCCGCCATTCCACTGCACGGGGTCAGAGCTGCTGCTGCTGTGCTGGCTGCGGAAGTCGGCCAACGAGGTCACATTGCTAAAGCCGGTGCCGCCGTTGAGCTGGTACTTTTCAGACACATAGGTTTGGGTGAACTCAAACACCTTGGACCCGGTCGGCAAAGTGACGTTTGTTGAATCGCCGTAGCGGTAGGTCGCAGGGCTGCTGGACACCATCGTCATCTGGGTCGATTGGGTGGCGCTGGTGTACAAAAAGCTGGTCAGTCCGGTTTGCCTCACGGTGGCAGGCAGATTTGCACCGTCAAGCACCCAGCCGCTGGCCGTCAATACGCGGTTGTTATCGCTGTTGTCAGCCGCGCCCCAGGCACCGTTGGCAAAGACATAGCTGTTGCCGGTAAAGCTGTACACGCCATTGGCCGGGCCGCTGGTGGAACGGCGTACTTCGGCATTCCAATGGCTGCGGTAGTCATCGTACTGCACACCAAAAATGCCCGCTGCAAAGTCGGACGCCAGGGTGGATTGCAGGCTGGAGCCGACGGTGGTGCTGCCCGCCGCCACCTGGCTGACGATCGCCGGCAGTGTGGTCCGGGCGTTGGCCACGGACGCGGCCAGTTGGTCGAGCAAACGGTCGTAGGCGTTGCCCGTGGCGGGGCTGTCCAGGGTCGCCGGGACTAACGCGTCCGTGAATGGATTTGTCGTGGTGATGCTCACCGAGGAGAACAGCGCGGTCGCCACCTTGGTCACTGCCGCCGCCAAACTGTCTGCGCTGACCGTCGCCGTCTGGGTGCTGCTGAAAGCATTAAAAAATGTAGCAGGTGCCTGGCCTGCAGCCTGCGCCAGCACCAGTTCGGTCAATGGGGTGACGTTGGCCACCACAGTTCCGCCCCCGCTGCCTGCGGCTACCGAATGCAGGGTGGTAAGGCCATCGGCAGAGCGGACTTGCAAGACGCAAGGTAGCGCGGCATTGTCCAGCGTCGTGGTGTAGAAACCGCTGGCAATGGTGCTGGCCGTGGCGTTGCCGGTGGCGCACTTGATGTTGACAGTGGCCCCGGCCATGGCCAGGCCTGTAGCGGCATAGCCCGAGAGCGTGATGCTGCTGCCTGCCGAGCTACTGTCACCCCCGCCGCCGCTGCCGCCACCGCAGGCGCTGACCAACACAGCAACCGCTGCCGCGCTGGCCAACAAGGTGAAACGGGAATTCCAGTGGGGGATTTGCATAGTTTTTCTCATCAAAAGGGTCTCGCCCCATCGCGGGCACAGGCTGCGCCGGATTATTCAGAGCTAACTGTCTGTTTCACCGGACAATCGACACATTCCCTCACCTTTCTACACAAAAAAATACATGCAAGAGACATTGGACGGTTGGATGCGTCAGCGGGCGCGGGAGCTGGGTTTGAACCTGAGCGCACTGTGCAAGCAGGCCGGCATAGGGCGGCAAACCCTGTACGACCTGGCCTGCATTCCCGACAAGCTGCCGTCTATGCAAACGGTGGTGGCGCTGGCCGATGTGTTGCAGGTACACCCCTTGCGCATCCTTCACCTGGTGTTTGATGCGGTGCCCATCAACCCGGCGGTGAAACGGGCCCAGCAGCAGGGCGACCGTAGCGCCTTTGTGCGGGATGTGACGGCCCCGGATGGCGCGCTGGTGTTGCCGGGCCAGCGCTTCACCAAAACCTGGGAGCTGCAAAACGCGGGCAACGTGCCCTGGCAGGGACGGTTCTTACAGTGCATGGACGAAGAGGTGGTGGTTGCCACCCGCACCGGCGAAACCCTGCATCTGGCGCACAACCTGGTGCCCGCCAGCAGCCGCATTGCGGTGCCCACCACCGCGCCGGGGGCGACGGTGCAGCTCAGCGTGGAATTAACCGCGCCGCAGACGCCGGGCACGGTACTGTCGTACTGGAAGTCGGTGTTTGCTGATGGCACGCTGTGCTTTCCCGACAGCGTGGGGGTGTGGGTGAAAGTGCGGGTCAACACCTGTACCCAGGGGGCCTTCAGCGGTGCCTGACGGCGGCGTAAAAATGGGTGATGAAATCGCCTGATTAGGTGCATGCCGCAGAACTCAACCGCGCCCATGAAAGAGCCCAGTTCGCCCTGAGCTTGTCGAAGGGCCTGCAAACTGAGCCCTTCGACAAGCTCAGGGCGAACGGTTGTGGTGGTGTGTCTGAGGCAAGTAGCTAATCAGGTGAAATCGGCAGTTCGCGCTTATTTCACCAGCACGAGCAGCTATCTTTTTAGCTAAATAACCGTCTGCCCCATGCCGCCCTCGGACTGCAGCAGGCGGCCCCGGCCCTGGCGCTTGGCCTCGTACAGCGCAGCATCGGCGCGGGCCAGCAGGCCGGTCAGGGTACCGTCGCCATCTTTCAGCACGGCCACGCCGGCGCTGAAATCGAGGGGGAAGCCCAGCTCCTGCTCGGCGCGCTGGCTGAGCACGCTGCGCAAACGCTGGTCAAAACCATAGCAAGCCGACTTGTGGGTATTGGCCAGCACAATGCAGAACTCCTCGCCACCCAGGCGCCCCACCAGGTCACCGGTACGCCGGCTCTCACGCAGCAGCCGTGCAAACAGCTTCAGCGCCATGTCGCCCACCTCGTGGCCGTGGGTGTCGTTAATGCGCTTGAAATGGTCGATGTCCAGCATCATCAGGGTCATGGGCTGCTGGTAGCGCTGCGCATTGGCGAACAGGCCTTCGGCACGCTCTTCCCAGCCTCGGCGGTTCAGCAGGCCGGTGAGGCCGTCGGTCATGGCCAGACTGCGCAGACGGGCCTTGGCCTCATCACGCCAGGCCGCCAGCAAGGCCAGCGTGGCCACCAAGGACACCACATTCACAGCCAGTGCCAGCAGCAGGTTGAACAACTGCAGCACCCGTTCGGCCAGAAGCGCACCCGCCGCAGCGCGCGCCAGCAAAAGCATCGCCATGCCCACCAGGCAGGCACACAGCAGCCAACGCCAATCCCGCCCCGCAGCGCGCAAAGGGAACAGCGTGGCACGCGCCACCAGCAGCAGCATGGCCGCCAGGCCCACCTGCGACCAGGCCATTTGGAAGCCTGGGTTGTCCCAGCCCAAGGCATAACCCACGGGTACAGCCGGCACCAGCACCAGCATGCAGCGGGTGGCCCAACGGTAGCTCAACCAATCTTGCGGACCACGGCGGCGCGGCCGCTTGCGGGTCGGGCTGAGACGTGCGCGGTGTCCCAGCCAGCCGCCCAGCGCCCGGTGCAGCAGCCACTGGCCGCAGCCAAAAGCGGCAACAGCCAAGGTGCCCCACGCGGTCTGCCAGTTGTACGACGCGGCCATCGCCAACACCCCGCCAAGCATATGCATAGCAACCGCCAGCTGCGCACAGCGCGTGGGCGACGTGGTGTGCCGGCCCATCAAAGCAAGCAAGGCCAGGGACAACACAAACAGGTTGGCAGTGGCCAGCACCAGCAGAGTGGGTATGTCTAACTGCATCGTGTTACGGGAAGAGTGGTACGGGGCCTGACCAATGCGGCGCGCCTACTGGAACGCCACCTCGGCAAAGCTGCGCAGCTTGCGGCTGTGCAGCTGCTCCAGCCCCTGGGCGCGCAGCAGCTCGATAGCCCGGATGCCGATGCGCAAATGCTGGTCCACGCGCTCGCGATAGAAGTGGTTGGCCATGCCAGGTAGCTTGATTTCACCGTGCAACGGCTTGTCGCTGACGCACAGCAGCGTGCCATAAGGCACACGGAAGCGGAAGCCATTGGCGGCGATGGTGGCGCTCTCCATGTCCAGCGCGACAGCGCGGCTCTGGCTGAAGCGGCGCTGGGGTTGGTTGTTTGGCAGCAGCTCCCAGTTGCGGTTGTCGGTGCTGGCCACCGTGCCGGTACGCATGATGTTCTTCAGCGCCACGCCACTCACCTGGGTCACGTCGGCCACGGCCCGCTCCAACGCCAGTTGGATTTCGGCCAGCGCCGGAATGGGCACCCACAGCGGCAGTTCTTCGTCCAGCACATGGTCTTCGCGCACATAGCCGTGGGCCAGCACGTAGTCGCCCAGCTGCTGGCTGTTGCGCAGGCCGGCGCAGTGGCCGACCATGATCCAGGCATGCGGGCGCAGCACGGCAATGTGGTCGGTGATGTTCTTGGCATTTGCCGGGCCGACACCGATGTTGACCATGGTGATGCCAGCGCTGTCCGAGCGCACCAGGTGGTAGGCCGGCATCTGCGGCAGGCGCGGCGGCGCGGCGCCCAGCGCATCCACGGCCTCGGCGGGCAGGCCCACGCGGCGCGTAATCACGTTGCCGGGCTCGACAAAGGCGCAGTATTCGCTATTCGGGTCGGCCATGGCGGCGTGGCCCATGCGCACGAATTCATCGATGTAGAACTGGTAGTTGGTGAACAGCACGAAGTTCTGGAAATGCTCGGGCCCAGTGCCGGTGTAATGGCGCAGGCGGTGCAGCGAATAGTCCACGCGCGGCGCCGTGAACAGCGACAGCGGCAGCGGGTCGCCGGCCTTGGGCTCGTAGGTGCCGTTGGCAATGCCGTCGTCCATGGCGGCCAGGTCGGGCAGGTCAAACACATCGCGCATCAGCATGCGGCGTGCGGCGTCCATATGGCCTTCCACATGGTCGTGCTCGGCAAACGAGAAATGCACCGGGATCGGCAAGGCACTGGTACCGATCTCCAGCTCCACGCGGTGGTTCTGCAGCAGCAGGCGGAACTGCTCCAGGTAGTAGCTGCGGTACAGGTCGGGGCGCGTCAGCGTGGTCTCGAAGCGGCCCGGGCCCGCCACGAAGCCGTAGCTCAGGTGGGCGCTTTCCAGCACATCAGCGCGCGCTACGGTCTCGGTATGCAGGCGCACAAACGGGTAGCAGGCACGCACATGGCCGGGCAGTGTCTCGCCCGCCACAAAGCGCTGCATGGCCTGGCGCAAGTGCTCGATCTGCTGGTCATAAATCCGCTGGACCTGGGCCAATGCAGCATCCGGGTCGGTGAAACGGGTCGGGGCGATAAAGGGGGGCAGGTAGGGCATAAGGCTATTGTGCAACGCAACAAGGTCAAGAAGAAGAGGCGATAAAAGGCTCACGCATGGTTACAAATTCTTCGGCGGCGGTGGGGTGTATGCCGATGGTGCTGTCAAACACGGCCTTGGTCGCGCCGGCCTTCATGGCCACGGCAAAGCCCTGCACCACTTCGCCCGCGTCCGCGCCGACCATGTGCAGGCCGACCACACGGTCGGTCGCGTCGTCCACCACCAGCTTCATCAGCGTGCGCTCGGTGCTGCCACTCAAGGTGTGCTTGAGCGCCTTGAACTCGCTGCGGTAGATGCTGATCCGGCCAAACTGTTTGCGCGCGTCGGCCTCCGTCAGGCCTACCGTGCCGATGTTGGGGTGGGTGAACACGGCGGTGGGAATCAACTCGTAGTCCATCTGCCTCACAGGTTTGCCTGCCTTGGGGCCAAGTAAATGGTCTACCAGAACCATGGCCTCGCCCAGCGCTACTGGCGTGAGCTGCACGCGCGCGGTCACGTCGCCCAGCGCAAAGATCGAGGGCACCGAGGTCTGGTAATGCGCGTCCACCTGGATTGCACCGTCCGCCGCCCTTGCCACACCCACGGCCTCCAGGTCCAAACCATGCACATTCGGCACGCGGCCGATGGCGTACAGCACCTGGTCCACCGTCAGCGTGTCGCCATTGTCCAGGCGCACTTCCAGGCCTGCGGCGGTGCGCAGAATGCTGGCCACCTCCGTCCCCAGACGCAGATCCACACCGGCCTTGCGCACCTCTTGCGCCAGAAATACGCGCACATCGTCGTCAAAACCGCGCAGCGGCTGCTGGCCCCGGTACACCTGGGTCACCTGGGAGCCCAGTCCGTTGAAGATGGAGGCAAATTCGCAGGCAATGTAGCCACCGCCCACCACCAGCAGACGCTGCGGGAACGGGTCCAGGTCGAACATCGCGTCTGACACCACGGCGTGCTCGGCGCCCGGCACCGTGGGCACGGTGGGCGTGCCGCCGGTGGCCAGCAAGATGTTCTGGGCGCTGTAGCGCTGGTAACCGACTTGGACGGTGTGCGCGTCCACCAGCGAGGCCCAGCCGGTGATGAGCGTCACACCCGCGCCCACCAGCAGCTGGCGGTACACGCCATTGAGCCGGGTGATTTCTGCAGCGCGCCGGGTCTTCAGCAGACCCCAATCGAAACGGGGCCGCTCCACATGCCAGCCAAAGCCCGCCGCCTCTTCAAAAGACTCGGCATAGTGGGCAGCGTAGCTATAGAGCTTTTTGGGAATGCAGCCCACGTTGACGCAGGTCCCGCCCAAGGCCCCGGCCTCTACCAGCGCCACCCGCGCGCCGCGCTGGGCCGCCATGCGTGCGGCCCGCACACCGCCGCTGCCACCGCCCACTACCAATAAATCGAATGTGAATGCAGACATTCCAGAGACTCCTATGTGTGCGGCGTACAAAGCCACATTTTGCTATGAAAAAAGTAGCTTGAGAAACAAGCGCTTACTGCGCCATTAGCTTTTTTAATGAAACATCGCGGCCCTGCTGCGCATAAATCGCAATAATGGCAGCCTCTACGCTCCACCCAAAGGTTATTTGTGAAATTCCCCCTGTGTACCGCCGCCTTCTGCCTCGTGATCAGCAGCACTTTCAGCGCCATGGCAGCAGACGCCGCCGATGCTGCCAAGGAGCCCGGCGCCGTCGTCACATCCAGTGGCCTGGTGTTCCGCTCGCTCAAGGACGGCACCGGCGCCAGCCCCACGGCCAGCGACAAGGTCAAGGTCCATTACCGTGGCACCTTCCTGGACGGCAAGGAATTCGACAGCTCCTACAAGCGCGGCGAACCCATTGAATTCCCGCTCAATGGCGTCATCAAATGCTGGACCGAAGGCGTGCAGCGCATCAAGGTCGGCGGCAAAGCCAAGCTGACTTGCCCGGCCAGCATCGCCTACGGTGAACGCGGCGCCGGCGGCGTCATTCCGCCCAACGCCACACTGCAATTTGAAGTCGAGCTGCTGGCCATCAACGGCAAGTAATTTCCCCCTGGATTTTTGGACCCACCATGGCACCCTCCCTGGCCGCGCAAGGCACTCCCTCCACCTCCGACACCCGTGGCAGCACCGCCGCGCATGAGCACATCGCCTTTATTGGCGGCGGCAATATGGCCAGCGCCATCATCGGCGGACTGATCAAAAAAGGCGTGCCGGCGAACCACATCGTGGTCGTCGAGCCCTGGGCGGAGGCCCGCACCAAACTGCTGGCCGACTTCGCCTTGGTGGCCCATGAAATGCCCGGCCCCGCGCTGGCCAACGCCCGCACCGTGGTCTGGGCCGTCAAGCCCCAGGTGTTCAAAGACGCGGCCCTGCAAGCCCGCTTCCACACCAAACAGGCCCTGCACCTCAGCGTGGCCGCCGGCATACGCAGCAGCAGCATCGCCCGCTGGCTGGACAGCGAACGCATCGTGCGCGCCATGCCCAATACGCCCGCGCTGATCGGCAAGGGCATGACCGCCCTGTTCGCCCGCGACGCCGTGTCCGACAGCGACCGCCATGTCATCGAGAAAGTGCTGGCCGCCACCGGTGAAAGCCTGTGGGTAGGCGATGAAACCCAGCTCGACGCGGTCACCGCCCTGTCCGGCTCCGGCCCGGCCTACGTGTTCTATTTCATCGAAGCCATGATCCAGGCCGGCGCCGACATGGGCCTGAGCCGCGCCCAGGCCCACAAGCTGGCCGTGGGCACCTTCTACGGTGCATCGGCCCTGGCCCATGCGTCCAACGAGCCGCCCGAAATCCTGCGCCAGCGCGTCACCTCCAAGGGCGGCACCACGTTTGCTGCCACCACCTCCATGGACCAGAGCGAGGTGAAGGCGCACTTCATCCGCGCCATGCAGGCCGCCCAGCACCGCGCCCACGAGCTGGGCGACGAGTTCGGCGACTAAGCCCGTACCGCGCCATGGCCACGCAGCAAGGCACGATCGATTTCCTGCTGGACCAGCTGAGCGCTGCGGGCCGCGTCACAGCCCGCAAGATGTTCGGTGAATACTGCGTGTACCTGGCCGGCAAACCGGTGGGCTTTGTCTGCGACGACCAGCTCTTCCTCAAGCCCACGCCCGAAGGCCGTGGCCTGATCCCCAAGCCCACCGAAGGCTTCCCCTACCCTGGCGCCAAGCCCTACCTGCTGATCACCCCCGACGCTTGGGACGAACGCGAATGGCTGTGCCAGCTGGTGCGCACCACGGCCGATGCGCTGCCGGAGCCCAAGCCAGCCAAGCCGCGCAAGCCCAAGGCCTGATTTAGATTGCTACATAAAAACTGGTGCGGGTCGATCACAAACTTCTTGGGTGCGCCGGCATCGAACTCGGCGTAACCCTTGGGGGCGTCGTCGAGCGAAATGACCTGCACGCCGACGATGTCGGCGATGTGGATGCGGTCCCACAAGATCGCCTGCATCAGCGCACGGTTGTACTTCATCACCGGAGTCTGGCCGGTGTGGAAGCTGTGCGACTTGGCCCAGCCCAGGCCGAAGCGCAGGCTCAGGGCGCCGCTCTTGGCGGCCTTGTCCACACCACCTGGATCGTCCGTCACGTACAGGCCTGGGATGCCGATCTTGCCGGCGGCGCGGGTGATCTCCATCAGCGAATTCAGCACGGTGGCGGGTGCTTCGCCCTGCGACCCGGCGTGGCCGTGGCCACGCGCTTCGAAGCCCACGGCATCTACAGCGCTGTCCACTTCCGGCGTGCCCAGGATGGCGGCGATCTGGTCGGCCAGGCTCACGTCTTGCGACAGGTCCACGGTTTCAAACCCGACCTTGCGTGCGTGCACCAGGCGGGCTGGGTTCACATCACCAACGATGACAACGGCCGCACCCAGCAGGCGCGCCGAGGCAGCTGCCGCCAGGCCCACCGGGCCGGCGCCGGCCACATAGACCGTGCTGCCCGGGCCCACGCCGGCGGTGACCGCGCCGTGGTAGCCGGTGGGCAGGATGTCGGACAGGCAGGTCAGGTCTTTGATCTTGGCGAGGGCGCGGTCCTTGTCCGGGAACTTCAACAGGTTGAAGTCGGCGTACGGCACCATCACGTACTCGGCCTGGCCACCGATCCAGCCGCCCATGTCCACATAGCCATAGGCACCACCAGCGCGCGAGGGGTTCACGCTGAGGCAGACGCCGGTGTGCTGTTCTTTGCAGGTACGGCAGCGGCCGCAGGCCACGTTGAAGGGCACGGACACCAGGTCGCCCTTCTTGAGAGTCTCCACGTCGCGGCCCACTTCCAGCACCTCGCCGGTGATTTCATGGCCCAGCACCAGGCCGGACATGGCGGTGGTGCGGCCGCGCACCATGTGCTGGTCGGAGCCACAAATATTGGTGGACAGCACTTTCAAAATCACCCCGTGCTCGGCCTTCTGGCCCAGCGGGTTGACGAGTTTGGGAAAGGGTATGGATTGCACCTCGACCTGGTTTTGCCCCAGGTACACGACACCTCTGTTATCTGACATGGCGTTTGTCTCCTTTGTTCTTCATACACACGTGAATACGGATACGCCATCTGCCTTGCAGGCAGACGCGCGTCCCATCGTAGTGCGGAGGAACGGTAGCTCTGGCCAAATTGCGACACCAATCGGCCAGTTAGGCCTACCCTTTGTAAGTATTCGTAAGCAGCAGCCTAAAAAGCGAAGCCACCGGCCACGCCGACAAACACCGCGCAGCCCAGCCAGTGGTTGAGCCGGAAGGCCTTGAAGCAGCCGTCGCGCTGGCGGCTGCGTATCAGCTGCCAGTGCCACAGCGCCTGCAGCGCCGCCACCCCAATTGCTATGTAAAAAATAGCGCCCAGCGCATACGGAATAAGCGCCAGCACCCAAATGGCTAAAAACAGCACATAGAAGACCATGACCGCCGCCACATCGAAACGGCCCAGGGTGATGGCCGAGGTTTTCATGCCGATCTTCAGGTCGTCGTCACGGTCCACCATGGCGTATTCGGTGTCATAGGCCAACACCCAGAACAGATTGCCCAGCACCAGCCACCAGGCCAGCGCCGGAATGCTGGCCCACACCTGGCGCAGGTCCAGCGCCTGCCAAGCCGTCGCCGAAAACACCGTGCCCCAATCTCCCGTGGGCCCGGCATGCACGGCGGTAAAGGCCATGGGAATGCCCGCGCTGAAGGCCACGCCCAGCACCGCCTGCGGCATGGACACAAAGCGCTTGGCATAGGGGTAGACCAGCGTCACGGCCAGCGCGCCAAACGATGCCACCACCGTGGCCGGGTTGGTGCTGAGCACCAGGCCAAACGCCAGCAGCGCCAGCAGCGCGCCAAAGCGCAAGGCCGCGCCCACCGACAGCGCGCCGCTGGTCACCGGGCGCTGCGCCGTGCGCTTCACATGCTTGTCAAATTCGCGGTCTGCCACATCGTTGACACAGCATCCCGCGCTGCGCATGAGGATGGTGCCCAGCACAAACACCACCAGCAAATGCCAGCCCGGGAAGCCCCCAGCCGCCACCCACAGCGCGCCCAGCGTGGGCCACAGCAGCAGCAGCCAGCCGGCAGGCCGGTCCCAGCGGATCAGGTTCAGGTACAGGCGCAACGTGGAGGGAGAGGAATTCATAAAAAACAAGGCGCTAGCGCAGCAAATACCTGCGCTAGCAGCTATCAATTAAATAGCAAATATCACAAACCCAGCTGGCGCAGGTCCAGCCGGCCCTGGTGCAGCGGCGGGCACCACAGGTAGGCGCCGGTGACGGGTTTGGAATAAGTGAAGGTCGCGTCCACCACGCCGTCTTCCTGGCCGGCCATGCGGCGCATCTGCGCCTCGAAAGCATTCAGCGTGGCGCCGAAGGCCACGAAGAACAAGCCGCACTGGTGGCCCACGGCCCAGGGCATGGAGCGGCGCAGCACAAAGGCCTCGGGGCTGAAGCTCTCTTGCGCGGTGCGTTTGACGTGGGCAGAGATGGGCGCGTCGTCCAACTCTTCGTTATCGGCCATACGCCGGCCCATGGCGTTGTTCTGCCCGTCCGTGCCCAGTGCGTCAAAGGCGTCCAGGTTGTGCACCCATTGCTGGATGGCGACAAAACTGGAGCCGTCCTGCTGCAGCGCGGCGGCCACGGCCTCGTCGCCTTCGGGGTTTTCGGTGCCGTCTTCAAAGCCGGTCAGGTCACGGCCATGGTCGGCCGCCGGGTCGCCGTGGCGAAAGCCGTCCAGCACGCGGTCCAGGTGGAAGGCCGGGGCCAGGGCCTTTTCCAGCGCGCGGGCCTGCAGCACCAGTTCGCCTTGCGCCGCGCCGCGCAGCCAGCACCACAGCGCCACGGGCGTGCTGGGCACCTGCACGCCGTGGCCGGACATATCGGGCATGGGCCGCAGGCCGGGTACTTCGGCACCCAGCGCCTGCACCAGGGTAGCGCCCAGGCCAGCTACGACGCTGCGGCCATCAACTTGACCGGCCAGTCGCTGCAGCGCACTGCGCAGTACGTCTGCATTGGTCTGGGCCGGAATGGAGAAAAACAGGTAACGCCCATGGGCGGGTACGGCTTGCAAGATGCCGGCTTGTGCAAATTCCACAGGGTGCTCCACAAAGATCAGGAAAGGCGTTTCACACCTGGCAGTTCGCAGGCGTAGATGGCGTTGCGCAGGGCGGCAATCGCCTCGTAGCGGGTAAAGCTGCGGCGCCAGGCCAGCACCACGCGGCGCATGGGCGGCTCGCCGTCGAACGGCAGGTAGCGCACATACGGGTCTTCGTCGCGGCCACGGCGTGGCTTGGCGGCCAGGGCGGCCTTGGGCACGCTCAGACGCGGCACCAGGGTGATGCCCATGCCGGCGGCGACCATGTGCTTGATGGTTTCCAGCGACGAGCCTTCAAAGCTCTTGCGTATGCCCTCGGCTCCGCTAGAGAAGCGCGCGAACTCGGGACACACCTCCAGCACGTGGTCGCGGAAGCAGTGGCCGTTGCCCAGTAGCAGCATGGTCTCGGCCTTGAGCTGGTCGGAGGTGACGGCGGGCAGCGCCGCCAGGGGGTGGCTGGTGGGTACGGCAACCATGAAGGGTTCGTCGTACAGCGGTGCCACGGCCAGGCCGGTGTCGGGGAAGGGCTCGGCCATGATGGCGCAGTCGATCTCGCCCATGCGCAGCATTTCCAGCAGCTTGACGGTGAAGTTCTCTTGCAGCATCAGCGGCATTTGCGGCGTGCGGCTGATGACCTGCCGGACCAGGTCGGGCAGCAGATACGGGGCAATGGTGTAGATGATGCCCAGGCGCAGCGCGCCGCCCAGCGGGTCTTTGCCGCGCTGGGCAATTTCCTTGATGTTGGCGGCCTGCTCCAGCACGCTTTGCGCCTGGCGCACGATCTCTTCACCCAGCGGGGTGATGGTGACCTCGTTGGCGCTGCGCTCAAAGAGCTTCACGTCCAGCTCTTCTTCCAGCTTCTTGATCGCCACCGACAGCGTGGGCTGCGACACAAAGCAGGCATCGGCCGCCTTGCCAAAGTGCTTCTCGCGGGCCACCGCCACGATGTATTTGAGTTCGGTGAGGGTCATGGGCTGTATTGTCTACCGGTCCAAGGCTATCTGCACCCCCCTTTGCCTGGGCGGTGCCGGCGAAGCTAGTCGGGAATCACGGCGTCGATCACCGCGCCGGTGGCTTTCACGCCGGTCTTGACGATGACGGCGCCGGTGGTCACCACGGCATCGGCCACGGCCACCACGGCGCAGCCACTGCACGCCAACGCCATCGCCACTGCCCACATCCATCGCCGCATACACACCCCAGTTGTTGAAAGACCAAGCCGCATCATAAAACCTGCGCTGCTGGCCCGATCCGGGGCTGTGTACCATTTCGTACACAACCGTATAGATCGCCCCGATGCCCCAAAAAATACGTTCAAAATAAGTCCCCGCCCACCCCTTGGGTAGGGTCACAATTTCATCCGGCAACCGCCAGCAGACTGCCAGCAACCTGTTTTTGGAGACGTATCGATGCGACTTATTCCGAACACCATCAGCGGACGGCTGGCCTGCGGTTTTGCCGCGCTATTGGTCTTTATGGCACTGAACATCGGTGTGGCCTGGGTGCAAATGAACCGCCTGGGCGCGACCTCGGACCACCTCATCGACCACCTGGCCACCCGCGAGCGCGAGGCCCGGCAATGGCAGACCCTGCTGGGGCGCAACGCCCTGACGGCCAACGGCGTGCTGGTCACCAGCGACCCCGAAAAACTCAAGCCGCTGGTGGACGAGCTCAATAGCGGCACGGCCCGCATCACGGCGCTGCACACCGCCTACGCCAGGCGCGACGATGCCCAAGCCCCCATCAGCAAGGCGCATGCAAACTTTACCGCCGCCACCAAGGACTTCATGGACGCGGTGGGCTCGGGCTCCAGCGACTTCATGCGCTCGGAGTTCTACGACAAGTTCGCCCCCGCCGTGCGCACCTACCAGGACCTGCTGGAAACACTGGCCCAGCGCCAGCAGGAGCAGATGGACCAGGGCCGCGCCGCCGCCGATGTAGAGCGCGCCAATGGCATCCGCGCCATGCTGCTGCTGGGCATACTGGCCTGCGCCGTGGGTGGCGTGGTGGCCTGGCGCCTGTCCAGCGGCATCCGCCGCGCGCTGATGGAGGCCGTGCGCATGGCCCACGCCGTGGCCCAGGGTGACCTGACGGCACGCAGCACGGTCAAGGTACAGGGCGAGCTGGAGCAGCTGTTTGGCGCACAGGCAAGCATGTGCGAGCGCCTGCGCACCACGCTGTCCAGCATCCAGACATCGGCCGAGGCCGTGCAGCTGGGCTCGGGCGAAATCGCCTCCGCCAATAACGACCTCAGCGTGCGCACCGAGCAACAGGCCGGCACCCTGCAAAAGACCGCCTCCACCATGGAGCAGATGACCACGGCCGTGCACAACAACGCCCACAACGCCACCCAGGCCAGCCAGTTGGCCAAGAGCGCCAGCGCGAACGCCGTACAGCGCAGCGCGCAAATGAATGAGCTGGTGGCCAGCATGCAGCAAATGGCCGCCAGCAGCAGCAAGATTGGCGAGATCACCGCCGTGATCGACAGCATCGCCTTCCAGACCAACATCCTGGCGCTGAACGCGGCCGTGGAAGCCGCACGCGCCGGTGAAAACGGCCGTGGCTTTGCCGTGGTGGCCAACGAGGTGCGCACCCTGGCGCAGCGCAGCGCCACCGCCGCGCAGGAAATCCGCGGCCTGATCGCCAACAGCGTGCAGAACGTGAATGCCGGCGTGACCCTGGCCACCGCCGCCGGCGGCTCCATCGGCGACCTGGTGCAAAGCGTGCAAGCCGTGGCCGGCTTGTTGCAAGAGGTTGCAGACTCTACCGAGCGGCAAAGCCAGGAGCTGTCACAGATCAACCATTCGGTTGCCGAGCTAGACCATATGACCCAGCAGAACGCGGCCATGGTGGAAGAAAGCGCCGCCGCCGCCAGCAGCCTGAAAGAGCAGGCCGACCACCTGAAAGACGCCGTGGCGGTGTTCCGCTTCGGCTAGCCCTTCGCCAGAGCCCGCTGAAGCCGGTGGGTGCGGCCAGCGTGGTCCACGGCCATAGCGGCGCACAGGGTACGGAATCGGAATCGGAATCGGAAAGGGGTCTGCATGGGGAACGGTCCAAAGCGTCAAAAGCCCCAGCGGCCCTGGGGCACGCGGCAACGAATGCCCGCCATAAGAACCGGAGCTCAAGGCCTGTCAACCTGCTGCGATAAAACGCTGCGTGGCGCAGCCGTGACGAGCTGCTGCCTCGACGTCACTTCAAAAAACATAGCGCCTCACGCAGGTAATGCCTGCGCAAACTGCGATTTCGTCCACAAGCCACAGGAACATCGCGAGCGCCCGCTAGGGCAAACCAGCCATCCCGCGCCATACTAGGCAGCGCAGGTGTAGGGCTCCGGCAGGCACCTGTTGTCCACGATCCCCGCTGCCCAGGACCATGCTCAAACGAATCCACGTTCAACACCTCACCCTGGGGATGCACATCGACGGTTTTTGTGCCCCGTGGATGGAGCATCCGTTCTGGCGCAACCACTTCGTGCTGAGCGACCCGCACGATCTGGAGAGGGTGCGCAACAGCAGCGTGCAAGAGGTCTGGATAGACACCAGCAAAGGCCTGGACGTAGCCCCCGAGCCCGAAACAGCAGAAGCCCGCGTAACCACCCCAGTGGCTCCACCCGCCCCCTTGCCAGCACCGGTACGCGACACCCTCCCCACCCCAGCCGCCGTGGAATATGCCCGCGCGGCCGTTATCTGCAACAAGTCCCGCCAGGCCATGGCAGACATCTTCCAGGATGCCCAGCTGGGCAGGCCCTTGAACACCGCGCTAGCCCAGGGCCTGGTGCAGGAGATCTCCGACTCCATCATGCGCAACCCCGACGCCATGGTCAGCCTGGCCCGGCTGAAGACGGCCGACAACTACACCTATATGCATTCGGTGGCCGTGTGCGGGCTGATGGTGGCACTGGCACTGCAGCTGCAGCTGGACGAAGAGCAAACCCGCTGTGCGGGCATGGGCGGCCTGCTGCATGACCTGGGCAAGGCCGCCATGCCGATGGATGTACTGAACAAACCCGGCAAGCTGACCGACGCCGAGTTCGCCATCATCAAGGCCCACCCGGTAGAGGGCCACAAAATGCTGTTGAACGACCCCAGCGTGGACGCCATGGTGCTGGACATCGTGCTGCACCACCACGAAAAGGCCGACGGCAGCGGCTACCCCGAAGGACTGAAGGGCGACGAAATCAGCCTGCTGGCCAGGATGGGCGCCATCTGCGACGTGTACGACGCCATCACCTCCGACCGGCCCTACAAAAAGGGCTGGGACCCGTCCGAGGCGCTGCGCATGATGGCCAGCTGGACCAACAGCCACTTGGACGGCCGGATGTTCCAGGCCTTTGTGAAGAGCCGGGGCATCTACCCCACAGGCTCGCTGGTACGGCTCAGCTCCGGGCGCATTGGCGTGGTCACCGCGCAAAGCGAAGGCGCCCTGCTCAAGCCGGTGGTGAAGGTGTTTTTTTCGACCAGATCCAATCTGCGTTTGCCGCCCTTTTTGATCGACCTGAGCGCACCCGACTGCAAGGAAAAAATCGTCGCCCGCGAAGACCCGCAGCAATGGCAGTTCCCGGACCTGAACCCGCTGTGGTCAGGCTTTGAACCCGCAGCTCTATAGCACTCCGTCTTTCTGGGCCTGCCGCCACAGCTGCGGTGTGGTGCCCGTCACGCGGCGAAATTCACGCTGAAAGTTCGACTTGGTCTGGAAGCCGCTGGCCAGCATGGCGTCGGCCACGGTCTGCTCGGTGGTCAAGAGCAAACGGCAGGCATGCTGGACCCGAAAGTCGTTGACGTACTGCGACACGTTCTTGCCCTCCACCTGGTTGATGGCCGCCGAAATCTGGCGCGCAGGAATGCCGCTTTTGCGCGCCAGGCGCAGCAGGTTCAGATCGGGCTGCAGGTACAGCGGCTGTTGCTGCAGCAACGCATGGAGCGCATCGCGGATGCGGGGGCCATCCGCCAGCGTCTCGGCCACAGGCGCCGGCGTGTCTGCCACGGGCTCAGACTTGTTCTCGGTCTCTGGCAAGCTGTCTGCCGCCACCGACGCAGCATAGCCGCACAACAAAAGCATCAGCAACTGGCCCGCCCCCACCACCGCAGCGCTATGGCTGCCGGCGTTGTGGCGTATGTCCCAGGCGATGAACACATCGGCCAGCGCCGACATCAGCAACAGCACAGCCGTAGCCCACAGCGCGCGGTGGGCCAGCAAGGCTTCGTCCAACCGGGCCAGGCCCAGCGCATCTGGCCCGCGCCGCGCCAGCCGCAGCAAGGCCAGGCCGTAGCCCAGAGAGGCCAGCACCACGACCGCGTCCACCCCATCGGGCCAGGCGGCAAACAGCAGCACGACCAGCACCGCAGGCAAGCCGTGCAGCCCCTGCCAGCGGGGGGCCGAGGATGCAGCCAGACTCTGGTAACAGCACCAGGCCCAGGCCGCCAGCGCCACGGCCAAAGTTGCCTGCAGCGGCAGCAGCGTCTTCACGCCATAACCCCAGCGCAGGCCCAACAGCATCGACAACAGGGCATAGCCGCCCAGCAGCAAACGAAAGCGCCGGTTCGCCAGCACCACGGCGCCCTGGCGCCAGGTCATCTGCGCCAGCAAATACACCAGCACCAAGGCCACAACAAATGGAAGGGGAACAAAAAACATGGATGGAATCGGTAAATCAGTCAGTCGAAAGGCCTGGATCGTGTTCCAGGTCGGCCTCTATCCGCTTGCAGGGCGCCAAAACGAGGGACAAACGCCATTCTTCGCCTGGTGCCGGCAAGCCGCCGGCGCGCCCACTCTACCTGAGGAAACACCATGCCCCTGATCTTCTCCTGCTGGCGATATCTGCTGCTCTGCCTGGCCGGCCTCACGCCATGCGCCTGGTCGCAAGACGCCCCCGGACTCCAACACATATATCTACCCACTGCAGCCCGCGAACGCACTTTAGATGTGCTGCTGTGGTACCCGACTGCACCGGGCGGACAGGCCCTGCTATTGGAAGAAAACCGCTTATTCAAAGGCACGCCGGTGCGCCAGGATGCGCCTGTGGCGCCGGGCCGCTACCCGCTACTACTGCTGTCGCATGGGTCGGGCGGAAATGCGGCCGGTATGGGCTGGCTAGCCGGGCCCTTGGCCCAGCGAGGCTACATCGTGGCCGCGCCCAACCACCCCGGCACTACCACCGCCGACTCCACGCCCGAAGCCACCATGCGCATCTGGGAACGGCCGGCCGACATCTCCGCCGTGCTCACAGCCCTGTTGGCCCAGCCAGACTGGCAGGCCCGCATCCAGCCAAACCGGGTGGCCGTGCTGGGCTTTTCGCTGGGCGGCCACACCGCGTTGGCGCTGGCCGGCGCGCGGGTGAATCTGGATCGCTATGCCCGCTACTGCGAGGACCCGGCGGCCATGACCGTGCGCCTGGGCGAATGCCGCTGGCTGGCCGGCAGCCCGGTGGGTCTGCGGCAGCTGGACGCTGCGCACTTCGGCCAGTCGTTCAAAGACCCGCGCATCCAGCAGGCCATCGCCATCGACCCTGGCCTGGCCCAGGCCTTTGAAGCAAACAGCCTGCACAGCATCACGGTGCCGGTGCAGATCATCAACCTGGGCCGGCCCGGCACCCATCCACGGGCCGTTGAGGGTGCACCCTTGGCACAGGCCATCCCGGGCTCAAGCTACGCCACGGTGCCAGACGCCATCCACTTCAGCTTTCTGCGCGAATGCCAGGCCAACGGCCGGGCCATCCTGGCCGAAGAGGGCGAACCCGACCCGCTGTGCGACGACGGCGGCAGCCGCGCGCGGGCAGACATCCACGCCGAACTGCTGCGTCTGGTGTCCAGGGCCTTGCTCAGCCCTTGATCAGGCCTTGAGGTATTCCGCCTTGCTGCCCAGCCAGCGCTGCACATGCTGTTCGGCCAGGGTCGGGTAGCGGTCCAGCATGGTGGGCGCCAGGGCGCGGGCCCATTCCAGCAGCTCGTGGTCGGTTTCCAGGTCCGCAAAGCGCAGCAGCGCGGCACCCGACTGGCGCGCGCCCAGGAACTCGCCGGGGCCGCGTATCTCCAGGTCGCGCCGGGCGATCTCGAAGCCGTCGTTGGTCTCGGCCATGGCTTTCAGGCGGGCGCGGGCCACCTCGCCCAGGCGCGGCGCGTCGCCGGTGGAGTACAGCAGCACGCAGGCCGATGCAGCGGCGCCCCGCCCCACCCGGCCGCGCAGCTGGTGCAGCTGGCTCAGGCCAAAGCGCTCGGCATGTTCGATCACCATCAGCGAGGCATTTGGCACGTCCACGCCGACCTCGATCACCGTGGTGCTGACCAGCACGCCCATCAGGCCTTCGTTGAACATGTCCATCACCGCCTTTTTCTCGGCCACGGCCATGCGTGAATGCAGCAGGCCGACCAACACGCCAGGAAGCGCTTCGCTCAGGTCGGCATGGGTTTGGGTGGCGTTGACCAGGTCCAGTGCCTCGCT
>JAPLPK010000213.1 GCA_026400275.1 Burkholderiales bacterium
ACGTTAATGGCCAGGCCGTGCGCTCCTGCCAGACACCACTGGCCAGCGTGGCGGGCAAGAGCGTCACCACCATCGAAGGTCTGTCCAAAACCAGCACCCATCCGCTGCAGGTTGCCTGGATCAAGCATGAAGTGCCGCAGTGCGGCTACTGCCAGTCGGGCCAACTGATGAGCGCGGCCGCGCTGCTGGCCAAGAACAACAACCCCAGCGATGCCGACATCGACAGCGCAATGAGCGGCAACCTGTGCCGCTGCGGCACCTACAACCGCATGCGCATCGCCATCAAGGATGCGGGTGCCATGCTGCGCCACAAAGCCTGAGACGAATGGAGACCACCATCATGCATACCGATACCACCCGTCGCAGCTTTCTCAAGTCCTCGTCCGCCCTGGCCTCCAGCGGCCTGGTCATGGGCTTTGTGCTGCCCAGCGCGCCCGGCCAGGCGCTCGCCGCCGGCACGGTGCACACGCCGAATGCCTGGGTCCACATCGCAGACAACAACGCCATCACGCTGCAGGTTGCCCGCTCTGAAATGGGCCAGGGCGTGTACACCTCGATGTCAATGCTGATCGCCGAGGAGCTGGGCGTGGAACTGTCGCAGATCACGGTCGAGGCCGCGCCGCCCGCTGCCGTCTATACCAACGCCCTACTCGGCGCGCAGATCACTGGCGGCTCGACCTCGGTGCGCGACGGCTGGGAGAAGCTGCGCATCGCCGGCGCCCAGGTCCGCGAAATGCTGGTCGCGGCGGCCGCCGCCGAATGGCGGGTGGACGCGTCTAGCCTGCGTGCCAGCAAAGGCATGGTGTTCGGCCCGAACGGCCAAAAAGCCAGCTACGGCCAACTGGCCGCCGCCGCTTCGCTGCTACCGGTGCCGGAAAAACCGCAACTGAAAGACCCCAAAGATTTCGTGCTGGTGGGCAAGCGCGCCAAGCGCGTGGATACGGCGGCCAAGATCAATGGCACGGCCGAATACGGCATCGACGTGAAGCTGCCTGGCATGGTCTACGCCGCACTGGCGCAATGCCCGGTAATCGGCGGCACGGTGAAGAGCTTTAACGCCAGCCAGGCCAAAGGCATGCCCGGCGTGATCGACGTGGTGGCCATCCGTGACGGCGTAGCCGTGGTGGCCAACAGCTGGTGGCGTGCCCGCAAGGCACGCGACACGATCACCATCGAATGGGACGAAGGCCCGGTCGCCGCCCTCAGCGACGCCAGCATGATTGCCGCCACGCGCGACGCCGCGCTGCATGGCAAAGTCCTGGAGATCGCCAAGCCGCAGGGCAACGTGGCTGCAGCCATGCAATCCGCCAGCAAAGTGGTCGAAGCCGAATACATCCAGCCGCTGCAGGCCCATGGCCCGTTGGAGCCAATGAACTTCACCGCCCATGTGGACGGCGACAAGGTCTTGCTGATCGGCCCGACCCAGTTCCAGCAGGGCGCACAGGGCGCGGTGGCTGCGGCGTTGGGCGTCAAGCCGGAGCAGATCACCCTCAAAACAACCTTCCTCGGCGGTGGCTTTGGGCGCCGACTGGAGCTGGACTTTATCGTGCAGGCAGCGCAAATTTCCAAGGCCGTGGGCAAGCCGGTCAAGCTGCTATGGACCCGCGAAGACGACTTCACCCACGACTTCTACCGCCCGGTGGCTATCAACCAGCTCAAAGCCGGGCTGGACGCAGCCGGCAAGCCGGTGGCCCTGCATTTCAAGGTGGCCTCGCAGTCAGTGACGCAGCGGGCGTTTGGCCTGCCCAAAGACATGGTGGACCCGTTCATGGCCGAGGCCTCGGTGCCGGGCTACAACATCCCGAACACGCAGTTCGACCTGGTGATCTTCGATACCGGCCTGCGCGCCGGCTACTGGCGTGGCGTCAGCCACAACATGAACGCGTTTGCCAACGAGAGCTTCGTAGACGAAATGGCCAAAGCCGCAGGCCAGGACCCCTACGCCTACCGCATGGCGCTGCTGGAGGGTAAGCCTCGTTTTGCCAACGTGCTCAAGCTGGCGGCCGACAAATCCGGCTGGGGCCAACCGCTGACCAAAGGCCGGGCCCGGGGCATAGCATTGATGGAAGGCTATGGCAGCTACCTGGCCCAGGTGGCCGAAATCAGCCTGCAAGATGGCGCTGTGCGTGTGCACCGCGTGACGGTAGCGGTCGATGCCGGCCACCTGATCAACCCCGACACGGTAGAGGCGCAAATCCAGTCCAGCGTAATGTTCGGCATGGGGGCGGCGCTGAAGCACCAGATCACCCTCGACAAGGGCCGGGTGCAGCAGGAAAACTACCATACCTTCGCCCCCGTGCGCATGTTCGAAGCCCCGAAGATCGACATCGTGCTGGTGCCCAGCACCGAGTCCCCCGGCGGCCTGGGCGAGCCGGCTACCGCGCTGATCGGCCCGGCAATTGCCAACGCCGTCGCCAGCCTCACCGGTAAGCGCATTCGGCGCCTGCCCATACAGTCCGAAGCTCTGCAGCAAGCCTGACACAAACAGGGGTGGGCAGCACCACTGCCCTCCGCGTAACCAATGCTTGCTGAGTGAAAAGGCCGGGATGGACAGTTTAGATTTACGCGTTTTGGGCGATGCCCTGGCTTGGCGGCGTGCCGGCCATGCGGTCACCTTGTTCACCGTGGTGGAGACCTGGGGCAGCGCCCCGCGCCCCTGCGGTGCACTGCTGGCGCTGCGCGACGACGGTCTGGTCAGCGGCTCAGTTTCAGGCGGCTGCATCGAGGACGATTTGCACACCCGCGCCCAGCCGGCGCGCGGCCTGCCTGCGCTGCTGAGCTACGGCGTAACCAAGGACGAGGCCGCCCGTTTCGGCCTGCCCTGCGGCGGCAGCCTGCGCCTGGTGCAGGAACCCTTGCAAGCCACCGATTGGATTACCGACCTGCTGCAACGCACCAGCGCCCACCAGCTGGTCGCACGTACGCTGGACCTGGCCACCGGCGCGGTGCAACTGCACACTGCAACGCGCAGCCAGGCGATGGCGTTCGACGGCCAGACGCTCACCACCTTGTTCGGGCCCCGCTGGCGCCTGTTGCTGATAGGCGCAGGCCAGTTGTCGCAGGCCGTCGCCAGCATGGCTACGGCGCTGGATTTCGAGGTGCTGGTGTGCGACCCGCGTGAGGAATACGCGCTGCCATTGGCCCCAGGTGTGCAACGCGTGGACGGCATGCCCGACGACGCAGTGCGTGCGCTGCAGCCCGACGCCCACACCGCCATCGTCGCACTGACGCACGACCCCAAGCTAGACGACATGGCCTTGATGGAGGCGCTGACCTCGCAGGCGTTTTACGTTGGCGCACTCGGCTCACAGCGCAACCAGACCACACGCAAGCAGCGGCTAGCCGAACACTTCGACCTGAGCGCGGCGCAGCTGGCGCGGCTGCACGGCCCGGTCGGCCTGCGCATCCAGGCCCGCACGCCGGCAGAGATAGCGGTGTCCATCCTGGCGGAAATCATCCAGGTGAAGAACAGCCTGCCCAGCCCAGTTCCAGACTTTGCCGCTTCCGCCAGCCCGGCCCATGTCTGAACTGCTGCCGGTAGTGTTGGTATTGGCCTCTGGCCGCGGCGAGCGATTTATGGCGTCTGGCGGCACGGTGCACAAGCTTCAGGCCGATCTGCATGGCATGACGGTGCTGCAGCACACCCTGGCCGCCGTGCGCGCCAGCGGCCTGCGCTGGCACCTGGAGGACGCCGGCCACCCTGGCATGGGCGACAGCATTGCCGCCGCCGTACGCGCCACCCGCGATGCCCCAGGCTGGTTGATTCTGCCCGGCGACTTGCCATTGGTGCAGGCAGAAACGCTGCGACAGATCGCCACCGCTACCATGCCGACCGACATGCTGGTGCCGATGTTTGACGGCCAGCGCGGCCACCCGGTGCGCTTCTCGGCCGCATGCGGCGAGGCGCTGGCGAGTCTCAAAGGAAATAGCGGTGCAGCGCAGATACTACCTGCGCAAGCAACTACAAAATTGATAGTATTTGATGCCGGCTGCGTATTGGATATAGACACCGTGCAGGACTTGGAGAGGGCACGGGCGTATTGGCGAGCCAGTTAGCCTAGATCCGGCAGTTGAACGCGCCGGAGGGTGCCGCGATGGGCGCGCCAGGGAAGGCGCGCCGACGCTGCGGGCTCTTGCCCGCAAGGAGAAGCAACGCACAATGGCGTGGTCAGCGTGGTGCCCTTGGGTGCGTAGCGCTCTCAACCAAAAGGTGATCGTGATCAAGTGACACAAAGCCAATGACCGCGCGGCATTCCAGACAATTGCAAGCGGTCAACTGCCGGATCTAGGGTTAAGACTCACGCAAGCGGATCGCTCTCAAAATACAGTGACGGGCGAAAAAGGGCCTCCGCCTTTTCATGCTCTCTGGCAGCCCATACGCCCAGCTCCTTGGCACGCATGGGTTTGGCAAACAGGTAGCCTTGCAGCTCATCGCAACCCATAGCTACCAGCAGATCGCGTTGGTCGCGGGTTTCAACCCCTTCAGCGACGACTCGCATGTCCAGCGCGTGGGCCATGCGCACCACCGAGTTAGCGATGAACTGGGCGTGCTCGCTGCTTTCCAGGTCAATGACGAAGGCGCGGTCAATCTTCAGCTCGGCCGCAGGCAGTTTGCGCAACGTGGCCAGACTCGAATGCCCAGTGCCAAAGTCGTCAATCGACACATGCACGCCCATGGCGCGCAGCTTTTCGAACGTCAACATCGTCGCGGCAGTGTTTTCCAAAGCCACTGACTCGGTGATCTCGCAGGTGAAGCGGGCCGCTGGCGTGCCGGTCTGCACCAGCACGCTGTGCAGATGCTCGGCGAAATCATCACGGCGCAGCTGCTGGCCCGAGATATTGACGGCGATGCGCATGCTCAGGCCCTGCTCGCGCCAGATTTGCGCCTGCAGGCAGGCCTGCTCGATAACCCAGCGGCCAATGGATTGCATCATCCCGTAGCGCTCAGCAAGCGAAATGAATTTATCTGGCCCGACCAGGCCACGCTTGGGGTGGCGCCAGCGAATCAAGGCCTCAGCCGAGGTCACTTGCAGGCTACGGGCGTCAATCTTCGGCTGGTAGTACAGCTGGAATTCCTGCCGCTCCAGCGCGCCACGCAGATCGTGCATCAGCGAAGCGCTGTCGCGCCGCGCCTGGGCAAGCAGCGGGTCGTATTCGGCAAAGCCGTCACCACCGGCCAGCTTGACCGAGCGCATGGCCATCGCCGCCCGCTCCACCAGATTGCGCCGCTCAGCGTGCTCTGGGTACGCGGCCAGGCCAATCGAACAGGTGAATATTAAAGACTGCGATTTGGCCTTGGACTGCACCAGAATCGGAGCCGCGCAGGCCGCAGTCACCAGCGCCGCAGCGTGCCGCCCGGTCTCCAGACCACCCCGAACGATGACTGCGAACTCGTTGCCCACCATGCGCGCCGCAATGATGCCGCTGCCCAGCCGCGTCTGGATGCGCTTGGCCAGTTCCTGCAGCACCTGGTCTCCGGCCTGCTTGCCAAACGCCTCATTGGTCGAGCGGAAGTGGTCCACATCGGTATACAGAACGCACACCGCCTGCCCCTCGAAATCGCCGTGCAGCACGGCATGGTCCAGCTCGCGCTCAAACTGCCGCGGCGTCAACAAGCCGGTCAGGCTGTCGCGGGCGTAGGCCTGGGCCAACTCGCGCGACACCTCGGCCAGCCGCATAGCCGTACGCTGCCAGCGCCACAGCAAATACACCACAACCGCCGCCAAGCCCGCTGCCAGAAACAGCAGCAACCAGGGCACAAGCGGGCTGGAGCGAATGAATTCCATGGGCAGTCTTACAGCAGCAGATGGACGTTTTAGGGAAGGGAAACGGACGATCGTGCGCACACACGACCCTCCATTTCGAAGTATGCCTGCACGGATGCTCTTGAAGGCGGCAATTTGCGAAGTAAAGACTTGGCTTTACCAGCGTGACTTGGCCGCTAGGAGACTGTCGGGATTGGAACGTCGAAAGCAAAAACCAAAGGCCTCACCAAAATCGGCCCCAGCGGGGACAGTTTTTGCCGGATTTTCAAGCCTACAGCTCCGCTATGGGGCAAAAAGAAGCAGTTACACGGAGCGTTCCGTCCAGATTGGGTACCCAAAGTCGGGAATACAGAGGTAGCGTTAGAGGCTGAAAACAATGAACTATGGGCGGCTGTTGAGCGCGGAGGTACGTCTTGAGTGCGAACAAAAAGACAAGCGACTACGGGTACCAGAGGTTCATTGTGCGGACACCGGGGTTGCATCCATCTACTGTCAGCATCTACTGGCACGGGTACAGTTTTCTGTGTTGCCGGGTTGAGGGTCGGAAGCCCAGGGCGTTTAGTAAGCTGGTGCTTGAGGTTGCTGACAAGCTACACCTGGACGGCTACGCGGGGACGCCATCAAAGGCAGTGCGTATGGGTGTCAGAGCGATGCTTTGAAAAGAAAAATTGCGGAATTTCTGGCCCCCTGGCTGCAGAGTCATACAAGGTAGCCGATACGGCTACAGAGCCAGGGGATGGAAAGGGATACGCCCATGTACGCAACGACATCCGGTTTAATCCCCGTAAACGTCCCCACTACGTGCGATGCCACCCTGCCCAGGGGGCCTAGTGCGTAGTAATGGAGGTGCTATGTCGTTTGAGGTGCTGTAACTGGTACCCCGAGCCGGACTTGAACCGGCACGCCTTGCGGCTCCGGATTTTAAGTCCGGTATGTCTACCGATTTCATCATCGGGGCAATTTCAGCTGAGCACTACATTATGCATCAGGCCATTTTTGACATTTTTACAAGTCTCCAGTGCCTACAAAACACACACCACCTGTTCAAAAATTGTACAAAAGCTTTTTTATGGCTTAGTGAAAACGTCTGCAAGCATTTGATTTATAACGTAATTTTAGAAGAGACCCTTAACCAAGAGAAATTTTAAGTCTGCTGTCGCGACCCATTACACCACCGAGCCTACTTCGCAATGCACTGGCGTGTTGAAACAAAACAGCCCCGGCAACACGACGGTTGACAGGGCCGGATTTTAAGGCGACTACCAGATATTCCTGATAACAGATATCGCTGGAAAAACCCGTGTTACCTCAGAACGTATTCAAGATCTTTTTGGGGCCGCGCAGCTGTCTTCTCGGGAGGGGGTGGAGATCGCGCTGAAGTGATTGAATGCAATCTCTCCGGAAAGGCATCCAATACACAACCATTTCGTTAAGAACAAAATCTGGACGTAAAAAAGGAAGCATATAGCTTCCTTTTTTACTAATTTGGAGCGGGAAAAGAGTCTCGAACTCTCGACCTCAACCTTGGCAAGGTTGCGCTCTACCAACTGAGCTATTCCCGCATTTCAAGTCTTACATTATAGCATGACTTTTTTCACTTAATCCAGAAAACCAGACCAAGTTTTTTGG
>JAPLPK010000117.1 GCA_026400275.1 Burkholderiales bacterium
CGCACGGGTGCAGAACAAGAGTTACATATTGATCCAGACTACAAGCCAACCCCCAAAGAAAACAAATACCACCTCATGCGACAAGTAGAAACGCTTACCGGACTAGACTTCAGCCGCAAGCATTTCAAGCTCGTGCTCTGAGTTTCAACCCAAAGCGCTCCGGTACAAAGACTCTTGCTCAAGCGCTTTATTTGTCCAACCATGCAACTGGGCAAATGCACGTGCTGCAGTACCCAGTTGGTGGCGCAGTTCCGGATCACCCAGTAAGCGCATCAAAGCAGCCTTTAGCTCGACCACATCTTCGGGGTCGGAAAGCACCAAGGCTTGGTCACCAGCAGTCAGCAGACTGCTGATGCCGCACCAACGCTCGCCACTGACAACGACCGGCAAACCAAATGACATGGCTTCGAGAACAACCATGGCAAACGTGTCCTCCAGCGTAGGGTGCGCTAGCACATCAACAGCCTGGTACGCCAAGTCAACCTTGTGCAAAGGGCCTAAAAAATGTACTCGCCCACCAATACCCAGCACGGCCGCCTCCGCCTGCCACAGGGGAATCTGCACCTGACTTCCAACCACAGCCAGCCAGACCGGTTGCGACACCAGATCCATCTGCGCTAGAGCCTTTAGCAAGGTAGCTAAACCCTTCTTACGGTAATCATTGCCTACTAGCAAAATACCCAATCCGTCCACAGGCAGACCCAATTGACTGCGGGCTGTCCGCTGCTGAACCTGCCGAGCCTCCTCATTTGAGGGTAACGTCGGCACAACAACCCCCGGCGTGATCACTGTCAACATGTGCGCGCTACGCGGATAAGCCTTCGCAACGATGGCTCCAAGACTGGGCGAAGCAACCACAATCTTGCGCCCTGGCCGCAACCTCAGCCGAGTGGACTCCAACGCAAGGTATGTCAACAAGCGTGGACTGGTCAGCACTTTCAAGCAGCGCAGCCCGTATCTGAGTCCGCTAAGCGGACTGTTGCCATGCCCATGGAAAAGGTTGTACTTAACAGGTAGCACGTGCAAGGTTTGCAGCTGTCCATGCCACGTGTTTTCATGAGAATGAACAACATCAAAATTCCGGCGTGTCAGCCACCAAGTCGCGGTGGCATACCACAGCTGGTTCAACCAACGCGGCTTCTTGAATAGCGTGGGAACGAGGTGGAAAGTCACGCCAGGAATAACGTGCCCCACTGCCTGGGCAAATACATGGATTTCGTGCTGCTGGGCCAAATGCTCCACCAGCGCTATTGAATAGCGCTCCGCACCACCACCGGTAGGCTCAAAAATACGATTGAACACAGCGATGCGCAAACGTGCATCCGCCAAACGCTGGGCTTTGGTGGGGATACTCATGCGCGGCGGCGGTCTTCGTAGGCCGTACCCAGCTTCATCCACAGATTTAGCAGGCTGGTAGAGCGTGCCACCGGGGCGCGCGGCAGCTGCAGCATGTCTTCGCCCGCCAGGCAACGGCTGCGCTGGGTGGTGGTAGCCGTGCAAAAACCAGCCTCATGTACCAGCTCCGTATGCTCGGCCGTGTATTCCCCGTAGGGATAGCAGAAGTGGTTGACCGTGACACCCAGGCCGTCTTCCAGCTCCGATTTGCAGAGCATGACCTCGCTGCGGCTGGTGGCGGCATCTTGCTGGGGCAGGCGTACATGGTGGCGGGTATGGGCACCTACGTCCTGCCCGCCCGCAACCCAGGCCCGCAGCTGCGCCATGTCCATCAGCGGCGTCTGGGCGATGCCGATCTCGGCGTCCCAGGCATTGGTCTGGCCCAGGCGCTGGCTGACCACATAGCAGGTGGACGAAAAGCCGTAGCGCTGCAACACAGGCAAGGCGTAGTGCAGATTGTTCAAATACCCGTCGTCAAAAGTGATGCCCACCACCCGGCCGGTCTTGCTGCCGGCCAGATACGGCTGCAGAGCCTGCATGGACAAGCCCTGGTAACCCAGCAGCTTCAGTAGCGCCATCTGGCGTGCAAAGCTTCGCGGTGACACCACCAGGCTGCGAAACGGCGCGCCCTTGGGCGGCGCCGTGTCGATCTGGTGGTACATCAGGATGGGGATGGGCTGCTGGTTAGCTGTGCGTTGGCTGGGCATGGGTCTACAAAAGGACGATGTCGTACTGTTCCTGCCCCATAGCGGCCTCGCTTTGCAAGGAAATGGGTTTGCCGATGAAGTCGCTCAGGCCGGCCAGGTGCTGGCTTTCTTCATCCAGAAACAACTCTATGACTTTGGGCGAGGCCACCACGCGGAACTCGCGCGGATTGAACTGGCGCGCCTCGCGCAGAATTTCACGCAGGATGTCGTAGGTCACGCTGCGCGCCGTCTTCACGCTGCCCTTGCCGCTGCACACGGCGCAGGGTTCGCACAACATGTGCGCCAGCGATTCACGGGTGCGTTTGCGTGTCATTTCCACCAAACCCAGCGCCGAAAAGCTACCGGCCGTGGTCTTCACGCGGTCACGCGCCAGCTGCTTGCGAAACTCGGCCAGCACTGCATCACGGTGCTCTTCACGCGCCATGTCGATGAAGTCCACGATCACTATGCCGCCCAGATTACGCAGGCGCAATTGCCTGGCGATCGCCTGCGTGGCTTCCAGATTGGTCTTGAAGATCGTGTCGTCGAAATTGCGCGCACCAACGAACGCGCCGGTATTCACGTCTACCGTGGTCAGCGCCTCGGTCTGGTCTACGATCAGGTAGCCACCCGACTTCAGCTCCACACGCCGGCCCAGGGCCTTGGCGATTTCCTCGTCGATGGAGAACAGGTCAAAGATCGGCCGCTCGCCCTTGTAGTGCTGCAGCTTCTCCACTGCGGCCGGCATGAATTCCTTGCCAAAAGCCTGCAGCATCTCGAACTGCTCGCGCGAGTCCAGGCGAATCGTCTGGGTCTGCTCACACACCAAATCACGCAGCACGCGCTGCAATAGATTCAGGTCCTGGTGCAACAAAGACGTGGGGGGCAAGCGTACGGACGCGCTTTTGATACGCGCCCAGGTCTTGCGCAAGTAGGCAATGTCGTCGGCTAGCTCTTCATCCGTGGCGTCTTCGCCATTGGTACGCAGAATGAAGCCACCACCGCCACCCGTGGACGCATCACCCACCAGCGCCTGCAGGCGCTTGCGCAAATCTTCGCGCTGGGCCAGAGGGATCTTTTGCGACACACCAACATGGTCGTCCTGCGGCAGAAACACCAGCAGGCGCCCGGCAATACTGATCTGTGCCGACAGACGCGCACCCTTGGTGCCGATGGGGTCCTTGATGACCTGCACCATCAAGGCCTGGCCTTCAAACACCTGGCGCTCGATAGGCACCACGGGCGCCGCCGGCTTAGCGACACCATTGGCATCCAGCTCGGCCGACTTGTGGCCCACGAAACCATTGGCCAGATCGGCCACGTGCAGGAAAGCCGCACGTTCCAGCCCGATATCGATAAAGGTGGACTGCATGCCGGGCAGCACCCGCACCACCTTGCCCAGATAGACATTGCCCACCATGCCGCGCTCCAGCGTGCGCTCCACATGCAGCTCTTGCACAGAGCCGTGCTCCACCACCGCGACACGGGTTTCCTGCGGTGACCAATTGATGAGAATGTCTTGTTGCATAGGCAGATTGGTCAAAGTTTGAAACCCAGGGAGCGCAGCAACTCGGCCGTCTCGAACATGGGCAGGCCCATGATGCCTGAATAGCTGCCACGGATATGCGAGATAAACCCTGCCGCCCGCCCCTGCACCGCGTAGGCCCCCGCCTTGCCCATGGGCTCACCTGAGGCCACATAGGCCTTGATCTGGGCCGTAGACATGGGGGCAAAATCGACGTGCGATGCGCTCAGGGCCTGCCCCCGCTTGCGGCGCTGCTGCACCGCCACCGCCGTCAGCACACGGTGCCTGGTGCCGGCTAAAGCGGACAACATACGCGCCGCATCCTGGGCATCGACCGGCTTACCCAGAATGTTGCGGCCCAGCGCCACCGTGGTGTCCGAGCACAGGATGGGCGCCACAGGCAGGCCACGGCGCTTCAACCGCGCCACGGCTGCATCAAGCTTTAGGCCTGTCACGCGCTGAACATATACGGCAGGCGCTTCGTTTTTTATAGCAACCTCAAGTCCCTCGCTGTCCTCGTCCGGATCGGGCAGCAGCAGCTCATGGCGTACCCCCAGTTGGTCCAACAGCTGGCTGCGGCGAGGGCTTTGCGAGGCAAGATAGATGAAATCGGTCATGGCACGATTATCACGGCAGGCCTGCCCCAAAAAGACGGCTTCCACTTGGACGATCAGGTGCACGGCGTCAGGGAAGCCGTAGTTGGCGCCCCAGGTCATGCCCCATTGGCTGCGCTGGATGGTGGTGTCGAAGTCGCCACCGCACACTTCACGCTTGAGCATGGGGTTTTGGTAGCAGTTGAAGTTGCTGGCCTTCAGCGTCACAGGGTTGGTCTTGCCCAGCAGCGTCAGGCTGCCCACCACTTCAGACACCTTGTCGCCCGTGAAGACGAACTTGTCGGCGCTGAACTTGATCGTGGGGAATTGCTCCACGTTGAAGAAGTCAGCGCTTTGCAGATGCTTGTTGAACGCAGCCGAGCCGGTAGAGAGCGAAGCAGCGTCGATGGTCAGATCCACCTTGCCGGACTTGCCAGCCACGTCGAGCTGGACAGAGCCTTCTTTCTTGTCGAAACGACCGCGGTTGGTCGAGGTGCCCATGTGGCCGATTTCAAAGGTCACATAAGTGTGGCTGGGGTCAATCGCATAGGTTGCGGACTCAGCCTGGGCTGCCCCAGCAGACAAGGTGGCGATAGCGGCAAGAGCGAGCAAGGTGTGGCGCATGGGTTCTCTTTCAAGAGTGGTTTAGGGAAACAGGAAACAGGAAAACAGCCGGGTCTAGAGCTTGCCAACACCCGTCAGATTGAATTTGAATTTGACTTGTACGTCGTCGGCCACCATAGAGGTATCGGCCCACTCGCCTTCGCCAATCTTGAAGGTCAGACGCTTGATCGGCAGCACGCCCGATGCCACGGTGTTGGCCCCCGTCTGCACCATGGTCACCGGCACCACGACATCACGGGCCTGGCCCTTGATGGTCAGCTTGCCGGCAACGTCGTACTTGCCGCCGCCCAGCGCCTTGACGCCGCTGGAGACAAAGCTGGCCTGGGGAAACTTGCCCAGATTGAACCAGGTCGGCTTGGGCAGCTCGGCATCGGTCTCTGGCACGCCCAATGTGGCGCTGGCCATGTCCACGGTAAAGCTGATCTTGCTGGCATCCAGCTTGGCCGGGTCGAAGCTGACCTGTCCGTCAAATTTCTTGAAACGGCCCTCTACCGGCACACCCATCTGCTTGCTGACGAACACGATTTCGCTTCCGGCAGGCAGCAGCTTCTGGTCGGCATAAGCCCCCAGGCTGGAACCCAAGGCCAGGGCAGCAAGCGACAAATTCAGGAGACGGGACATGGATACCTTTCGAAATGAGAAAAAGCGATGCTCAGACGGATAGATCAAGATAGATCAGGATTTGCCAGGCCACATGCGGGAAATCAGGCCATCACGGTCCACAAACTGGTGCTTCAGCGCGGCGGCTACGTGCACCACCACCAAGGCACACAGCGCCCATGCCGACAAACGGTGCAGAGGCTTCAGGAACTCGGCCAACTCCTTACTGGCGGGTACCAAGTCCGGCAACGGAATCTGCCCGAAGACCACGATCTGGAAACCAGTAGCCGAGCTATAGGCCCAGCCCAGCAGCGGCACCGCAAAAAACAGCGCATACATCAGGCCGTGCGTCGCATGGTGCGCCCACTGCTGCCATGTGGGCATGTCGCGGACCATGGCTTCGGGCAAGGCCGGGGGGCGGTGCGTGGCGCGCCACAACAGTCGCAGGGCGGACAAGGTCAAAATCGTGATGCCGGCCCACTTGTGCCAGTTGTACAGCTTGAGCCGCGCGGGTGAGAAAGGCAGGCCCACCATATAGGTGCCAACGGCAAAAATGCCCGCCAAGGCTAGAGCCAGAATCCAATGCAGGGCAATTGCCACGCCGGTGTAGGTAGAGGCCTGCTTGGCCTTGGCTATGGGTGCGGAAGAAACGGGCATCGTGGTGAAACCCGAGCGGTTCAAGCGCCCGGTTCTTAAAATGTAAAGTTCATTTTAGGAACCGTTCGTGGCGAAAAGTTCACTCAATTTGTTGGAATGATTCGAAATTTCTGAATCATGCCACCCTGCAACTACTGCGCAGGCACGACCGACCGAGGTTCGCCAACGTCAGATGTGGGCACACCATCCTCGTCGTCCTCGCCCAGGAAGCCACCGCTCTGGTGCGCCCACAGTCTCGCGTACAGGCCACCTGCCTCCAGCAGACTGCGGTGGTCACCGACTTCCACGATGCGCCCCTTATCCAGCACCACCAGGCGATCCATGGCCGCAATGGTGGACAAGCGGTGGGCAATCGCGACCACGGTCTTGCCCTCCATCAGACGGTACAGGCTGGACTGGATGGCCGCCTCAACCTCGGAATCCAGGGCACTGGTTGCCTCATCAAGCAGCAGAATCGGCGCATCCTTCAGCATCACCCGTGCGATCGCAATCCGCTGGCGCTGGCCGCCGGACAGCTTCACGCCGCGCTCGCCCACATGGGCATCAAAGCCCTTGCGGCCACTCGGGTCGCTCAGGGTGTGGATGAAATCAAAAGCCTCGGCACGGCGCGCCGCCGCCTCCATAGGCTCATCGGTCGCGTCCGGGCGTCCGTACAGAATGTTGTCGCGCACCGAGCGGTGCAGCAGCGACGTGTCCTGCGTCACCATGCCGATCTGCGCGCGCAGGCTTTCCTGGGTCACCTGCGATATGTCCTGGCCATCCACCAGAATACGGCCGTGCTCCAGGTCGTAGAAGCGCAACAACAAGTTGACGATGGTGGACTTGCCCGCACCAGAGCGGCCTACCAGGCCGATCTTCTCGCCGGGGCGGATGTGCAGCGACATATGGTCTATCACCTTGCGTGCGCCGGGGCTCTTGTCTCCGTAGGCAAAGTCCACGTTTTCAAACCGCACCTCGCCCTTGGTAACACGCAACGCCTGGGCCTGGGGAGCGTCCTGCACGGCCTGCACGCGCGACAAGGTGTTCAAGCCGTCCTGCACCGTACCCACATGCTCAAACAAGGACGCCATCTCCCACATTACCCAGTGGGAAATGCCGTTCAGGCGCAGCGACATGGCCGTTGCCGCCGCCACCGCACCCACACCGACCTGGCCCTGCGTCCAAAGCCACAGCGCCACCCCGGCGGTTGCCAGAATCAGCAGCATGCCCAGCACGTGATTCACAACCTCAAAGCCGCTGACCAAACGCATCTGGCGGTGCACAGTCTGCAGAAAATCCTGCATCGCCGAACGCGCATAGCCAGCCTCACGCCCCGCATGAGAGAACAGCTTGACGGTAGCGATATTGGTGTAGGCGTCGGTAATGCGACCAGTCATCAGCGAACGCGCATCGGCCTGCTTTTTGGCCACACCCGACAGGCGCGGCACAAAGTAACGAATCGCCACCGCGTACAACACCACCCAGCCCAAGAATGGAAGCAGAAGCCAGGCGTCAAAGCTCCCCACCACCGCCACCATGGTGACGAAGTAGATGGTCACGAACACCAGAATATCGCCCAGGATCATGCACACATCGCGCACCGCCAACGCGGTCTGCATCACCTTGGTGGCCACGCGCCCTGCAAACTCGTCCTGGTAAAAGCCCATGCTCTGGCCCAGCATCAGGCGGTGGAACTTCCAGCGCAGCATCATTGGGAAGTTGGCCGCCAGGGTCTGGTGCTTGAACAGCGTCTGCAATGCAATCAATAGCGGACTCCCCAACAGCAGCCCGCACAGCAGCAGGAGATGCGTACGCTCCTGGGTCCACAGCAAGGCCGGCGGCACCGAGCCCAGCCAGTCCACCACGCGCCCCATCATGGCGAACAGCAGGGCCTCAAACACCCCCACGCAGGCCGTGAGCAAGGTCATGGCCAGGATGTATTTGCGTGCACCCTTGCTGCACACCCAGACAAAATGAAAAAAGCCGCTCGGTGGCGGCTGGGGGGTGTCATCCGGGTAGGGGTGCACCAGGCTTTCAAACCATTTCAGCATCGTATTTATTCGCGGTGATAGGGGTGGTTTGCGTTGACTGACCAGGCCCGGTAGAGCTGCTCTACCAGCAGCACCCGCGCAAATGCATGGGGCAGGGTCAAATCCGACAGCCGGATGCGCTCATGCGCCGCCTGGCGGAACGCCGGGTCCAGCCCGTCTGGGCCGCCAATTACCAGCGCCACGTCATCACTTTCCAGCTGCCAAGTCTTGAGCTTACCCGCCAATGCCAAAGTCGTCAGTGTGGTGCCACGTTCATCCAGGGCAACAATGCGGGCATTGCGCCCGATGCTGGACATAATGGCTGCTTCTATGCGCTCCCGCTCGGCCGCATAAATCGTCTCCAGGGTCTTGGAGCCCCGGGGCTCTGTCTTGACCGCCTTGAGCTCCAGCTTGAGCTCAGGCGGGAAGCGTTTGGCGTAGTCGTCGTAGGCAGTTTGTGCCCAGTCGGGCATGCGCTGGCCTACGGCCACAATCACCAGCTTCATTTACTTGCGGCCAGGAGCCCGTTTGGCCGGGGCCTTGGGGGTCTTGGGTGCGGCTCGCTTGGCGGCAGCGGCCTTCTTCACAGTTTCGATCGGCGCCTTGATGACGATGGTCTTGACTGCCGTTTTCACGGCCGTCTTGGCCGGCGTCTTCGCCGACGTTTTGACGGCTGTTTTGGCTGCAGTTTTAGCCGGTGCCTTGGCGGCTACGGCCTTTTTCGCTGGAACGGCCTTTGCGGCTGCAGGTGCTGCCACCGTTTTCTTTGCTGCTTTTTTAGGAGCATCCAGCACTGGACGCTCGGGCGCCAGCAGGCTTTCGGCATGTTCGCGTGCGGCGATCTTGCTGGCGCGTTTGGCAGCTGCGGGGGACAGCTTTTTGGCTGGCGTCTTCTTGGCTGGGGCTTTGACCGGGGCCTTAACTTCTTCGGCCTTGGGCAGCGGCTTGGCCGAGCCCAGCTTCAGGCGCACCGGCTTTTCGCCCCACAGCTCTTCCAGGTGGTAGTACTGGCGGATCGCGGGTTGCATGATGTGCACCACGGCGCGGCCGCAATCGACAATGATCCATTCGCCATTGGCCTCGCCTTCGGTGCGCGGCTTGGCAAAGCCTGCATCGCGCACGGCATCGCGCACGCTGGAGGCCAGGGCCTTGGTCTGGCGGTTCGAGGTACCTGAGGCGATGATCACGCGCTCAAACAGCGCGGACAAACCTTCGGTGTCAAACACCACAATGTCTACCGCTTTGACATCCTCCAGACCATCGACGATGGCGCGTTGGAGTTTTTGGGTGTCTTTTTTGGCGACAGTTTCCGATTGGGCAGAGGTGGTCATCGATTTGCTTGGTAGAGATGGTGTTGGTCAATATAGCGCGCCACGCCTTCGGGGACCAGATGGGCTATCCCCTGAGATGTTGCTACGCGGTGTCGAATGTCGGTGGCACTCAGCGCCATGGGCGGCAGGTGCAGTGCCTGAAAGCGCCCTTGCGGCAGACTTTCGGTGACAAGCTCAGGTACAGATTCAGGCGTAAATGGACTGTTTGCGCTTGTGCTGTCTGCGCGCAAAGCTACCGAAATTATAGCAGCCTGGACAATATCCCGCCAACCATGCCAACTGGGCAGGCGCGCAGCCTGGTCTTCGCCCATCAGCAGGAACAGCTCTGCCTGGGGCTGCTCGGCACGCAATTCGTTCAAAGTATCTATGGTGTAGGTGGGCCCATCGCGCTGAATTTCGCGTGGGTCCACCACCACTTTGGGAATATCGCCAAAAGCCAATTGGGCCATGGCCAGCCGGTATACGGCCGGGCTCAAGGTGCGCGACTTGTGCCAGGCATGGCCGGTGGGGAATACATACAAGGCATCCAGCTGCAGCTGCTGCAGCGCCGTACGCGCCAGCGCCAGATGCATATTGTGCGGCGGATCGAACGCACCGCCGAACACGCCTATCCTTCGCAGTGGAGCGCTCACACCCAGTCTCGCGGCGGCAGAAACTGGCGCGCCAAAGCATCCTCGGCAGAACCCTCTTCCGGCTGGTGCTGGTAGGACCAGCTGGCCAGCGGCGGCATGGACAACAGAATGGATTCGGTACGCCCGCCCGACTGCAGACCGAAATGCGTGCCGCGGTCCCACACCAGGTTGAACTCGACATAACGGCCGCGCCGGTATAACTGAAAGGCCCGTTCGCGCTCGCCGTACGGCATATCCTTGCGGCGCTGCAAGATGGGCACATAGGCATCCAGAAACGCTGAGCCCACGGCCTGCGTCATGGTCATGCTCTGGTCTTGCCCCAGCTCGGAAAAATCGTCGAAGAACACGCCGCCAATGCCGCGCGCTTCCTGCCGGTGCTTCAGGTAAAAATACTCGTCGCACCATTTCTTGAAGCGCGGGTATTTGTCGTCACCGAATGGCGCCAGAGCCGTCTGGCAGCTGCGATGGAAGTGCACAGCGTCTTCTTCAAAGCCGTAGATCGGCGTCAGATCCATGCCGCCACCAAACCAGCACACCGGTGCAGCATCTGCGGGCGAGGCCACGATCATGCGGACATTCATGTGCACCGTGGGCGCATAGGGGTTGCGCGGGTGGAACACCAGGGACACACCCATGGCCTCAAAAGGCGCGCCGGCCAGTTGCGGCCGGTGCTGCGTCGCAGACGGCGGCAGCTTGGGGCCACGCACATGCGAGAAGCCACAACCTGCGCGCTCCAGCACGGCGCCGTTTTCCAGGATCTGGGTGATGCCCCGGCCCTGCAACGTTTCGCCAGCCGGCTTCTCCCACGCATCGGACAGAAAGCTGCCGCCGTCCAGCTCGGCCATGCGGCGGGTGATGCTGGACTGCAAGCCCAGCAGATAGTCGCGCATGGCGACGGCCAGGTCCGGGCCGGAGCTCAAGTGCGTGCGGCGCGGTGGCCGATGTCCCGGCGGTATTGCATGCCGTCAAAGTGGATGCCACGCGTGGCTTCATACGCCTGCTGCTGCGCCAGCTTGACGTTGTCGGCCAGCACAGTCACACACAACACGCGGCCGCCCGAGGTGGACACCACATCGCCCTGCTTGGTGGTGCCCGCGTGGAACACCACGGTGTCGTCGCTGTTCTTGGGCAGGCCGGTGATGGCGTCGCCCTTGCGCGGACTCAACGGGTAACCATGTGCAGCCAGCACCACGCCCAGCGCGATGCGGCGGTCCCAGTCCAGGCTGATCTGGTCCAGCTTGCCGTGCGGACCGGGTTCGGTCGCGGCCCACAGCACTTCGAACAAATCGGACTTCAGGCGCATCATCAGCGGCTGGGTTTCGGGGTCGCCCAGGCGGCAGTTGAACTCCAGGGTCTTGGGTTTGCCCTTGGCATCGATCATCAGGCCAGCGTACAAAAAGCCGGTGAAGGTAATGCCATCTTTTTCCATGCCCTTGATGGTGGGCAAGATGATTTCGCGCATGGCACGGGCGTGCACATCGGCTGTGACCACAGGCGCGGGCGAATACGCGCCCATGCCGCCGGTGTTCGGGCCTTCATCGCCGTCCAGCAGGCGTTTATGGTCCTGGCTGGTGGCCAGTGGCAGCACATTCTTGCCATCGCACATGACGATGAAGCTGGCCTCTTCGCCGGCCAAGAACTCCTCGATCACCACCCGCGCGCCACCCTCGTTGTGGCTCACGCCCAGGGTGTTGTCCACCAGCATGAAGTCCACCGCCTCATGGGCCTCGGCCAGTGTTTGCGCCACGACCACGCCCTTGCCGGCGGCCAGGCCATCGGCCTTGACCACGATGGGCGCGCCCATCTTGTCTACATAGGCGTGGGCTGCCACGGGGTCAGAAAAGGTCTCGAACTCCGCCGTGGGGATCGCATGGCGCTGCATGAAAGCCTTGGAGAAGGCCTTGGAGCTTTCCAGCTGCGCTGCGGCCTTGGTCGGGCCAAAGATGCGCATGCCGTGGGCGCGGAACTCGTCCACCACACCCGCCGCCAGCGGGCCTTCAGGGCCGACCACGGTCAGGGCCACGCCCTCGGTCTGCGCCCACTTGCGCAAGGCCTGCACGTCGTTGATGGGCACGTTGATCAGTTGGCTGTCCAGCGCAGTACCGCCATTGCCCGGCGCCACAAACACCTGCGACACGCGTTCGCAGCCATTGAGCTTCCAGGCCAGCGCATGTTCACGGCCACCGCCGCCAATTACGAGAACTTTCATAGGGCAGCGTTGTGAAAGACTTCTTGGACATCGTCCAGGTCTTCGAGCACATCCAGTAGTTTTTGCATTTTTTCGGCGTCTTCGCCATCCAGTTCTATGGTGTTTTCGGCCCGCATGGTGACTTCAGCCACATCGGGTTTGAGCCCGGCCGCATCCAGAGCCAGCTTGACCTTTTCAAAATCAGGGAATGCGGTCAGCACTTCGATGGCGCCGTCTTCGTCGGTGATCACGTCTTCGGCGCCGGCTTCCAGCGCGACTTCCATCACCTTGTCTTCGTCCGTGCCTGGGGCAAACACAAATTGCCCGCAATGCTTGAACTGGAATGACACCGATCCTTCCGTGCCCATGTTACCGCCATGCTTGCTGAATGCGTGGCGCACTTCGGCCACGGTACGCACACGGTTGTCGGTCATGGTGTCTACGATGATGGCGGCGCCGCCGATGCCGTAGCCTTCGTAGCGGATTTCTTCGTAGCTCACGCCTTCCAGCGTGCCGGTGGCTTTTTCGATGTTGCGCTTGACGGTGTCCGCAGCCAGGTTGGCGGCCTTGGCTTTTTCCACCGCCAGACGCAGGCGCGGGTTGATGCTCAGGTCGCCACCACCCAAACGGGCTGCCACCATGATTTCACGGATCACGCGCGTCCAGATCTTGCCGCGTTTCTCATCCTGGCGACCTTTGCGGTGCTGAATATTCGCCCATTTACTGTGACCAGCCACGTAAAGTCCTTCTAGTTTGATTTAATCTACTGGCGCGATTTTACTTTCCCACCGCCCACATTCCTGTCCAGGACGCACCCCCATGGCCGACGCTATTCTTCTTGCCAAAAACGCCACCACCACCTGCGAGCTGCTGCCTGCCCTTGCGAATCGCCACGGACTGATCACCGGCGCCACTGGCACCGGCAAGACCGTTACCCTGCAAACCCTGGCCGAAAACTTCTCCAAGATCGGCGTGCCGGTATTCATGGCCGACGTCAAGGGCGACCTGACCGGTATCAGCCAGGCGGGCCGCATCGGCGACAAGCTGGCAGGCATTCTGAAGGAACGCGATCTAGACCAGCCGGAATCGCTGGCCTGCCCCGCCACGCTGTGGGACGTGTTTGGCGAACAAGGCCACCCGGTACGCGCCACTGTGTCCGACATGGGCCCGCTGCTGCTGGGCCGCATGCTGAACCTGAACGACACCCAGGGCGGCGTGCTGAACATGGTGTTCAAGATCGCCGATGACCACGGCCTGCTGCTGCTCGACCTGAAAGACCTGCGCGCCATGCTGCAGTACGTGGGCGATAACAGCAGCGAATTCACCACCCAGTACGGCAATGTGTCCGCCGCCAGCGTGGGCGCCATCCAGCGCGGCCTGCTGCAGATCGAATCCCAGGGCGGCGACAAGTTCTTTGGCGAGCCCATGCTGAACATCAGCGATTTCATGCAAACAGTGGATGGCCAGGGCGTGGTCAACATCCTGGCCGCCGACAAGCTGATGAATTCGCCGCGCCTGTATGCCACCTTTCTGCTGTGGATGCTGTCCGAGCTGTTTGAGCAGCTGCCCGAAATCGGCGACCCCGAAATCCCGAAGCTGGTGTTCTTCTTCGACGAAGCGCACCTGCTGTTCAACGAAGCGCCCAAGGCCCTGGTGGAGCGCATCGAGCTGGTGGTGCGCCTAGTGCGCTCCAAGGGCGTGGGCGTGTACTTTGTGACGCAAAACCCGCTGGACATCCCTGACTCGGTGCTGGCCCAACTGGGCAACCGCGTGCAGCACGCGCTGCGCGCCTTCACCCCGCGCGACCAGAAGGCCGTCAAGGCCACGGCCCAGACCATGCGCCAAAAGCCCGGCCTGGACATAGAAGCCGCCATCACCGAGCTGGCCGTGGGCGAGGCCCTGGTCAGCCTGCTGGACGAAAAAGGCCGGCCCAGCATCACCGAGCGCGTGTTTGTGCTGCCACCCGGCAGCCAGCTAGGCCCGATCAGCACCGAGCAGCGCCAGGCGCTGCTGCAGGGCTCGCTGGTGGCCGGTGTGTACGAAAAACTGGTCGACCGCGAATCCGCCTACGAAAAGCTCAAAGGCCGCACCGAAACCACGGCGGCGAATGCCTCTGCGCCCGCCTCCCCCAGCAGCGCCCCTAGCGGCAGCCTTCCCCTGCCCGGCCAGGCCGCACCAGCGGCAACGGGCAACAGCGCATTGGGCGGCGTGATGGGCGGGTTGAACGACATATTGTTTGGAACCACCGGCCCGCGCGGCGGCCGGCATGACGGCCTGGCGCAGACCATGATGAAGTCCGCCGTACGCACCATGGGCACCAAGGTGGGCCAGGAGATTTTGCGCGGCGTGTTGGGCGGCATCTTCGGCGGCAAGCGCTAAATACACCCTGCTGTAGATTTATAAGAAATTGGCCTGCAGCGCATGAATTACCTGCGCAAGCAGCTATTTATTCCATAGCACACAGACTCAGGTCTGCACGGTATGGTGCACCAGGCGGGCCACCAGCGGGCGCACAATAATCACGCAGACAAAGGCCAGCGGCATGGCCAGCGTATAGGCCTCCAGCACCTGGGCCAGGTAGCGGGGGCCTATGCCGCTGTTGGCGGCGACGATTACCGCGCACATCAGCAGCGCCATGATGGCGGCCATGTAAAAGGCAAACACATAAGGCATAAGGGGCTTGGGCAGTTTCCAGGAACTGCGGGCAACGGAGGGTGGAGACTTGGACATACGGCTGTATCACGCATAAATTATTGAAGTGGCTGGACTTTAAGGCGCTAGCGCCGCGCAGACTAGAACCCTGCAGGCATGGACACTACCAAGCTAAACTTATGAATTAATACAGTCATTACAAAGCCCACCCATGTCCAACCTGCGCGGCATAGAAACCTTCGTCAAAGCGGTGGAAGGCGGCAGCATCGCCGCAGCAGCCCGCCAGCTAGGCATTACTGCCGCCGCAGCCAGCCAGAATTTGGCCCGGCTGGAGAAAGAACTCGGCACGCGGCTGTTGACGCGCACCACCCGCTCGCAGGCGCTGACGGCGGCGGGCGAGGTCTACTTCGCCCAGGTCAGCCCCCTGCTCGACGGCTTGGCCCACGCCCAGTCCGAACTGTTGGCGCTGCAAGATGCCGTGCAGGGCCGGCTCAAGCTGTCCTGCTCGGTCGCCTTTGGCCGGCACGTAGTCGCACCGCTAATGCCGGCCTTCATGGCCCGCTACCCGCAGGTGCACCTGGAGATGCTGATGGTGGACCGCAACGTGGACCACCTGAAGGAGGACGTGGACGCCAGCATCCGCTTCCGCCAGGTGCTGGAGCCCGGCCTGGTGGCACGGCGCATTGCCACCGCGCCCATGGTGTTCTGCGCCGCCCCCGCCTACCTGCAGCAGCATGGGCGCCCCAACACGCCCGAAGACCTGGCCAACCACCCCTGCCTGGCCTTCCGCATGCCGCTGGATGGGCGGCTGATGCAATGGCCCTTCATGCGCGACGGAAGCACCTTCGCACCCAGCATCCAGACCGCTGCGGTCTGCAACGACATCGATACCCTGGCCAGCCTGGCCGTGGCCGGCGCCGGCATTACCCGGCTCGGCAGCTTTATCGCCAACCCCTTGATCGCCGCCGGCCTGCTGGAGCCGCTGCAGCTGGATGCCGGCGGCACGGCGCAGGCCGCCCCCGAGCCGCTGGAATACTTCGTCTGCTTCCGCGACCGCCGGCACCTGCCTGGGTCGGTGCGGGTGTTTGTGGACTTCATCGCCGAGGCCCTGCAAGACCACCCACTGCTGCGTGCCCCAGCATGGCCAGCGGCCTGAAGACCCGGCCTGCGGCACACAAAATGCATAGCATGTAACCTGCTTGCCAGAAGGCAAGCCCATCGCTACATTGGATTTTTTGAGGACGTTCCATGCCTGCTGACGTAGCCACCGGTTCCCCCACTCCCAGCACCCCCGCCACTTCCGCCACGCCGGCGGGCCCCAGCCACATCCGTTTGACTTCCCACGCCAGCGGCTACGGCGCCCTGCCGATACGCTGGGCCGCAGCCACCGCCGCCGAGCGCGGCCCGGTGGTCGGCACCACCACCAAGCGCAGCCACCGCAATGTGATCGGCACGCACAGCGGCAGCTACAGCATCTACCGCGCGCTGGCCGTGGCCTCCGGCGGCCTGTCACCCAAACACCGGGCGGACCTGACCAACACCATGCCGACCGACGTGATCGGCCCCTACCCGCAGTGGAGCGAGCCGGGTCGCATCGTCGCCATGGACCCCTGGGGTGCCACCATCGCCACCGAATTTGCAGCCGAGCTGGAGGCGGGCTACGACATCCGCCCCACCATCGCGGTGACCCAGGCACATGTGATCCTGCCCGAGGTGATCGAGGCGCTGCAGTCCGGCCGCCTGCAGGCCGATGGCAAATTCCTCACCGCCAGCGGCGCCGCCATGGTCACCAAGGTCGCGGTGGAGCCAGTGTGGTACCTACCCGAAGTGGCCAAGCGCTTCAACTGCACCGAGGCCGAGTTGCGCCGCGTGCTGTTCGAGGAAACCGGCGGCATGTACCCCGAGCTGGTAACGCGCAGCGATCTGGAGGTGTTTCTGCCGCCCATCGGCGGGCTGACTGCCTACATCTTCGGCAACCCGCGCGACCTGGCCAACCCCGAGGTCGAGCTCACCGCCCGCGTGCACGACGAATGCAATGGCTCGGACGTGTTCGGCTCCGACATCTGCACCTGCCGCCCCTACCTGACGCACGCCATCGAGGAATGCATACAGGGCGCACAGCGCGGCGGCGTGGGCCTGGTGTCGTACTTCCGCAAGGAAGGCCGGGCCCTGGGCGAGGTCACCAAATTCCTGGTCTACAACGCACGCAAGCGCCAGGTGGGCGGCGACACGGCCGACCAGTACTTCAACCGCACCGAATGCGTGGCCGGCGTACAGGACATGCGCTTCCAGGAACTCATGCCCGACGTGCTGAACTGGCTGGGCATACGCAAGATTCACCGCCTGGTGTCCATGAGCAATATGAAATACGACGCCATCACCCGCGCCGGCATCGAGGTGGTGAAACGCATCAATATTCCCGAACACATGATCCCTGCCGACGCCCAGGTCGAAATGGACGCGAAAATGGCGGCCGGTTACTTCACCCCCGGCGCTGTGCCGGACGCCGAAGAACTGAAAAAGGCCAAAGGCCGTGGACTCACTGAATGACTATGGATTTGATAGCTGCCCGCGCAGACGCTGCAAGCGCTAGCGCCCTGTTGCGCTCTACACAAGCGGTACGCGAACGGGCCCAGGGCCTGCTGGCGCGGGCCCGTGCCGGCAACTCCGCCTACTTCACCGTGGCAGATGCCGCCCTGCAACCCACCGCTGCCCTGGTAGCCCAGGTCACGCGCGAGCGTTACCCCACGCTGGACATCCCGTACCACAGCCGCTGGCGCCATTTCGAGGCCGGCGGCGTGAAGCGCGTGGACCTGCTCAACGAAGAGCTGGGCAAGGTGTCGGTGGCCAAGCGCGCCCGCTCGCAGATCGACCTGGCCATCGTCAGCGTGCTGCTGGATGCCGGTGCCGGCCCCGACTGGCACTACAACGACCCGCGCAGCGGCAAAACCTATAGCCGCTCTGAAGGCCTGGGCGTGGCCAGCTACAACGCGTTTACCAAGGGCCTGTTTTCCAGCAAACCCATGCAGCCCTGCCAGGCCGACGCCGATGGCCTGCAGGCCATCACCGCGCGCCAGCTGGGCGACGCCTTCCAGGTCGGGGTAGAAAACCCGCTGGTCGGGCTGGAAGGCCGCGCCGCGCTGTTACGCCGCCTGGGCGCGGTGATTGCGGCACAGCCCGAGGTGTTTGGTGGCGCCGGCGGACTGTGCCGCCCGGGCCGCCTGTTTGACTACCTGGTTCCCGTGAATACCGACACGCCCTCCGTCTCGGCCCACGCCATACTGGTGGCACTGCTCACCACGTTATCGTCCATCTGGCCTGCGCAGAACGCACTCAAAATTGATGATGGCAGCGAGATCGCGCTGGGCGACTGCTGGCGCCACAGCGCCGTGCCCGGCGAGGGCGCGAGTGCGGGCTGGATGCCCTTCCACAAGCTGTCGCAGTGGCTCAGCTACTCCCTGCTGGAACCGCTGGAATGGGCCGACGTGCCCGTCACCGGCCTGGACGCCCTGACCGGCCTGCCCGAATACCGCAACGGCGGCCTGCTGCTGGACGGCGGTGTGCTGGGCTGGAAAGACCCGGCCCTGGCCAGCCAGACGCATGCCGCAGGCGATGAATGCATCGTCGAATGGCGCGCGCTGACCGTGGCCCTGCTGGACGAGCTGGCACCACTGGTGCGCGCAGAGCTGGGCCTGACGGCCGAGCAAATGCCCCTGGCCTGCGTGCTAGAAGGCGGCACCTGGGCCGCCGGCCGCGTGCTGGCTCAGCGTTTACGCGGCGGCACGCCCCCCCTGAATATCGCCAGCGATGGCACTGTTTTTTAACCTTAGACAAAGAACCCTATGAGCACCGTACACCTGATCAACCACCCCCTGGTGCAACACAAGCTGACGCTGATGCGCCGCAAGGACGCCAGCACTAACACCTTCCGCCGCCTGCTGAACGAGCTGTCCAGCCTGATGGCCTACGAGGTCACGCGCGACATGGCGATGCAAGACATCGAGATCGAAACCCCGCTGGAGAAAATGACCGCCAAGGTCATCGACGGCAAGAAGCTGGTGTTCGTGTCCATCCTGCGCGCCGGCAACGGCATTCTGGAAGGCATGCTCAGCGTGGTGCCGGGCGCGCGCGTGGGCCATGTCGGCCTGTACCGCGACCCAAAAACGCTGACGGCGGTGGAGTACTACTTCAAGATGCCCAGCGAGATGCACGAGCGCGACATCGTCATCGTGGACCCGATGCTGGCCACCGGCAACTCGGCCATCGCAGCCGTGGAGCGCCTGAAGGAGCTGAACCCAAAGTCCATCAAGTTCGTCTGCCTGCTGACCTGCCCCGAGGGCGTAGCCGCGCTGCAAGCCGCCCACCCGGATGTGGACATCTACACCGCCGCCATCGACCGCCAGCTCAGCGACCACGGCTACATCCTGCCCGGTCTGGGTGATGCGGGCGACCGCATCTTCGGCACGAAATAGGCCTGTAGCGCAAGAAATACCTGCGCTAGCAGCTATTTAATCAATAGCAAAAAACATCCGCTAGGCGGGCATTGGCCCCTGGCATGGCTGCCAGTGCACCGTGTTGCGACCGGCAGACTTGGCGGCATATAGGGCCTGGTCCGCCGCCTCGACCAGGGCCGACATGTCACAGTGACCGGCCACCGAGGTCGTAGCGCCCACGCTGACGGTCACGTGGCTGGCGACCTGCGAATCCGCGTGTGCAATGTCCAGCGCTGCAACCGCTGCACGCACCTTAGCTGCCAGCAGCATGGCCCCAGCCTGGTCTACCGACGGCAGAATGACGACAAACTCCTCACCCCCATAGCGTGCCAGCACGTCGTTCGGGCGCAGCAGCTGGGACTTGACCGACGACACCAGAGCCTTGAGCACGCGGTCCCCGGCGGGGTGACCATAGCTGTCGTTGTAATTCTTGAAATAGTCCACGTCCAGCATCAGCAGCGACAGCACGGTTTTGCTGCGCTGGTGCCGGCGCAACTCGGCCGACAAGCACTGGTCAAAATATTTGCGGTTGTAAACGCCGGTCAGGCCGTCGGTCACAGCCTCCAGCGACAGGCGCTCGGACTGGGACTGCAGCACCCGTTCCCGTTTGACGAACATGCTGGTGTCGGTGACCTGGATCAGGCAAAAGCTGCCGCTGTGCACGTCACCCACCGATACCAGGGTCAGCGCCTGGGGCATGCGCTGTGGCGGTTCCAGCTCGGAGGCGTCCAGCTTATGGAACAAGGGCAAAGGCGCACGGTGCAGCACGTTCGACAAAACCACGGGCAGCCTGTAGGCCAATAGCCGCTTCACAGCACCGAGAAACGGGCCGGACAAACCACCTGGGAAAATGCTTTCCAGATCTCGGCCCAGCACCCCCTCGGCCGCCAGGCCGCTGTAGCGGGCCATCCAGGCGTTCCAGTAGACCACTTCTCCGCGCGCATTCAGCAAAATCACGCCTGTGCCCAAGGCGTCCAACATCGGCTTCCACGGTAACGCCGTGCCATCCATAGCAGAGTGCATGGCTCAAATTCCAGCGATCAACTTATCCAGCGCGGCCACCAAGCCCTCCAGAGAGCCCGAGCTCAGCAAAAACACCAAGTTGCCATGGGTCTGGCGTTTTTCAATGGTCAAATTGATATGCAGCACCAACACCACCGGCTGGTCGGGGTCCGATAGGATTTTGCCGAGCAACACATCGGTCGCGTCCACCGAGTATTCAGGCAGGGTACCCTCCAGCGCCACGTTCAGCATGTCGGAGATAGCCGACAGGCAGGCATTCAAGATGATGTTGCCCAGCTCGCACATGGCCTCCTGCTCGAAGTCCACCATCTCTTCCACGCTGACCTGCGTGCCCAGCATCTCCTGCACGATCTCCAGCACCCGCTCTTCGCGGAACAGCAGCGTGGCATCCAGGCTGAAAGGCCCGCCAAAACTCTGCCGCACCGCCCCCTGGCGCGCGCCGTCCAGCGAGAGCACATCGGCAGTCACCTCGGAGTGGTGGTAGAAGCTGATACGGGGCACGGCCAGCAAGACCTGGTCGCCCACGATTTCACTCAGACTGGCGGCGGCCTTGCCGGCACCCACGTTGAACACCTCGGTGAGCGCATCCAGCTGCAGCTCGCTCAGGGCAATCATGGTGCGGCCTCGAAAAACGCCAGGGCCTCGGTAATGCTTTTCTCACTCACCGGCTTGGCGACAAACTTCGCGCCCAGCTCGGCCGCGCGGGTGCGCTGGGTTTCCTGGATGTTGGCGGAGAACAGCGCCAGCCGCATGCCAGGGAAATCACGCAACAGCAACTCGGCGGCGTCGGTGCCCAACATGCCCGGCATATTGATGTCCATGGTGCAGAACTGGAAAGGCTGTGCGGCGGCCAAAGCCAGCGCCTCGTCGCCATTGGAGGCCTCCACGAGGGTCCAACCCGGGCGCTTGGCCTGCAGCAACGTGCGGATCATCATGCGCGACACACGACTGTCGTCCACCAATAAAACAGAAATAGCGGAAGAAGTTGTTTCGGTCATAAAGTAAGTAAATCAGAAAAACGAAATGTATGCTTATTGTCGCCGCAGCGAGCAGCCGAAACTGCTTGTCGCGCCTCTCTGGGCTGCAATCCGGCTTTGCTCGCATGCTTTCACAGCCCGCCCGCAAATCCCTGCGCCAGGTGCACGATACGCCTGAACCGTGCATCTTGCTATGCGCGCATTGCCCTAGTTGAAAAACCGGCAATGGTGGGTACGATGATGTGGGCCGGTGTTCGCGTTACACCCCACAGCGGGCCAACGCTTCTCGAACCTGGAGTGTGGATGCCTCCTAAAACAGCTGTTGCACAAACTGCCACGCCCTCCGCAATGACGCGGGAGTGGTGCTGCGCGCCCCGTCCATACCGCGTGGGCTGCGCATGACAACCAAGCCGCCCGAACCTTCTAGCGCTACCGATGCCCAACTTTGGCAGCTGTTCCAGCGCAGCCGGCGCGCCATGTGCATACTGGCCGCCGACTCGGGACGGGTGCTGGCCGCAAACCCGGCCATGCTGCGGCACTACGGCTATGGTGAAGCGAAATTCCTGACAATGCAGGTGTGGGATTTGTGGCCGCAGCCACCCGATGGCGACATGGCACAGATACGCAACCGGGCGCCCCAGCCCGGCCAAGCCGCAGTCACCTGCCGCCACCACCACCGCGACGGCACGCTGATAGAGGTGGAAATCACCGCCGACGCCCTGCAGTTCCAAGGCGTGGCGGCCCACCATTGGCTGGTGCTGGACATCACCCAGCGCGCACATGCCGAGCGCGAATGGGCCCGCCTGCACCGCGCCCACCAGATGCTCAGCAGCTGCAATATGGCCCTGATCCGGGCCACGCTGGAAGACAGCTTGTTGCGAGAAATTTGCCGCATCACCGTGGACATCGGCGGCTATTGGGGCGCCTGGGTAGGCTTTACCTGCACCGACGAGGCCAAGACCATAGAGCGCGTGGCATTTGCGGGCGTCACACCGGCCTACCCACCACAGTACAGACCATCGTGGTCGGACGCCGTACCCGAAGGCATGGGCGCTGCGGGTCACACGGTGCGCAGCGGCAAAACCACCATCCTGCATGACGTAGCGGACACGGCGGGCCTTCGCCCCTGGGGCCACCTACTGCAGGCTGCGGGCGTGCGCGGCGTGGTCTGCCTGCCGCTGCGCGATGGCACACGCACATTTGGCGTACTACTGCTGTATGCGCACGAAACCATTGACGCCAGCCACGACGAAATCCAGCTGCTAGAAGAGCTGGCCAACGACCTGGCCTTCGGCATAGGTAGCCTGCGCGCGCAACAAGAGTCGCGGCGCGATGTGCAAACCCGCGCCGAGATCCTGGACATCCAGCAGCAGATTGCCGGGCTGGGCCACGACCTGCCTAGAGCCATGCAAACCATTACCCGGCGGGCCTGCGGGCTGACCACGGCAGACGGCAGCTCGATTGACTTGCTGGACGGCGAACTGCTGCACACCGCCGCCCACCATGGTCGGGCGCCATCCAGCCAGTGGTCGCTAAACGGCAACAGCCTGGCCGCCCTGGCCGCACGCACAGGCACAACACAGTCCAGCACCGACACCGAAACCGACCCACGCGTGGACCGCGAAGCCACCCGTAGCATGAACGTGCGCTCGCTGGTCATCTTGCCCCTTTTGGTACAGGGCGCGGTAGCTGGCGTTTTCAAGATCGCCTGGCGGCAACCTCAGGCGTTTACCCCGCGCGATGTCGCCAATTTGCAGATCCTGGTGGGAACGCTGGGCGCCACCCTGCAGCGCCACCGCCTGTCCGAACAGCTGCGCACCTCGGAAAACCAGTACCGCATGCTATTCGACAGCAACCCCCAGCCCATGTGGGTGGTGGGCCAGGACATGCACTTACTGGCGGTCAACCAGGCCATGGTGGAAAACTATGGCTACAGCCGCCAGGAGCTACTGAGCATGCACCTTAGCGAACTCTGGGCCAACGATGTCGAGCGAGGGCAAGGCCTGGTGCGCGAGCACCTGCGTGAACAAAGCCGCTTGCGCCTGCTGCACCAGCACCGTACCAAGAATGGCAAGACCATCGATGTAGAGATCATCACCAACAGCATCATCTTCAACGGCGCCCCCGCCCGCCTGGTCATGGGCACCGACATCACCCAGCGCCTGCGTGCCGAGCGCGAACTGGCCCAGGTCAGCCGGGCACAGCAGATGCTAAGCACCTGCAACGAAGCACTGATACGCGCCAGCTCCGAAGCAGCGCTGCTGGCGGACATCTGCCGCATCACGGTGGATATCGGCGGCTACCTGGGCGCCTGGGTTGGCTTCGCGCTTGATGATGCAGCCAAGTCGCTGGAGCGCGTGGCCTACGCAGGCACGGTGTCACCAAACACAGAGGTATCCCAAATCTCCTGGGCAGCCGACGACCCACGGGGCAAAGGCCCAGCCGGGCGCACTATCCGCAGCGGCCAAGCCGTCATCATTAGCGACCACGGCGACATCGACCCAGCTCTGGCCCCGAGCCACAGCACCATCCTGGCCAGTGGCATCCGCGGCCTGGTGTGCCTGCCACTGAGGGACCTGCAGCGCACCTTCGGCGTGCTGGTTCTGTGCACCAAAGAGGCCCTGCACGTCAGCCAGGAAGAACTACAGCTGCTGCAGGAACTGGCCAACGACCTGGCGTTTGGCATTGGTAATCTGCGGGCGCAGACCGAGCAGCGCCGGCTGCAAAATGCCGTGCTCACGGTCGCGGCGGCCGTGTCGGCCAGCTCAGGGCTGGAGTTCTTCGTCGAAATGGCGCGCCATATGTGTGAAGCACTGGGCGCGCAAGCCGCATTTGTGACCCGCCTGCTGCCGGGCGAACCACCACGCGGCCGCACCCTGGCTGCCGTACTGAACGGCCAGCGCCTGGACGACTTTGACTACGCCATCCTGGGTACACCGTGCGAAAACCTGTTCCGCAACAACCACTGGGCGGAGACACACGACGTCACCATCCGCTTCCCACAGGCCCAAGAGCTGGCCCAGATGGGCGCCCAGGCCTATGTGGGCCAGCGGCTGGAAGATGCCCATGGCCAGCCGATTGGACAGGTCTTCGTGCTCTACTGCGCGCCGCTTGTGGACTACGCCTTCATACAGTCCACGCTGCAGATCTTTGCCGCCCGGGTGGCAGCCGAAATGCAAAGGCTGAAGGCCGACGCCCAACTCCGCGACCAGGCAGCCCTGCTCGACAAAGCCCAGGACGCCATCGTGCAATACGACCTGGCCGGCAACGTGATCTTCTGGAACCACGGCGCCGAGCGCCTGACCGGCTGGACCGCCGAAGAGGCAATGGGCCAACCCATGTACAAACGCATCTTCGTTGACCACACCGCATTCGCGCAAGGCATGCACCAGCTGATGCAGACTGGCACTTGGCAAGGCGAGGTGCAGCACCTGCGCAAGGACGGCCGGATGGTGGCCGTGGAATCGCACCGGACCCTGGTGCACGACGAACTAGGCCAGCCCCGCTCGGTGCTGTCCATCAACACCGACATCACCCAGCGCAAGGCCGCCGAGCGCGAAATCCAGCAACTGGCCTTCTACGACCAGCTCACCCAGCTGCCCAACCGCCTGCTGCTCATGGACCGGCTGCAGCAGGCCTTGACCGGCAGCGCGCGCCATGGCCGCTACGGCGCACTGCTGTTCATCGACCTGGACAACTTCAAGACCCTCAACGACACCCTGGGCCACGAAAGCGGCGACCTGCTGCTGCAACAGGTCGCCACCCGCCTGAGCGGCTGCGTACGCGGGGTCGATACGGTATCGCGCTTCGGCGGCGACGAGTTTGTGGTGATGCTGGAAGACCTGAGCGACAACAGCGCCGAAGCCGCCCTGATCGCCCGCAGCATGGGCGAGAAAATGTTGGCCGCCCTGGCCGTGCCCTATGTGCTGGGCGGCGTGGAACACAACACCACCTCCAGCATAGGCGTAGCGCCCTTCGGCCAGGAAAGCCTGGGTACGGGCGAACTGCTCAAGCAGGCCGACCTGGCCATGTACCAGGCCAAGACCGCCGGGCGCAACGCCATCCGCTTTTTCAACCCGAGCATGCAGGCCATCGTCAACGCACGGGCCCAGCTGGAGCTGGAAATGCGCCAGGCCTTGGCGCAACAGGAATACTTGCTGCACTACCAACCCCAGTTCAATGCCGAGGGCCAGATCATCGGCGTGGAAGCCCTGTTGCGCTGGCTGCACCCGCAGCGCGGCCTGATCTCGCCCGCTGAATTCATCCCTGTCGCGGAAGACACCGGCATCATCATCCCCCTGGGGCAATGGGTGCTCCGCAGCGCCTGCCAGCATCTCAAAAGATGGCATGGTCAGGCGCATACCGCGCACATCAGCATGGCCGTCAACGTCAGTGCGCGGCAATTCCACCATCCCGATTTCGTGGAGCAGACCATCCAGACCGTGCTGGCCAGTGGCGTAGATGCCCGCCTGCTCAAGCTGGAGCTCACCGAAAGCCTGCTGGTCAACGACCTGGACCTGACGATTGCCAAGATGACCGCACTGCAGGCCCTGGGCCTGGGCTTTTCGCTGGACGACTTCGGCACCGGCTATTCGTCGCTGTCCTACCTCAAGCGCCTGCCGCTGGGCCAGCTCAAGATCGACCAGTCCTTTGTGCGCGACATTGCCGAAGACGTGAACGACGCATCCATCGTGCGCACCATCATCGCCCTGGGCCAAAGCCTGGGCCTGGCGGTGATTGCCGAGGGGGTCGAAACCACGGCCCAGCGCGACTTCCTGGCCCTGCACGGCTGCGCGGCCTACCAGGGCTATCTGTTCAGCCGCCCGCTGCCTATTGATAGCCTGGATAAATTATTGGCCTCCAGCGCAGACTAGACCTGCGCCAGCAGCTGCTAATTTGATAGCATCCAGATAGAAGTTCCATGCATGCCGCCGCGCCCGCCTTGGCGTGAAAGCTGCATGGCCCGTGTTTTGAAAGGAATGTGCATGCTGGATTTACTCGTCACCCACGCCACCCTGCCCGACGGCCGCAGCGGCATGTCCATCGCGGTGCAGGACGGCAAGATTGTGGAAGTCAGCCCCGGCCTGCAGGCCGCCGCGCAGCAGACTGTAGATGCCCAGGGCCTGCTGGTCAGCCCGCCATTTGTGGACGCGCATTTCCACATGGATGCCACCCTGAGCTACGGCCAACCCCGCGTCAACCAGAGCGGCACGCTGCTGGAGGGCATCGCCCTGTGGGGCGAGCTCAAACCCCACCTCACACAAGAGGCATTGGTGGACCGCGCCATGGCCTACTGCGACTGGGCCGTGGGCCACGGCCTGCTGGCCATCCGCAGCCATGTGGACATCTGCGACCCGCGCCTGCTGGCCGTGGAAGCCCTGCTGGAAGTAAAGCGCCGCGTCGCCCCCTACCTGGACCTGCAACTGGTGGCCTTCCCGCAAGACGGCGTGCTGCGCGACCCGAACGGCATGGACAAGCTCAAGCGCGCGCTGCAGATGGGTGTGGACGTGGTCGGCGGCATCCCACACTTCGAACGCACCATGGCCGATGGCGCACTCAGCGTGAAGCTGCTGTGCGAGCTGGCTGCCGAACAAGGCAAGCTGGTGGACATGCACTGCGACGAGTCGGACGACCCGCTGTCGCGCCACATCGAAACCCTGACCTATGAGACCAACCGCCTGGGCCTGCATGGCCGCGTCACCGGCTCGCACCTGACCTCCATGCACAGCATGGACAACTACTACGTCAGCAAGCTGCTGCCCTTGATGGCCGAGGCGCAGATGAACGTCATCAGCAACCCGCTGATCAACATCACCCTGCAGGGCCGGCACGACACCTACCCCAAACGCCGTGGCATGACCCGTGTGCCCGAGATGCTGGCCCAGGGCCTGACCGTGGCCTTCGGCCAGGACTGCGCCATGGACCCCTGGTACAGCCTGGGCAGTGGCGACATGCTGGAAGTGGCCAGCATGGGCCTGCACGTCGCGCAAATGACCAGCCAGGCCGCCATGCGCCAGTGCTTCCAGGCCGTCACGGCCAACCCGGCGAAGATCATGCAACTCGAAGGCTATGGCCTTGAGGCCGGCTGCAACGCCGACTTTGTGCTGCTGCAGGCGCAAGACCCGATCGAGGCGATTCGCCTGCGCGCCACCCGCCTGCAGGTCTACCGCCGGGGCCAATTGCTGGCCCAAACGCCGGCTACCACCGCCCGCCTGCACCTGCCCGGCCGGCCCGGCCAAACCGACTGGATGCTGCGCTCCGAAATTTAAGTCAAACAGGCCTCTGGCGCAGGCATTACCTGCGCCAGAAGCTATTAACTTGATAGCAAACTAGGCCAGGTTCTCAAATACCGGGTGCAGATCGTCCGCCCAGTGCTGCAGCTCTGCCTGGTCGATATGCAGGTGCTCCATACAGACCGGGCCAAAACGGGCCCATTCGTCCGACTCGCGGGTGCCCTCGTGCAAAGCCACCAGGTGTTCCGCCACCAGGAGCATGGCCACCAGATAACGCACCTCGGCCGGGATGCCGGCAGATGGCAGGATGGTGAAGTCGTGGTGAAGCCGCACGGCGGCCGTCACCAAGGGCGGCAGCTTCCAGGTCTTGGCCACCAGCGCGCCCACCACGGCATGGTCGGTCTGGTGGGCAGCGTTCTCGGTCTGGGTGAAGCTGCGATCTTGCCGGGCCAGGGCCTCGGCCAAGGTGCCTGCATAGCCCTTCAAGCCCTGCAGCATCACCGGTATGCCCACATGGCAGAACAAGCCGCAGGTTTGTGCCACCTCTACATCCACACCGTACAGGTGGCGGGCGATGTAGGCCATCGCCAGCGACCTGCGGGTAGAGGTTTCCCAAAAGTGCTCCAGCAAGGCTGCATTGACGCGGATCGCGTGCCGGGTGAAAAACCCGGTCAGCACGCCCACGGTCTGCTTCACCCCCAGCATGGCAATCGCCT
>JAPLPK010000177.1 GCA_026400275.1 Burkholderiales bacterium
ATGGGGCACCTCGCCCGAGATGGTGCTGGGCATTGACGGACGCGTGCCCGATCCCGAAAAGGAAAAAGACAGCAACAAGCGCGGCGCCATCGAACGCGCGCTGACCTACATGAACCTGCAGCCCGGCAAGGCTCTGAAGGACATCTTCGTGGACAAGGTGTTCATCGGCTCCTGCACCAACAGCCGCATCGAAGACATGCGCGAAGCCGCCGCCGTAGTGAAGAAGCTGGGCCAAAAGGTCGCCAAGAACATCAAGCTGGCCATGGTCGTACCCGGCTCCGGCCTGGTGAAAGAGCAGGCCGAGCGCGAAGGCCTGGATGTGATCTTCAAGGCCGCCGGCTTTGAATGGCGCGAACCCGGCTGCTCCATGTGCCTGGCCATGAATGCCGACAAGCTGGAGCCCGGCGAACGCTGTGCCTCCACCAGCAACCGCAACTTTGAAGGCCGCCAGGGCGCCGGTGGCCGCACCCACCTGGTCAGCCCCGCCATGGCCGCTGCCGCTGCCGTGCACGGCCACTTTGTGGACGTACGCCAATTCGCCTAATTGTGTAGAAAGACCCATATGAAGAAATTCGCTTTCCTGATCGCAGCCACTTTCGTTCTGGCTGGCTGCAACACCGTGCACGGCATCGGCCAAGACGTCGAACGTGCGGGCCAGGCCATCGGCAACGCGGCGAAATAAGATGCAAAAATTCACCGTACTCCAGGGCCTGGTGGCCCCCATGGACCGCGAAAACGTTGACACCGACGCGATCATTCCCAAGCAGTTTTTGAAGTCCATCCGCAAGACCGGCTTTGGCCAAAACCTGTTTGACGAATGGCGCTATCTGGACCCAGGCTTTCCCGGCCAGGACCCGGCCAGCCGCAAACCCAACCCCGACTTCGTGCTGAACCAGCCGCGTTACCAGGGCGCCTCCATCCTGCTGGCGCACAAGAACTTTGGCTGCGGCTCCTCGCGCGAACACGCGCCCTGGGCCATCGACCAATATGGCTTTCGCGCCATCATCGCGCCCAGCTACGCCGACATCTTCTTCAACAACTGCTTCAAAAACGGCCTGCTGCCCATCGTACTGCCCGAAGTGCAAGTAGCCGAATTGTTCGACGCCTGCCAAGCCTTCCCCGGCTACCAGCTGACGGTGGACCTGGAGCGCCAGGTCATAGTCAAGCCGCAGGGCGAAGAGATCCCCTTCGACGTGCAGGCCTTCCGCAAGTACTGCCTGTTGAACGGTTTTGACGACATCGGCCTGACGCTGCGCCAATCCGACAAGATCAAGGCATTCGAGGCAGAACGCCTGGCCACCAAGCCCTGGTTGGCCCACACCACGGTGACCGGCGCCTAAGCCCAGCCACTATTAAATTCATAGCTGCCTGCGCAGGATATATCTGCGCTGGCGGCCTATTTCTTATAAATTCCAATGAGCTCTATGAAAATCGCAGTACTCCCCGGTGATGGCATCGGCACCGAAATCGTCGCCGAAGCTGTCAAGGTCCTGAAAGTACTCGACCTGCCCTTCGAGATGGAATCCGCCCTGGTCGGCGGCACCGCCTATGACGCCCACGGCCACCCGCTGCCCGAAGCCACGCTGAAGCTGGCCAAAGAAGCCGACGCCGTGCTGTTCGGCGCCGTCGGCGACTGGAAGTACGACAAGCTGGAGCGCCAGTTCCGCCCCGAGCAAGCCATCCTGGGCCTGCGCAAGAACCTGGGCCTGTTCGCCAACTTCCGCCCCGCCATTTGCTACGAACAGCTGGTGAGCGCCTCCAGCCTGAAGCCCGAGCTGGTCTCCGGCCTAGACATTCTGATCATCCGCGAGCTGACCGGCGACATCTACTTCGGCCAGCCGCGCGGCCGCCGCACCGCCGTGGACGGACATTTCCCCGGTGCCGAAGAAGCCTTCGACACCATGCGCTACAGCCGCCCGGAAATCGAACGAATCGCCCACGTCGCCTTCCAGGCGGCCCGCAAGCGCAACAAGCGCGTCACCAGCGTGGACAAAAACAACGTGCTGGAAACCTCGCAGCTGTGGAAAGACGTGATGGTCGAAATCGGCACGCAATACCCCGATGTGGCGCTGGACCACATGCTGGTCGACAACGCCGCCATGCAGCTGGTCAAGGCACCGAAGAGCTTCGACGTGATCGTCACCGGCAATATGTTTGGCGACATCCTGTCCGATGAAGCGTCCATGCTCACCGGCTCCATCGGCATGCTGCCTTCGGCCAGCCTGAATGCGCAGAACCAGGGCCTGTACGAACCCAGCCACGGCAGCGCGCCAGACATCGCCGGCAAGGGCGTGGCGAATCCATTGGCTACAATACTGTCCGCCGCCATGATGTTACGTTTCTCCCTCCAACTAGCCGACGCTGCCGACCGTATCGAGTCCGCAGTGCAATCCGTGCTGGCTGCAGGTTTCAGAACGCCCGACATCTACTCGGCAGGCACGACCAAGGTCGGCACCCAGCAAATGGGCGATGCCGTCGTGGCTGCCATTACCAAGACGACCATTAAAGGCTAAGACTTAGCCCGGTTCGTCACGCCCCTCCCGGCCCGACGAGCCGGGAGAAGAGAAATCAATTTTTCTGAAAGGGCAATGTGATGAAGGTAGGTAATCTCGTAGGTTTGGTGGGCTGGCGCGGCATGGTCGGCTCGGTGCTGATGGACCGCATGCAGGCCGAGGGCGATTTCGGCCTGATCGAGCCGATGTTCTTCTCCACCTCCAACGCCGGTGGCAAAGCCCCCGCGCAGGCCAAGAACGAAACCACGCTGCAAGACGCGTACAACATCGACGCGCTGAAGCGCTGCGACATCATCCTGACCGCCCAGGGCGGCGACTACACCTCCGAGGTCTACCCCAAGCTGCGCGCTGCCGGCTGGAACGGCCACTGGATCGACGCCGCCTCCACGCTGCGCATGAACGACGACGCCATCATCGTGCTGGACCCGGTGAATCTGCCGGTGATCAAGAACGCGCTGAGCAAAGGTGGCAAGAACTGGATCGGCGGCAACTGCACCGTCAGCTGCATGCTGATGGGCGTAGGGGCACTGTACAAGGCAGGCCTGGTCGAATGGATGACCAGCATGACCTACCAGGCCGCGTCCGGCGGCGGTGCCCAGCACATGCGCGAACTGCTGACGCAGTTCGGCACGCTGAACGCCGAAGTCCGCACTCTGCTGGACGACCCCAAGTCGGCCATCCTGGAAATCGACCGCAAGGTGCTGGCCAAGCAGCAAAACCTGTCGGCTGCCGAAATCGCCAACTTCGGCGCTCCGCTGGGCGGCTCGCTGATCCCCTGGATCGACAAGGACCTGGGCGACGGCTCCAGCAAGGAAGAATGGAAGGGCGGCGCCGAAACCAACAAGATCCTGGGCCAAGGCCCGGGCTTCGGCACCGCCATCACGCCGGTCGACGGCTTCTGCGTGCGTGTCGGCGCCATGCGTTGCCACAGCCAGGCGCTGACCTTCAAGCTAAAGAAGGACGTGCCCCTGGCCGACATCGAAGCGATGATCGCCCAGGACAACGAATGGGTGCGCGTGGTGCCGAACACCCGCGAAGCCACGGTGAAGGACCTGACGCCGGTGTCCGTGACCGGCACCATGGGCATCCCGGTCGGCCGCCTGCGCAAGCTGGCCATGGGCCCTGAGTATCTGGGAGCATTCACGATTGGCGACCAGCTGTTGTGGGGTGCTGCCGAGCCGCTGCGCCGCATGCTGCGTATCCTGCTGGAAGCGTAAACACCACACATGGCCTGTCCGTCCCGGGTAGGCCATGTGTGTTTGATAACATGTAAGGTATTGCAACGTCGCCGCCGCGCGATGCTTCAACCGTAAAAGCCCACATCAACTTGTCTGCGTAAGACATTGATGCTATGGTACTTTTCCTCTTTTTGTATCGTAGTACATGCCCGAATGATGAACAAGAATATGTCGGTTGAACGCGCTTCCAGCCCCACATCTGGCCCCAATTTGCCATTGCGCGGCTGGAGAACCTCCGCTGTTGCAGCGGCAGTTGCAGCCACTTTGCTGGGTTTTGCGAATCATGCCGCCGCCTTGTCATTGGGACACATGACCGTGTTGTCGGGCCTGGGCGAACCCCTGCGCGCGGAAATCGAGCTACCGGACATCTCCGCCGACGAGGCCACCAGCCTGCGGCCCGAAGTCGCGCCCCCAGAAGCCTTTCGTGCGGCGGGCCTGGAATACAGCCCAGCCCTGGCCGACCTGAAAATACAACTGCAACGCCGCCCCGATGGACGTTCAGTGTTGCGTCTGAACAGCAACCGCGCTGTCAACGACCCGTTTGTAGACCTGATCCTGCAGGTGAACTGGGCCTCGGGTCGGATTGTGCGCGACTACACCATTTTGTTGGACCCGCCTTCGCAGCGCCCGACACCCGCGACTGCCGCGACCGCTCCACAGATCAGCACACCAGCGCCTGCTGCCGCACCCAGCGCCCCCACAATGGCGCCTTCGGCCAACACAGACGCCGTGCGCCCGGTCAAGCCACGTCCGCCAGTAGCCGCAGCGCCCAAGCCCGCCCCAGCTCCTAACGAAGCAAAGCAGGTCGTGGTCAAGGCGGGCGACACAGCCAGCAAGATTGCAGGTAACACCAAGCCCGCCAATGTGTCGCTTGACCAAATGTTGGTAGCCATGTTGCGCGCCAACCCTAACGCATTCATCAACGGCAACGTCAACCGCGTCAAGGCCGGTGCAGTCATCAAGCTACCGGATAGCATCCAGGCCACCGCGACTCCCGCGCCAGAAGCCACGCAAATCATCAACGCGCAAAGCAGGGACTTCAACGAGTTCCGCAGCAAATTGGCAGGCGGCGTGCCCGCCGTGCAGACCGCAGAAGCCGACCGCAAAGCCAGCGGCCGCGTGCAGGCGGAAGTGAGTGATAAAAAGCCCTCCGTCGCCATACCCGACAAACTGACTCTGTCCAAAGGCGCACTGAAGAACAGCAAAGGCACGGACGACGCTATCGCCCAGGAAAAGGCCGCCAAAGAAGCCGCAGCCCGGGTCGCTGAACTGTCTAAAAACATCACCGATCTGAACAAGCTGGGCGCATCGTCCGCGAGTGCGCCAGCACCCGCCACGCCGGCCGCACCGATTGCCAGTGCCGCCAAAGCGCCGGCAGAATTACCGGCCGTGACCGTCCCTGTGCCAGTAGCGGCTCCCCCTGCAGCTTCGGCCGTACCAACCACCTCGGAACCCAGCCTGCCGGCATCTGCTCCAGCACCCGCTCCTGCTGCACCGGCAGTCTCCGCGCCTGCCGTAGCCGCCAGTGCGCCAGCAGCCCCACCCGTCATAGAAGAAGATAGCTGGCTCAACACCCTGATGGACAACCCGCTGGCGCCCTTGGGCGCAGGCCTGGTGGTCTTGCTTGCTGGCGCTGGCCTGTACTTTTCGCGCAAACGTAAAAATACCTCAAGCGCGGACAGCTCCTTTCTGGAAAGCCGGCTGCAGCCCGACTCCTTCTTCGGTGCCAGCGGTGGCCAACGGATAGACACCAACGCGGCAGATGCCCCGGCGTCGTCCATGTCTTATTCTCCCAGCCAGTTGGATGCTGCTGGCGATGTAGACCCGGTGGCCGAAGCCGATGTCTACCTGGCCTATGGCCGAGACCTGCAAGCCGAAGAAATCCTTAAAGAAGCTTTGCGCAGCAACCCTGGCCGTGTCGCCATCCACGCAAAGCTGGAAGACATTTACGCCAAGCGCCGCGACTTGAGCAGCTTTACTGCTCTTGCCACCCAGGCGCACGGATTGACCAGTGGCGTTGGCCCGGAATGGGACCACATCGCCGAACTCGGACGCAATCTGGACCCAAACAACGCCCTGTACCACGGGGCCGCGGCAGTAGCCACAGTCGCCGCCGCTGCTGGATTGGTAGAACCGCTAATGGAAACCCCACCTGCGGCATCCACGCCAGACGCGTTTTCCAACCTGGATCTGGACCTGGACTTTCTGCAAAATGGCAAAGCGACTACGGATGCGCCCAGCACGCTGCCGCCCGACACGCTGCAGCCACCGACTGCGTCCTTCCCCGAAATCAATAACAGCGCGGACCGTTTTGACCCCGCTGGATCACTGACCGTGCCTGCAGCGCTCGACCTGCCCGATGCACCGGCCGACATGGACGCACTGGACTTCGACATCGACCTAGTCCCCAGCGCGGAACTGGAAGCAGCAGCCCCTACCATTCACGGTAACGAAGTACCGTTTGACATGGGATCACTGTCGCTGGATCTGGACGAAGCACCGGCCCCTGCCAGCCCGGTCGAGCCCGAAGAAGAACCGGATGCCGGCGACCCGCTGGCAACCAAGCTGTCGCTGGCTGAAGAGTTCAACTCTATTGGCGATGAAGACGGCGCACGGGCCTTGGCCGAAGAAGTGCTGGCAGAAGCCACTGGTGCACTGCGTGCCAAGGCACAACAGTTCCTGGCCAGTCTGTCTTGATGCCATGGTCGGTGATGCAGGGTTGATCCGGTCATGCGTCTGGCATTAGCCGTCAGTTACAACGGTCAAACTTACAACGGCTGGCAAAGCCAGCCTTCGGGCAACACGGTACAGGACAAGCTGGAGGCGGCATTGGCCAGCTTTACCCAGCAGCGCGTATCCACCCTGTGCGCCGGACGCACCGATGCCGGCGTGCACGGCATGATGCAGGTAGTGCACTTCGACACCCGCCTGCATAGGCCGATCGCCTCCTGGGTTCGCGGCGTGAACGCCTTACTGCCCCGGGACATCGCCGTGCAATGGGCCCAAGAGGTCCCCGACAGCTTCCACTGCCGCGCCAGTGCCATTGCCCGTAAATATGTCTACGCGTTGCTGGAGTCGCCCGTGCGCCCCAGTGTGGAAGGCGGTCGCGTAGGCTGGGTGTTCCGGCCTCTGGATTTGGCCGCCATGCAGCAAGCCGCCCAATACTTGCTGGGCGAACACGACTTTTCCTCTTTCCGTGCCGCTCGCTGCCAAGCCTTGTCGCCGGTGAAGACACTCATGCGCCTGGATATTTCTCGGCGCGGCACGTACTGGCGGTTCGAATTCGAAGCCAATGCCTTTCTACACCACATGATCCGCAACCTGATGGGCTGCCTGCTGGTCATCGGTAAGGGCGAGCAGCCACCGGAGTGGATGCAGGAGGTACTGGCGGCACGCAACCGCAATGCCGCCGCGCCCACGTTCTCCCCAGATGGCCTGTACTTTATGGGACCGGTGTATCCTGCCCACTGGGGCCTGCCAGACCGTACCCCTGCCTTTGATTGGCTGCCATGACGAACCTCCAAGCGCGCACGCGCATCAAAATCTGCGGCCTGACCCGCGAACAAGACGTAGATGCCGTCGTGGCCGCCGGCGCTGACGCCGTCGGTTTTGTGCTCTATCCACCCAGCCCACGCTATGTGACACCGCAGCGCGCGGCGGAACTGGCGAAGCGCCTGCCCCCCTTTGTCACTCCGGTTTTGTTGTTCGTCAACGAGTCCGCTACAAATGTGATAGCTGCCTGCGCAAATATTCCCTGCGCTACAGTGCAATTTCATGGTGAAGAAACACCAGAGCAGTGTTGGGAAGCCAGCGTAGAGGGTCGACGCCCGTTCCTGCGCGCGGCGCGTATCCCCCTGGGTGACAGTGGCAGCTTCGACTTGGTAAAATTCGCATCTGATTACGCAACAGCCCAAGCCATCCTGCTCGACGCCCACGTCGATGGATACGGCGGCGGCGGAAAAATATTCAATTGGTCACGTCTTCCTCCAAGCGTCAACTCTCACCTCGTCTTAAGTGGTGGACTCACGCCTGCAAACGTGACCGATGGTATTTTGCAGGTCCGGCCACGCGCGCTGTCGCTGTCCGTTGATGTGAGTTCCGGCGTCGAGATTTCCAAGGGAGTCAAGGACGCCGAAAAAATCCACCAGTTTGTCGCCGCAGTGCGCGCGGCAGACGTCCAACTTGCAAAGTCACACCATGTCCACTTACCAACAACCTGATGCTTCAGGCCATTTCGGCATTTACGGCGGCAGCTTCGTCTCTGAAACGCTGACCCACGCCATCGAAGAACTGAAAGACGCTTACGCCAAGTACCAGCACGACCCGGCCTTTCTGGCCGAGTTCGCGTCGGAACTCGCGCACTTCGTCGGTCGCCCTTCGCCGGTATACCACGCAGCCCGTACCAGCCGTGAAATGGGCGGAGCCCAGATCTTCTTGAAGCGTGAAGACCTGAACCACACCGGCGCCCACAAGGTCAACAACACCATAGGCCAGGCCATGCTCGCCAAGCGCATGGGCAAGCCGCGCATCATCGCCGAAACCGGCGCGGGCCAGCACGGCGTCGCCACGGCGACCATCTGCGCCCGCTACGGCCTGGAATGCGTGGTCTACATGGGCAGCGAAGACGTGAAGCGCCAAAGCCCCAACGTCTACCGCATGAAATTGCTGGGTGCCACCGTCGTACCGGTGGAGTCGGGCAGCAAAACCCTGAAAGATGCGTTGAATGAAGCCATGCGCGACTGGGTCGCCAATGTGGACAATACCTTCTACATCATCGGCACCGTGGCCGGCCCGCACCCCTACCCGATGATGGTGCGCGACTTCCAGAGCGTCATAGGCAACGAATGCCTGGTGCAGATGCCCGAGATGCTGGCAGCGGCCGGTTGTACTGGTGAACAGCCGGACGCCGTTATCGCCTGCGTGGGCGGCGGCAGCAACGCCATGGGCATCTTCTACCCTTACATTGACCATGCGGCCACCCGTTTGATCGGCGTGGAAGCGGCTGGCGAAGGTCTGGAGTCGGGCAAACATTCGGCATCGCTGCAAAAAGGCAGCCCCGGCGTGCTGCATGGCAACCGCACATACCTGCTGCAGGACGCTAATGGCCAGGTTACCGAAACCCACAGCATCAGCGCCGGCCTGGACTACCCAGGTGTCGGCCCGGAGCATGCATTCCTCAAAGACATAGGCCGGGCCGAATACGTCGGCGTCACCGACAAGGAGGCACTAGAGGCCTTCCACTACCTGTGCCGTACCGAGGGCATCATCCCGGCGCTGGAGTCCAGCCACGCATTCGCCTACGCCATGAAATTGGCTAAAACCATGCGACCAGACCAGTCGATTCTGGTGAATCTGTCCGGCCGGGGCGACAAGGATATTGGCACAGTAGCCGACCTGTCGGGTTCTGATTTTTACGACCGACCATCGATGCGCGGCCTCGCGGTCAAAGGTGCCAGCGCCACGCTGAAGGAGTCCGTATGAGCCGCATAACCACAACTTTCTCCCAACTCAAAAAGGGCGGGCGTAAAGCGCTGATCCCTTACGTTACTGCGGGCTTCCCATTTGCCGACATCACGCCCGCGCTGATGCACGGCATGGTCGCCGCTGGGGCCGACGTGATCGAGTTGGGCGTGCCCTTTAGCGACCCGATGGCCGATGGCCCGGTGATCCAGAAGGCCGGCGACGTCGCTTTATCCTTCGGCATTGGTATGGCACAGGTCCTGGAAATGGTGAGGGAATTCCGCAAACAAAACGCCCACACGCCGGTGGTGCTGATGGGCTACGCCAACCCGGTTGAGCGCTATGACCAGGCACACGGCCAAGATGCATTCATTGCGCATGCATCCAAAGCAGGTGTGGACGGCGTACTGGTGGTGGACTATCCACCTGAGGAATGCGTGGACTTCGCCGCCAAGCTCAAGGCCCACAATATGGACCTTATCTTCTTGCTGGCGCCTACCTCCACCGAGAAACGCATGCAGCAAGTAGCCCATGTCGCCAGCGGCTATGTGTACTACGTCTCGCTCAAAGGCGTCACTGGTGCCGGCACGCTGGACACGGCTGCCGTTGAAGCCATGCTGCCGCGCATCCGCCAGCATGTGCATATACCGGTCGGCGTGGGTTTTGGCATCCGTGATGCACAAACCGCACGCGCTATCGGCCAGGTGGCCGATGCTGTGGTGATTGGCAGCAAGATCATCCAGTTGATTGAAAACCAGCCGCACGATCAAGTCGTCCAAGTGGCCGAAAACTTCCTGCGGGACATCCGCGCTGCGTTGGACGCATAATTCACCCCCCGTGAACCAGGGGCGCTGCGAGGCGCCCCTCCCTGAGGATTGCACCTATGTCTTGGCTCGAAAAACTTCTTCCCACCAAAATCCAGCGCTCTGACCCGGCCGACCGCCGCAGCGTGCCCGAAGGGCTGTGGATCAAATGCCCGAGCTGCGAGACAGTGTTGTACAAGAATGATCTGGAACAAAACCAGAACGTTTGCCCCAGTTGCGGCCACCACCACCGGATCGGCGCCCGCGCCCGGCTCAACGTATTCCTGGATGCCGAAGGCCGCTATGAACTAGGACAGGAAGTAGTTCCCGTAGATCCGCTCAAGTTCAAAGACAGTCGCAAATATACAGACCGCATCAAAGAGGCCATGGAAAACACCGGCGAAACCGATGCACTGGTGGTCATGGGTGGCTCCATCCACGGCATCAACGCCGTCGTCGCTTGTTTTGAATTCGAGTTCATGGGTGGCAGCATGGGAAGCGTCGTGGGTGAGCGCTTTGTGCGCGCCGTGCACGCGGCCATTGAACAAAAAGTACCGTTCATTTGCTTCACCGCAACCGGAGGTGCGCGCATGCAAGAAGGCCTCCTCAGCCTGATGCAAATGGCAAAAACCAATGCAGCACTGACACGCCTTGCCAAAAAAGGACTGCCTTACATCAGTGTGTTGACGGACCCGACCATGGGTGGCGTCAGCGCCGGCTTTGCTTTTGTGGGCGACGTGGTGATTGCAGAACCCAAGGCATTGATCGGTTTTGCCGGCCCCCGCGTGATTGAATCCACGGTGCGTGTGACCCTGCCAGAAGGATTTCAACGGGCTGAATTCCTGCAGCAAAAAGGTGCCATTGACCTGATCTGCAACCGTAAAGACCTGCGCAAGACAGTCGCCCACACCTTGGCAATGCTGCTCAAGCAACCTGCAGACGCCGTGGTTTAACTTCTAGACTGGCCTAGAAATAGGCCAGCACCATGGGCAACGCAGAGCCCACAACAATCGATGCCACCTGCAGCAGCACCAACAGCACCAGGGCAGACAAATCCAGGCCTCCCATGGTCGGAAGAACACTCCGTATAGGCGCGAGAAGCGGCGCGCACAAGCGCTCAATCACGTCAGCCAGCGGTGTGTGCGTCTGCATCCATGACATAACGGTGTACACCAACAGCAGACCCGTAAGCCCCGAAATCGCCAGGGACACCAAGCCAAACAAAGCGAGCAAGGGCAAAACAGCCCAACCCGCAAAACTGCCTGACACCAGCCATAAAAGCGAAAATTGCAGCAACTTCAACAAAAACGCTGCAGCCAGACTAGCCAGATCCCACCGACCCAATGCCGGAATTACGCGGCGCAACGGCAGCACAATCCAATCAGACAAAGAGAAAACCATGCTGCCTACGGGATTGCGAAAAGGGATGCGCTGGTACTGCATGTACAACCGCAACAGGCAAGCTCCTCCAAAAAGACCGGTAACGACCTCCAGCAGAAACGAGATGATTTGGTACAGCATGCGATGGGCTTATATCAGGTCGTGGGATGATAGCGCCTGTCACCATACGCTGGCATAGCCTGTCTTGTTAAACATTCCGCTCTTCCCGCTTCAGACCGTGCTCTTTCCCGGTGGCGTACTACCGTTGCGCATTTTCGAGGTCCGCTATCTTCATATGGTTGAAGAGTGCTATCGCATGGGGACGCCTTTTGGTATTGTTTCGTTGGCGGAGGGATCAGAAGTACGTACACCCACCGCACCGACTGAACGTTTCCACCCAGTGGGCGTACTGGCGCACATTGCCCGCCTGCAAATGCTTCAGCCCGGACTGCTCATGTTGGACTGCAGGGGAAGCCAGCGCTTTCGCATAGACTCTAAACAGCAGCCGCATTTTGGCCTCTGGACGGCCGACGTGACCCTGATAGCCGAAGATGCTGCAAGCCCCATTCCACCGGATCTGCAGCACAGCGCCAAAAGTCTGGATCAGCTGATACAGACTTTGCACGCCAAAAATGCCAACAGTGGCTGGTTGCCGCAGCCCGAAACATACCAATTGAACGATTGCGCTTGGGTTGCCAACCGGTGGTGCGAGCTATTACCTTTGTCAGTCCTGGACAAGCACAATCTGATGGCCCTTGAAAGTCCTTTGCTCCGCCTGGAGCTGGTCGCCGACATATTGGCCCAAACGCATTTTTCAGATACCCCGCTCCATTGATGCCCGCACGCTTCCTGAACCATCCATCCATCCTGAACTGGCCACGCTCAACCAAGCGCCTAGTGGTCGTATCGCTAGACATTGCCTTGAGTCTGCTAGCGATGTGGATCGCTTTCACGCTCAGACTGGATAGCCTGCACAGACCCATGGGCGCCCAATGGGCTGTCTACTTGGTGGCGCCCGCTCTTGCTGTGCCCATTTTTGTGCGATTCGGTCTATACCGCGCGATCTTTCGTTACACAGGCATGGCGGCATTAACTGCGACAGCAACAGCAGTGGTGATATATGCGCTGTTCTTGTTCACGACATTGCAATGGATGCAATGGATGCGCTGGGAAGTGATCCCACGCAGCATCGGAATTTTGCAGCCGCTGATATTTCTGCTACTGGTAGGTACCAGCCGTGCCATGGCACGATTTTGGTTATCTGGATTAGGGTCCACGGATAAGCGTCATCAAGCGCGCCTACTGATTTATGGCGCGGGCGAAGCCGGCGCCCAAACCGCAGCAGCGCTTGCCAGTACGCGCACGTACACCATCGTAGGCTTCATCGATGACGACCCACGAAAAGCTGGGCGCAGTATCAATGGCGTGCATGTCCATATGCCCGGGGAAATACCTGAACTGGTTAAGAAGAATAATGTTACGGACATATTGCTAGCCCTGCCCAGCAGCACACGCGAGCGCCGCAATGAGATTCTCAAAGACCTGCAAAACCTACCGGTACATGTCCGAACGCTGCCAGCCATGTCTGACTTGGCCAGCGGTCGGGTTACCGTGCAGGACATCCGAGAATTGGATATTGAAGATCTGCTCGGCCGCGAACCAATTCCACCGCACCCCGAACTTCTTGCACGCAACCTCTTCCAAAAAACAGTTTTAGTAACAGGTGCAGGAGGCAGCATTGGCAGCGAGCTATGCCGCCAGATCGTTGTGGAGCACCCCACCCGTCTGGTGCTGGTAGACCACAATGAATTTGGGCTATACACAGTCCATGCAGAGCTTGAAATTCTGTGTGCCACACTGGGCTTAGCCGTGGAGCTGGTCCCGCTGCTGGGTAGCGTGAGCAATTACGCGAGGATGCTGCACATCTGCACCCAATACCGGCCCGCCACGGTTTACCACGCTGCCGCCTACAAACATGTGCCGCTGGCTGAAGGCAACCCTGCAGAAGGCATCTTAAACAACGTGTTCGGCACGCTGAATATGGCACGCGCCGCCATAACCACATCCGTTGCACATTTTGTTTTAGTCTCGACCGACAAAGCCGTGCGACCCACCAACGTGATGGGGACCACCAAGCGCATCGCCGAGTTGATCTTGCAAGCATTGGAAGACAGCCCGATAGTGCAATGGGATGACAACACCAGCACACCCAACAGCACCCTCTTCGCCATGGTAAGGTTTGGCAACGTGCTGGGCTCCAGCGGCAGTGTCGTGCCCTTGTTTCGCAAACAACTGGCCGTTGGTGGACCGTTGACAGTCACCCATGCAGAGGTCACCCGTTACTTTATGACCATCCCCGAGGCAGCACAGTTGGTGCTGCAAGCGGGGGCGATGGCGAACGGGGGGGATGTGTTTGTGCTGGAGATGGGCGAGCCAGTCAAAATCGTCGATTTGGCCCTTCGAATGGTTGCCCTCTCGGGCCTAACGGTTCGTAACGAAATTCATCCTGAGGGTGATATCGAAATTGCGATCACTGGTCTACGCCCTGGTGAAAAACTTTACGAGGAGCTCCTGACAGGTGACAACCCCAAAACCACAGCGCACCCGCGCATCATGAAGGCCCACGAAAGCTTTATACACTGGCACGATCTCAGTTTGGCCATGGCGGGCCTCAAAATTGCGCTGGTAGCAAACGACGCTCCGCAGCTTCTGAAGCTGTTAGGCCAACTCGTTCCAGAAGCCACATTGCGCCCATCGCCAGCACAAACTGCGACGACGACATGACCGCCAAACATCGCTCCAACACACTGCGATCGTCAGCATTGTGGGCATTAATGGGAGACCTACTACCCATGTTTGGGGCCATGATGGTAGCCCCTGCACTGCTCAGAATATTGGGGGCAGAGCGCATGGGAGTGTTATCGCTCATTTGGGTATTTGTCGGTTACTTCAGTTTTCTGGATCTTGGACTGGGGCGGGCCGTGACCATTGCGGTGGCGGCAGCACCATCCACACCATCTCCGGCACAAGCCGAGATGAGGGTTACTGGATCAGCTCTCTTCGCGCTAATGGCTCTGGGTAGCATCGCCGCCTTCTTGGTGGCTGGTGTGGTGCATACCTCCTCTATCCCGCTACACCTGTCTTCATCCGCATTGGACAAAGAGGTTCGAACCGCAGTTAACTGGATCCTGCCCAGCCTACCGCTGTTGCTGGCAACGTCGGCATTGCGCGGTCATTTCGAAGGCAAGGGTGCATTTCGGGAGCTCAACATGTCCTGGGCCGCAATCAGCATCCTGTTGGCGCGTTTACTCCAAATGCTTACATTGCTTAAATTGCTTGCACACGAGCAAAAGCTTTCCGTCGGTGCATTGCTGAAAAAGATGTGCAGCCTATTCGAATGGCAGCAACTTACATCACTACTGTCTTTCAGTGGCTGGATGACGCTCAGCAGCATTCTCGGCCCAGTGATCGTGTATGCGGACCGATTCGTCATTGGCTTGATGGTAGGAGCCGGCGCAGTCAGCCTGTACACAATTCCGTTTGATGTCGTCTCGCGTTTTCCAATATTGATTTCCTCTGCTTTTGGCGTGCTATTACCGGAACTGGTCCGAGCCGCCAGTTCAATTGCGCCGGAACAAGGCCGAAGCAGTAAATGGCGGGATATATTGAACCGCGCGCTTTGGCTAGCCGGTGGATTGGTATCAACCTGTGCATTCGTCGGCTGGTTGCTACTTCCAGACTTCATTGCGTGGTGGATGGGAGCAGCCTTTGCAGCAGATGCTGCGAGGCTTGCACAGATACTGCTCATCGCGTTTGCCGTCAACGCGCTGACCCAGATTCCCTATCTGGGCTTGTTAGCCAATAAACAAACCAAAACCATTGCTACGATCCATTTGCTAGAGATAGTGCCGTATATGACCTGCCTGTGGTGGGCTGTCTCAACTTTTGGTCTCTGGGGTGCTGCGCTGTCAAGCGTAGGGCGAGGGGTTATAGATTTCGGACTCATGGCTCTGGCATGCCGTTACAGAATGCCTAGTCCAAAAACCAAAGAAACTATGTGAACCATGCAGACTTACAATGACAAAAAAAACCCCTATTTCGGCCATGTGCGGCGTGAAATAGAGCCAGCACTGCCTGACCGCTGTGGCCGCGTTCTTGAAGTTGGCTGCGGTGCTGGCTCCACCCTAGAATGGCTGCGCCAACGCCCAGGCACCACGCACACCACCGGCATAGAAATTTTCGAAGATGCCGCAACACTGGCTCACAGCAATGCTGATGAAATTTACTGCCTGGACATCGAGCAGTCGGTACTCCCGACCAATGTCTCAATGTTCGACACAATTCTGTGCCTGGATGTTCTTGAGCACATGGTCAACCCTTGGGAAACAATGCATCGACTGGTGACACTGCACTTGAAGCCGGGCGGAACAATTATCGTCACGCTACCCAATATCAGACATCACACTGTTGTGTTGCCCCTGTTGTTTAAAGGTCAGTGGCAATATGAAGAGGCTGGCATCATGGACCGAACCCATCTCAGATTCTTTTCAAGGCAATCTGCCCTGGCGCTACTCACCCACAAAGACTTAGACCCCGCACAATGTACTGCTCTGAGTTTTACTGGAAACCGCTTGAAGCAGGCTATGAACCAAGCCACACTAAGAATTTTTGAGGGTCTCATCACACCACAGTACCTGCTGAGAGCGAACAAAAGATTAACTCCATCAGGGTAGATTAATGGTGCCTCTGGTTACTGTCGTCGTGCTCAACTGGAACGGTTGGGCGGACACCTTGCAATGCCTGGCCTCGCTATATACGCTTTCGGCCCCACTGCCCAACATTCTGCTGATCGACAACCACTCCTCCGACCATTCGGTAGAGCGAATACGCCAAGCCTATCCCGGTTTGGAAGTGTTGGTCACAAACGAAAATCTTGGATTCGGGGGGGGGTGTAATGTGGGTATACGGGAGGCTTTGGCACGATCATCAGACTATATCTGGCTCATTAACAGCGATGCCACCGTTGAACCGCATACTTTGGCCGCGATGGTGCACCAAGCGGAGTCCAACCCGCAGTTAGGGGCCGTCGGCTCGGTGATATATGAACTAGGGTCCACTGAAGTTATCCAGCTTTGGGGCGGGGGAAGATTTAACCCATGGCTAGGCCGTTCGCAGCCATTGCGCGCGCCTGGTGAACTGGCGTTTATTTCTGGTGCGTCAATGCTGCTTCGCAGCAGCGCGTTGCGTGAAATAGGCATGTTCGACGAACAAACCTTCTTCATGTATTGGGAAGATACAGACCTAGGCTTTCGGCTGCGTCGTCACGGTTGGAAACTTGCAACGGCACACGAATCGCGTGTTTGGCATCGAGGCTCAGGTAGCTTAGGCCAAGGCAACCCCAAGATCGATGAGTACTTTGTACGCTCCGCCATACGCTTTTTTCGCCGACACACGCCACTGCCAATATTGCCCACGATCAGCTTACTGACCACATTACTGTCGAAACGCTTCTTCCTGGGACACTGGCATCGTGTGCGAGCAGTGCTACGAGGACTTCAATCTGCATGATTTCCCACGCGTCTGTTTCGGTTGTTGTTCCCTGCTTTCGTTGCGCCAAAACCATCGAACGTGCAGTCGCATCGATTGCAGAGCAGTCTATGCGGCCGCAGCAGGTTATTTTGGTAGATGACGGGAATGACGACGACACTCCCTCAGTACTTCAATGCCTGCGAGCCAGATACCCTGTGGGATGGATTTCGATCATCACTATGACCGTGAACCAAGGCGCCGCAACCGCACGCAACACAGGCTGGGCAAAAGCAGACGGTCGTTATGTCGCTTTTTTAGATGCAGACGACACTTGGCACCGTGAAAAAATCGCAGTTCAATACAACTTCATGAGTGCAAACCCTTCCCTGGTCTTGACAGGACATGGTTTCATTCAAGCAGAGGGGGACCATATGCCATTATTTCCACCCACAACTGCAGAGCTGCGAGCTCGGCTAGTAAAGCCATGGAAAGTGTTATTAAAAAACCCTTTCATTACGCCATCCATCATGGTGATTACAAATTCCACCGTACGCTTTCCCCAGGGACAACGCCATATGGAAGATCACATGTTTTTAATGCAACTAGCATTGCGTGGTAACTCAATGTTAACCATTGACCGGCCTTTGGCGGTTATCTACAAGCACCAATACGGGCAAACGGGTTTAAGTTCAAACATGAACGCCATGCACCATGCGGAGCTTGAAAATTTGCGGCTGCTTCAACAGACTGGCGATATCTCTTGCTGGATTCGCTATGCGGTTTCTTACTATGTGAAGCTTAAGTTCATTCGCCGCAAACTTTTGGTAGCAGTACGCAATCGAACTAAAACCAGCTCTTGATGCGGTGTTGGCGATCAAATGATGACCGGCGAAGAGCAATCCAAATGTTGAGCCACTTTCTCGCATATTGCACTCTAATGCCCCCCCTTTGGCGTTGGAAGTTCCATTTTTTTTTAACCCGGCGCATAGTGTGTGCTGGTATCTTCTTACCAGCCGCCCCCCTGTGGATCCTGCATCTGCGCGGAATATTGCGGGTGATTTTCGGTCGAGCGGGGCCCTACCAGTGAACCCAACACCGTCCCTCACCATTTCCATCGTCAGCCACGGCCAAATGGCGCTGGTGCTGCCGTTGCTGCGTGACTTGGAGCGTGTGCACGGGCAAACGCCACTAGAGGTGATCCTGACACTGAACATTCCCGAAACCATGGGGTGCACCGCCGATGATTTTGGCTTTCCCTTGCGTGTCCTGCGCAACCCGCAGCCGATGGGCTTTAGTGTCAACCACAACCAGGCCATGGCTCAGGCTCGCTGCGCTACGGTGTGCATTTT
>JAPLPK010000125.1 GCA_026400275.1 Burkholderiales bacterium
ACTTTGCGCCACGTGCCATCCAGGCAGCGCAGCAGATCGCCTCACAAGTCAACCTCAGCCGAGCAGCGTTGATGCATACCGACCCCATAGCCCGGGTCTCGTTGATCAAGGCCATGGCCGAACAAGAAGGTTTACGCATTCTGCCGCGTGAGCCGACCGACCAGTTCCAACCATTTGACCACGACAGCCTGAGCGAACGCATTGCGCAAGAACTGAAAAATCTGCTGGGCCCGGCGACTGTGGTCGCGCGCAGCGTGAATGGAGTGGAGGGCCTGTGGATTGGCTTTCAAATCAATGGTGACCCCAACTGGTTGCAGCTGGACCGTGAACGCTTCAATCCCGCCAGTAACAAAACCTGGGTGATCTGGCTGTTGACCATCGGTGGCCTGTCACTGGCTGGCGCAGCTCTGATTGCCCGCCTTATCAACCGACCGTTGAAGCAGCTGTCGTTCGCCACCAGCCGCGTACGTGAAGGTGACTTTGACGCCAGCCACCTGGATGAACGCGGCGTGACCGGTGAAATCCGCGAGGTGAATATCGGTTTCAACCGCATGGCGCAAAAGCTGGCCAAGATCGAACAGGACCGTGTTGTCATGCTGGCTGGCATATCGCACGACCTGCGCACGCCGCTGGCACGATTACGCCTGGAAACCGAGATGAGCGTGGGCGACTACGATGCCCGTGAACATATGGTGGCCGACATCGAGCAACTGGATGCCATCATCGATAAATTCCTGGATTACGCGCGGCCCGACCATGTGGAACTCAAAACGGTGTCGCTGAATGCGGTCATTGAGTCCAGCCTGTATGCCGTGCGTGAATACGAGGACATGCGCATCAACCTCAATGTGGATGAGGCTTTGATGGTGCTGGCTGACGAGGTGGAGCTGACGCGTGTGATCTCCAACCTGCTGGAGAATGCACGCCGCTATGGCAAATCCGAAGGCTCAGGCATTGCCGAGGTGGACATTGCCGCCAAATCACGGGATGACTGGGTGCTGTTGAAAGTACGTGACCATGGGCAGGGGGTAAACCCAGAGCAACTGGATAATCTTCTGAAGCCCTTCTTCCGTGGGGATGCTGCCCGCACCGCCGCCACCGGCGCCGGCCTGGGCTTGTCGATTGTGGACAAGGCCATACAGCGCATGGGCGGGGAATTTGAATTGGCGAATAGCTCGTCAGGCGGTTTGGCAGCCCACATAAAACTGCAACGGGCTAACAAGCCCCGGATGTCTTCAGTACAGTAGTGCGACGGCCCGGGCCTCGATGCTCTGCCCCAGGCCCACTGGACCCATCTTTTCGGCCGTCTTGGCCTTGATGTTGATCTGCTCCAGCGACAGGCCCAGAGCTCTGGCGATGCGCTCGCGCATGGCCGGGATGTGCGGCATCATCTTCGGAGCCTGGGCGATGATGGTGCTGTCGATATTGCCAATGCGATAACCCTTGGCCTGCACACGGCGCACTGCCTCGGCAAGCAACACCATAGAGTCGGCGCCCTTGAATTGCGGGTCGGTATCTGAAAAATGCGTCCCGATGTCTCCCAGCGCAGCGGCGCCCAGCAACGCATCGGTAATGGCATGCAGCAAGGCATCTGCATCTGAATGGCCCAGCAGCCCCATGGTGTGAGGGATTTCAACACCACCCAGTATCAGCTTACGCCCTGCCACCAGGGCGTGAACGTCCCAGCCCTCTCCGATCCGAAACTGCATTAAAAACTCCTGAAAGATGAACGACTCCGCAGCACAGCCTCGGCCAGCGCAAAGTCTTCGGGGTAGGTTACTTTGAAATTTTGGGCGCTGCCAGGCACCAGCTTGGGCGCCAGGCCCAGGGCTTCGATGGCGCTGGACTCGTCTGTCACCTCAGCCCCAGCGGACTGAAGTGCCTGTGACAACATCCCGATGCGAAACATCTGCGGGGTTTGGGCCAACCATTTGTCGCTGCGCGGCAAGGTGCTTGCCACACGGCCTTGGTCTTCGCTTTTTAGTGTGTCGGCCAGCTTGTGCGCCAGCAAGCCACCCACGGCATCCGATTCACAGGCATCAATCAGTGCATCGATTTGCGCCGGCGTGATAAGGCAACGCGCAGCGTCGTGTACCAGCACCCAGTCATGGCCTAAAGCTCCTTGCTCGAACAGATCGTGCAAACCATTGAAAACCGATTCGGCCCGTGTCGCGCCACCGCAATCCGACACCACACAGGTTGAACTTTGGTGCTCAAAGAAATCGTCACCCATCGCCACCACCACCAACACGTCAGCAATCCGCGGTACGCTGGCAAAAGCAGCCAGGGTATGCATCACCATGGGCTGGCCAGCGACGGTCTGGTACTGCTTGGGGGTTGGTACGGCACCGGCTGCAAGGGCTCGGCTACCCACACCAGCGCAAGGAATCAGGGCAAAAAAACGGGGTACTGCGGGCAGGGAATCGGTAGACATTGCCTGCATTCTAAAATCAGGCACATCCACACCCCCCGCCCTCGTGCCGGGGGGTGTTTTTGCATTCCAGAATCAAACCCTATTGCAGCCCATGGACCTCCCCAAACTCACCCCCGGCAAACGCTATACCCTGCCCCGCCCCCAGGGATCAGCCGATGCGGTGCTGCTGGCGCAGTTGGCTCTTCGAGAAAAGGCCAAGGGCTCGCTGACAGCCATCTTCACCTCTGACGCGGCGGATGCCCAACGGCTGATGGAGGAAATCGTTTTCTTCGCGCCAAGTCTGCGCTGCGCGATGTTTCCCGACTGGGAAACCCTGCCCTACGACACGTTTTCACCGCACCAGGACCTGATCAGCGAACGCCTGGCCACCCTGTGGCGCATAAGCCAGCGCGACAAGGACACCGGCGCCGACGTGGTCATCGTGCCGGCAACCACCGCGCTTTACCGCCTGGCGCCGCCCAGCTTCATGGCTGGCTACACCTTCCTGTTCAAGACCAAGCAAAAGTTGAATGAGGGCAAGCTCAAGGCCCAGTTGACCCTGGCCGGCTACACCCACGTGACACAGGTGGTCAGCCCCGGCGAATACGCAGTGCGCGGCGGCCTGATCGATCTGTTCCCCATGGGCAGTGCCGTTCCCTACCGGGTCGATTTGTTCGACGACGAGATCGACAGCATCCGCACCTTCGACCCGGACAGCCAGCGCAGCCTATACCCCGTGCCTGAAGTGCGCCTGCTACCGGGACGCGAGTTTCCCATGGACGACGACGCCCGTGCCAAGTTCCGCAGCCGCTGGCGCGAGCTGCTGGACGGCGACCCGACCAAGAGCCGCATCTACAAGGACATGGGCAATGGTGTGGCGACCGCCGGAATCGAGTACTACCTGCCGCTGTTTTTTGAAGACACGGCCACGGTGTTCGACTACATCGGCGCCGATGCCACCGTGGTGCTGCATGGCGATCTGGAGCCATCCATCCTGCGCTTCTGGCAAGACACCAAAGAGCGCTACCGCCTGGTGCAAGGCGATATCGACCGCCCGGCTCTGCCACCCGAATCGCTATTCCTAGGCACCGAACAGTTCTATACGCTGACGAACCAGCACGCTCAGCTGGCTCTGCGCACGGTGGAAAGCAGCAGCGACACGGGCTTCGAAGTGCTGCCAGTGTTGTCTGTGGCGCGTGGCGCCGAAGACCCGCTGATCCAGCTTAAAGCCCACATCCAGCGCACACCGCACCGGGTTTTGCTGCTGGCTGAAAGCAATGGCCGGCGCGAAAGCCTGCTGGACCTGCTGCGCGCCAGCCAGGTGAACCCGCCAGCCTTCGACTCGCTGGCAGAGTTTCAGGCTAGCAAAGAAAAGGTCGGGATCGCCACCGCAGCGCTAAACAACGGCTTCAGCTGGTTGGAACAAGCCATCGACTTCGTCACCGAGACCGAGCTGTTCGCCGCCGGCCCGACCACGCGCCGGCGCAAGAAACAGGAACAGGTCAGCGACGTGGAAGCGCTGATCAAAGATCTGAGCGAGCTGACGCTGGGCGACCCGGTGGTGCATTCGGCCCACGGCATTGGCCGCTACAAAGGCCTGGTGCATCTGGATTTGGGCCAGGGCAAGAATGCCGACGGCACACCGGTTTTGCAGGAATTTCTGTTCCTGGAGTACGCCGACAAAGCCACGCTGTACGTGCCGGTCAGCCAGCTGCAGCATATAAGCCGCTACACCGGCGTCAGTGCCGACGAGGCGCCGCTGCACCGACTTGGCTCCGGCCAGTGGGAAAAGGCCAAGCGCAAGGCGGCTGAACAGGTGCGCGATTCGGCTGCCGAGCTGCTGAACATCTACGCCCGTCGCGCGGCCCGCGAAGGCCATGCTTTTCGCTATTCGCCCAACGACTACGAGGTGTTTGCAAACGACTTCGGCTTCGAGGAAACGCCGGACCAAAAGGCTGCGATTCATGCAGTGATCCAGGACATGATCAGCCCTCGTCCGATGGACAGGCTGGTCTGCGGCGACGTGGGCTTTGGCAAGACCGAGGTGGCCCTGCGTGCCGCCTTCATTGCCATCACCGGCGGCAAGCAAGTAGCGTTACTGGCACCCACCACCTTGCTGGCCGAGCAACATTACCAAACCCTGGTGGATCGCTTTGCCAAATGGCCGGTCAAGGTGGCCGAGGTATCGCGGTTCCGCTCTGGCAAGGAAATCACCGCCGCTCTCAAAGGCATAGCAGAAGGTGGCGTGGATATTGTGGTGGGCACCCATAAGCTACTGAGTGAATCAACCAAGTTCGCCAACCTGGGCTTGCTAATCATCGACGAGGAGCACCGTTTTGGCGTACGCCACAAAGAGCAGATGAAGGCGCTACGGGCGGAAATTGACGTTCTTACATTGACCGCAACACCGATTCCACGCACCTTGGGCATGGCGCTGGAAGGCCTGCGCGACCTGAGCGTGATCGCCACCGCGCCACAGCGCCGACTAGCCATCAAGACATTTGTGCGCTCCGAAAGCAATGGCGTGATCCGCGAAGCGGTGCTGCGCGAGCTCAAGCGCGGCGGCCAGGTTTACTTTCTGCATAACGAGGTCGAGACCATCGAAAACCGCCGGCAAAAGTTGGAAGAGCTACTACCTGAGGCACGGATCGCCGTGGCCCACGGCCAAATGCCTGAGCGCCAGCTAGAAGCGGTGATGCGCGACTTCGTTGCCCAGCGCTTCAATCTTCTGCTGTGCTCGACGATTATTGAGACCGGCATCGACGTACCCAGCGCCAATACCATCGTCATGGCCCGGGCCGACAAGTTCGGCTTGGCCCAGCTGCACCAGCTACGCGGTCGTGTCGGCCGCAGCCACCACCAGGCCTACGCCTATCTGATGGTGCCGGATCTGGAAGGACTAACCAAGCAGGCCAGCCAGCGACTCGATGCGATCCAGAAGATGGAAGAACTTGGCTCGGGCTTCTACCTGGCGATGCACGATCTGGAAATCCGCGGTGCCGGCGAAGTGCTGGGCGAAAACCAGAGCGGCAACATGCTGGAAGTCGGCTTCCAGTTATACAACGAGATGCTGAACGAAGCCGTGCGCTGCCTGAAGGCCGGCATAGAGCCCGATCTGCTGAGCCCGCTCAGTGTCACGACGGAAATCAACCTACATGCCCCCGCCCTGCTGCCGAACGATTACTGCGGCGATGTGCATCTGCGCCTCAGCTTCTACAAAAAGCTGGCCACTGCCAAGACCACCGACCAAATCGACTCGCTGCTCGAAGAAATCGTCGATCGCTTCGGCAAACTCCCCGCCCAAGCGCAAACCCTGATTGATGGCCACCGTCTGCGGGTGCTGGCGCGCCCTTACGGCGTGGTGAAAGTGGATGCGGCGCCCGGAGTGATCAACATCACCTTCAAGACCAACCCTCCGATCGAGCCCATGCGCATCATTGAGCTGATCCAGAAGAACAAGCACATCAAGCTGGCCGGCAATGAAAAGCTGCGCATCGAACGCGAGTTGCCCGAGCCCACAGCCCGGGCGCAGATGGTGAGAGATGTTTTACGCAGCCTGGGGCAACCAACCAAGGTAGAAGCGGCCGTTTCTTAGGTCATGCATCACATATAAAACCGACGAGAAGCCGAGATAATCGAGAGCCCATTGCCCCCTGACAGGGGCTTAACTCTCGAATGTCAGGAGCCCATATCAGCATGTCGGCCGTCAGCTCGCTTCTTCAACCTATCAGCGATGCACACCCTTGCGGTGAGGATCTCTCTTTCTCCCCTGAACTGGATGCCATTGCGCAAGCACGCCGATTTGACGACCCCACACTGGACCAGGGTGAATGGGTCACTACGCTGAAGGAAGCCGATTGGGGTGCGGTAGTCCAACTTTGTACTTCGCTACTCTCCACCAGAAGCAAAGATCTGCGGTTGGCTGTATGGTTTACCGAGGCCAGCGCCAAAACTCGACACTTTCGAGGTTTGGGTGACGGCTTCAGCCTGATTGGCGGGCTATGCGACGGCTATTGGGATGGTGTCCATCCTCTGGCCGAAGACGACGACCAGGACATACGGGTTGGAAACCTGAGTTGGATTCTGGCGCGTACGGTACAAATGTTTCGCGAGATACCGCTGACCGAAGGCAAAGACTCGGCGTTCTCCCTCGCTGACTTTGAATCTGCACGCACCCGTGCCATGCAGTCCGAAAAAAACGTAGCCTCAGGAGGACGCCCGGAAGAAGGCGTAAAGCTTGCCACACTGGAAGCTGCGCGGCACAAAAGTTCGCGCAAATTTTATGAGGGGTTGCTTGCCGATTCGCAGTACTGCCTGGATGCTTTACAGCAAATGGAGAAATCGGTCGATGCGCGTCTTGGCATGGATGGGCCCACCTTCTCGGCTGCGAAGAATAGCCTGGACCAAGTAATGCGCACAGTCGCCCGCTTTGCAGCCGATATCGGCATCAAATCCACCCTAAAAGAAGAAGCCGAAACCACAGAAACCGAATCGCTACCCTCTACAACAACTGTCGCCACCATGCGCAATGGTCCGATACAGAACCGGACCCAAGCCTTGGCGCAGCTGCGCGCGGTAGCGGAGTTCTTTAGACAAACCGAACCCCACAGCCCTGTTGCCTATCTGGCTGAAAAAGCCGCGCACTGGGGTGATTTGCCTTTGCACGAGTGGCTGAAAACAGTCATCAAAGACAGCGCCTCCATGGCCCATATCGAAGAGCTGCTGGGCTTGCAGATGCCTCCAGCCGATGGGCACTAAAACCGACATCGGATGATGCGCAAGGGGCTATTGCGCAATTCGGAATTCGATGCGCCGATTGCGCGCGCGCCCATCTGTCGTATCGTTACTGGCGACAGGTCGATCGGGCCCCTGCCCCGAGGTCGATAGCAGCGCAACATTGATACCCTTTATTCCTAAATACGTTTTGACGGCGTCTGCACGGGCTTGGCTTAGTGCCAAATTACTAGCCCGCAATCCTTTGTCATCGGTATGACCAATGATTTCCACCTTGCGGTCCTTGAGCTTTTGCAAGGCTAACGCCATTTCGTCAAGAATGGTCTTACCGGTAGGCGTAAGTGTCGTCTGCCCACTTTCAAACTCCACGATCCGGTTGGCCAAAGCACTGTCCAAAATACCCTGCTCCGATGCTGATACGCGCAGTCCATTGTTGACGGTGTATGTGGGATTGAGGCTGGTGGCAATGGCACTGGCTACCTGCTGGCGTTGCGCTTCATTGGCCACTTCACCATGCACGCTGACTGCCGTGCCGTCAATCTTGAGCTGGCCACGACTGACCAGCTTGAGATTGGGTCCGATAATTTTCTGCACATAGGTGCTCCAGTTGGCCGGGGACGCAACCGAGCCGATTGCAATCTGGTCCACCACCTTGTCCGCTCCGTATAACTCCCGTAGTCGGACCAATACACTGGATTTGGTTGCTTCGTCCGGCACGGTGCCAGCCGCCAAAACCTGTCCAGGATTTGGCGAAACCACAGGAGGCGCCACTGTTTGCGCACTAACCCAGCTTGGAATCAAAAATAGAAAAACCCACAGGCGATGCATGGCATCAAGCTCCCAAAAACGCTTCACGAAACGAATCGTGCGCAGACTTCAAAGACAGATTCGGCAAAGATAAATAGCTGGACAGCTTCTTCAAGCCATAGTCGCCAGCCAACTGTTCTTCAATCCAATCCGCCGAATCAAAAGCAATATGCTGTTCGCTGCCGACCTGGGGGTCCAACACGGCATGCAAGGTGCGAGCGGATGCACCGCCAAAGCCCAAGACCATGCTGGGGTTGCCATGTATTTGAGTCAAAAACAAGGCCAACTCGAAATCTGCACGCTGCAAAAACGGGGAAATCAAATGCATCCAGAAAGTAGCCACCAACGGCCGGTATATGGGATCGTTTGGTAGTGGCAACACCAGGCTTTTGTCCAAGCGACTGGAGCTACTGGCCATAACCGGCTGCAATAGCAAACCCAGGGCCAAAATCAACTGACGGGCGTTGCCAGCAAAACCGGAACGTGCGAGCAAACTGTCTAAGGCCCCAACGGTTTGCATTTCCAGAAAGTCGGCAAAGGCTGCGTCGTATCCAGCAGTATTCAGCTCCAGATCCACCGTCGCAGTTGCCAGACTCTGCAACGGTGCAACGGGGTCCAGAGAGGACGTAGCACTCGCTGTTAAAGACTCCAGACGCGTCCACAACCTGGACAAAATCAAGGGGCTACGTTTGACAAAGGCCGACGGATCTTGGATGTCCATCGTTCCCATTGTCAGGAACGGAAAGCGCCGTTGCGCTTGATCGGTGCTGACCCGCAAATGCCCAGCAATTGCCCGCTTGCTGCGCGGCCCCATGAAAACAAAATGCAATGGCGGCACTGCGTCGTAGATGATCTTCCAGCGTGGATCTACGGACAGTAGTTCCATCGATTGGGCCAGCCAATCGTCTAATAAACCTATGAGCGCACTGTTGTCCGCAGCTTTGACAAAGTCTCCGCGCGAAGGCAGTTTTCCAAAGTAACCCACTTTGGTGGGGGTAACAGCGCTGCTCATTGCGAGGCTCCTACCGTGCTGGAGGCGACAGACACGGGTGGGTTCACTGCCTGAATCGCGTCAGCAGGGGCCACGCCCCCCCCCGCGATGGTTTCGGGCAACTTCATCCCGCGCAAGCTTGGGGTACTTCCGCCTTTGTCTGAAGTTGCGCCGGACACTTGCGAACTGCTGATGATTTTCAGGTCCACCGCCACGGCGACTGCGCCATTGCTCCAGCTCAATTCAAATACGCCGCCATCCTTGCGCTTGCGGGCTGCCGAATTGATCAACCGCTCCAAGCCAAAACGTCCCGGCTGGTTGGCCACCTCCACGGTACGTCCATCAAACGTCACCGCCGTGATCTTGGCGCCGGGGACACCTTGCGCATTCGGCCATACAAAATTGGTCCATTGGGCCTGGGTATTGCGATAGCGCAGCATCTGGCCATCGATCTCCACGGTGTACTCCGTCGTGCCAGGCGCAGGCAAGGGTTGTATTTGGAAAACGGTTTGCGGATCGGCAGCACCACCAGCCTGCGAAGCAGCGCCCGCACTACCTTGCGGAGCAACCCAGCCGGCAAAATTTGCCGAAACAGACGGCTGTAAATTGACCCCCATATTGGCCCAGGTTTTGGGCGCCAAGGTATCGCCGCGTCGCACCACCAATGGACCCATTGAAGTAGTCACAAATTTAGCAATAGCACCATCGGCACCAAAGATAGCTCCGATCTCGGCACTATTTGCTTCGATTTTGGAGTCCATGGTGAATGGATACTTTCCGGCCAAGGTCTTTTGGAACGGTTCGTACACCTGCGCCAGCCAAACTTTGTTCATTTCCGCCTCTGTAGGCTTAACAATGACGGCGAACGCCTGGATCAGTGGTCGAACCAGCAACGGGCGGATAGCTTGTTTCTGTGCATCGCTCATGCCAGTCAGCATCTGTTCGTCTACATATTTCAACCCATCGGACAGTTCAGAGCTGCTGCCTTCCAAGGTCTGCTGCATCAACTGCTTTGCCCCAGGTCCCGTATCTCCCTGGTTCTTGATCAGGTTGAAGCGCGTACGCAGCTTGGACAGCGCATCCATATACCCGCGCATCAACGACGCATCCTTGTCCTTGACAACCACCAGCTTGGCCACTCCCGCAAACTCCTTGCCTACAGGCCCCAAAGGAATGTCAGGACCAGCAGCTCCCATATTGAGGTTGACGTTAACAGCTGCTGGTGCTTGCCCCAGCACCGTCTGCTTGAACCAATCGATCACTCCAGACTGGGCGTTCTTGAGGCCCGCATTGACTAAGGACGGGTTATCCCAAGATGTCTCCTGGTACACCGTTGTCACGATCTTGTTGATGGGCGAGGTCACGGGGTCGCCCAGGCGGTTCATTGCCGTGACGGCGGACTCAAAGCTGTTTAAGTCGGCGACCGCCACGCCTTGTACAAACTTCTGCCACTCTTTTGCGTATTCGGTTTTGTACTGGTTTACCAAGGCCTTCTGAATTTGCTCTGGACTTCCCTCCAGCGTTAAATCGTCTTTGGATGCGGTCTTCAGCACCCAGTCGCTACTTTGCAGCTCCTTGTTGGCAGCATCCTTGAAAGCCTCTTCAATGTACTTCTCCCACGCATCTCGTGTAAAAGTTCCAGGAATTACGTAGCTCCCCAATACCAATTCCTTGTCTTGGTCACCCACAAGCCGGGCCACCGTGACACTGGGAAAGCGGGTGGATGCGCGCGCCTTGACCTCTGCATACACCCGATCTCGGGCTGGCATACCCCGGACCACACGACGCAGACTCTCTCGGGTCTGGTCCACCAATGTCAGCTTGTTGTCCATCACAGGCCAGGATGGATCGTTGATCTGTTCCAAAGAAAAACTGATTAGACGCTCTGCGCTGCGTATAAGCTGCTCCCGGGGCATATTGCCGCGATTGTTTTCCAGCCAACCGCGCCAAAAGCGGGTGATCTGGTCGTTCAAATGGCCGGTTTCCGCACGTGACTTATCTCCCAGCATCAAGTAGGTTTTGAGTGCGTTGTATGCATCTTCCACACTGGCGGGCGAGACATCCTTGTACTGTTGCGAGCTTTGTGTGGCTCCCGCCGGCTTGTCTGTAGACACGCTGGCAAACTGGGGCGGCCTTGACATCGGCTCCAATTTGTCGGCACCAGCATTTACCTCGCTCAGATAGGCCTCGATAGTCGAGGCTACCGGGTTCAGCATGACCTCCTTGATGCCCGCGTAGTATTCTTCGCGCAACTTACGCTCCAGCAGGTCCCCCTGGTACAGCCCAAGGCCTACCGACAAAGGCTGGCTTGCGTGAAGCTTGCTGAGTTGTTCAATGCGGTCTTGCAAAATTTCCAAAGCCTCGAATCGCGACTGCAGATCCAAACGTTTGTCTTGCAGCTTTACCACCTTGTCCAAGTCCGCCTGTACATTCGCGGCGAGCTGCTTGTTACCCACATAGGACCAGCTCCAGCCTCCGAGCGCCAAACCAACCAAAGCTGTTGCAACAAAGAACGCGACATAGCGCATACGTGTCTTGGCAGGGCTGGCATATTGCGCAACCAATTGCTTGTCCGCAAAGATCACCTGCTTAAACAAATTCAGCAAGAAGAAACCGTGCTGTGATCGCACCTCGGTCTGCTCTTGCGGGCGCAGCTGCAAGCCAAAACGTTCGGCAATACGCTGCGCCGACGAGCCAGAGGCGCTCCCCTCCTGCAAGGCACTAGTGAAGTAAAAGCCACGAAAAACAGGCTTGAACTGGTACGGATTTTCCTCAAATAGGGTAGTGATGAAAGATCGCAGAACTCCCTTGATGGAGGCAAACTCCAGGGGAAAAGTCAGTACGCCTGCAGGCAGGCGTTCACCCCGGCTCATGGACATGCTGGCCAGACTCATGTCCTTCAAACCATCATGCAACTCGTCAAATCGGGTATCAAAGAAATTGACGATCTCCTGCCCACTGCTATAGCGTGCGTAAGGCATGGTGGCGCCCCAAACACGCTCACTTTCAGACTGCTCGCTACCGGCAAAGAACTCATTGAATCCAGTGATCAAATCCGCCTTGGTGAACATGACGTAGACCGGCGCAAACACCTCTAGCTTCTCTGTCAACTCCTGTACGCGCGCACGTAAATTCTGCGCCAGAGTGATCACGGCTTCAGGCCTGCTACCAACCAACTCGGCAATGCTTACCGCCATGATGATGCCGTTGATAGGCGCCTGCTTACGGTTTTTCTTCAGCAAGCCCAGGAAGCTAAACCATTCCGCACGGTCCTCGTCGTACACGGAGTAACGTCCAGCCGTGTCCAACAAAATACCATCTGTCGTGAAAAACCAGTCGCAGTTACGTGTACCGCCCAGGCCCTGGATGATCTTGCCGTGCTTGTCTGCCAACGGGAATTGCAAGCCTGAATTGACGATGGCCGTACTCTTACCAGCTGCGGGGTTGCCAATCACCATGTACCAGGGCAGCTCATACAAGGCTGCAGCACCCGAGCGCAAACCCAGCTTGGATGTCTTGATGGTGTTGATCGCGTCCAACATACGCTTGCGGATAAGCTCGACTTCATCACGCTGGAAATTGCTGCTTTTGGAAGCCGATTTGTCAGCCTGGCTCTCCAGCATATCGCCTAGCTGGTCGGCGGCACGCTTGGCACGCCAGCGCTTGAAAAGCTGAAAACCTAGCCATAAACCAAGTGCTACCAAAAACAAGCCGACCGCCCAAATTGCGGCCAGCTGCATCGTACTGGCACCCAAAAACAAGAAGCCCGCCAGCGCGGCGAACCCAATTACCACCAACGTGTTCGTGTTGGTCAAAAACTGCCAGATTCGTTGCATTTTGTAGTCAATGTCATTGTTGAGACTTGTGCGAAACGCCATACGCGTTTACGACACAGTCGTTTCGACGGGTTAAGGAGTACCAGGCTGTACGACCATCACCACACGTTCATAAGCACCCTGGCAGCCAATACACAAGGCAATACCTTGCTCCGCAATCGCTTCATGGTGTGCCAGTGCCAGTGCAGTCAAGCTAGATACAGATCCAGCACTGCCGCAGTCTGCTGCCACTTTTAAACACTGGCTGCGAAAGTCCAGGGCAGGCAACACACCTGCTTCCAAACTAAACAGCTCAGCCAGCCTGCGGTGATCACCATCGCTCGCAATCAAACTGATCTGCTCAGGCGCAATACCAGCTGTTTGAACCGCGTCTTGCACCAGTTTCGCTAACAATTCGCCGCTGGTGCGCCCACTCGCATCTGCCGATTTATCTCTGAACCCCAAAGCCACACGGTGCATTTTTGCGTACGGAGCACCGGCAACCAGCAAGTGAGCCGTCTGCATGTCGGCCAGTAAAAATCCAACGGCGCCCTCGCCTGGCGTCTGTCCCGACTCGACCTTGGCCTTACGCAACTGCCCGGCCTGGTCCAAGGCCAGAATACTTTCTTCACCTATCCACGATTCACACGCCACAACCAAGCAAATACTTGACCCGGCAAGACGATGGGTTTGCACCAGCACGGCATCCAACTGCGCCAAGGGTTCTTCCTTGGTCCCAACCACCAAATCCAGTTTTTCAGGCGGCCAGCCATGCTGCACCAACTGGTGTTTGAACCACCGAGACGACACCTGGCACATTTCATCCGTCCAACGATGCGGCCAAAACGCAAGCAACTGCAGCGTTGGCAAAGTCACACCGTCGCGCGCAATAGAACCCGTCTTTACAGACTGGATGTAAGCGGCAAGATGCGGGTGAGAAAGCAGCTGCGACAGCAACTCTTGCAGCACATCCGTACCCATGCCCAAGGCGCGCAACTGCTCATCTGCCCAGTTCTGCGCAGGCTCTTGTGCGGCGCCTTGCCAAGACGCAAAGGCATCCAAAACGCCGCTACTGTCCACATCAGCGATACGCCCGGTTTTAACTGGGAAGCCATCCGCCGTGGTCAACTCGGCATCTAGTTGCAAGCGCACATCCTGAGACTTCAACGCAACTGTTAGCTCCTCAACGGAGGCGCCATGTGGCGACCGTAATGCGGTAGCCAACATCGCCAAATGCCAATTACGTTCGGCTACGGAGTTGTCCACGTGCGCGACAGGCTGCACTGCCGTAGCAGCCGCAGTGGCGGCAGTTCCTGTTGCTGCACGGGCCACTACTAAAGCCCGTGACTTGCGAAGCAGCCAAACGCAAAGCAAAAAGGCCACAGGCAGTACCAGCAAATACAAGATAGCCTCTGCAGCCGACGGCATTATGTTGTTGGTACGCCAGTAGACCACCATCAGCAGCCACACTGCGACGAAGCACAGCACCACCAGTGCGCTGCGCTTGAACCAAGCCAGCATCAGCAATCCGCTCTCAAAACAATGGGCATGCGCTTGAATTCAAGATGTAGTCACGCCTTGGCTTGCTATCAATGTAGCGCCACAAGCAGTTTGGTCACCGTCACGCGCCACCGGCGCACCGTCCACGATCAACATGGCGTCCCCGCTCACAATTTGATTGTTGCCATGCCCCTTGATAGGACAGGTCACCTGGTCGCCAATCCTCGCCACACCCACACCACCCGTGGCGGTTTGGCCCGATGCAGACACAACCGTGCCGCCATGCGATGTTTTATCGCCTAAAACAATAAATGCCTTTCCCATTCGAATCCCTTGTTCTTCTATTACGTCTTAGTCTATCTGGCACAACACTGCATCTAGAGCGCACAAAATGATTTCAGAAGTCTTCATGGCTTCTTCAGAACACCGGGCAAATGCAGCTCGGTATGGCCAAAATCCATCATCTTCCAGCGCCCTCCCCAAGTTAGTCCCACTGACTCTGCCACCTCGCCATACAAACGGTACCCCCGCATGGCCCATGGGTCCTTCTCACTGATCACCAATTTCCCGTAGCGCATAAACGCACAATCAGCAGCAAGACCAAACTGGTGATAGCTTTGAAACGCCGCGACATTGGTGACATTGGGCCCTAAAGCTGCAAGCATGTTCTGTCGTTCAGGGCTGCGGTAACCTTCCAAAATCGTCATGTCGTAATCGTATTTTTCTTTCATGATTTTGAACACCAGTAGCAGGCGCTGGGTGTACTCACTATTGAGTAATTGCCAGTTGCGACTTGCTGAAACCAGCATCGGGCGCACCAGTGTTACTTCTTGTGACGTAAAAAAATCTGGAGGTAAGGGCGGTGGTGGTGCCAGCAGTTCACCGCGCAACAATTCCGACACTTGCACGTTGGCATTGCGACTGGAATCATCAAAACCTTGCAGCATGGATTTGTCACTGAAAAGCAAAGCCGCAAATGGCGGAAGTAAGATTAAAAAAAGCCCTCCAACCCACAGCAAAGAATGCCGTTGAAAGCTGCGCCCCAGGCCCAGCAACACACTTTGGAAAAACAGCCCCCATTGGCCCACTGCTCGCTCTTTGGAGAGTAGTACACGATGTATGCTGTGTGCACACTTTGTTGCCATGCCTTCGACTTGTCGCAGCACTGCATCTCGTCCTGACGTGAATAGAATCATCCAGGCAATAAAACAAGCCAATAAAAAGCACACACCAAGAGTGACGAAAAGCACCAAAAGCCTTGCAATGTAGATCAATGAGGAACATGCATTTTGCAGCACCCTGAACAGCCTAAGCCCAGCTCTACTCGGCCCAGTCTTCTCTCTGAAACCCTATCAAATGAGAAGGAGCACACACGTATTCTGGGCGGCGTTTCCGCAAAGGAACGCCAGAATTTTTCCTCAAACATAGGTAAGAAAAGTTTGGTTTGGCTTCTGCTTGGTGGCGTAGCAATCACAGCTGCGTGGGGACTCATCAATCGCACAGGATCAAATGCCCCCACGATAGACAATTTCAGGCCTGCCTCAACACCGCCCATCGCGGCGACTGCGCCTTCAGCGCCAGCGGCACCCGAAGCCGTGTTGGCCGCAGCACCATCAGCAGCAACCATCATCAATGTTGATGAAAAGCCCTCCAGTCCAGCAATCTCTAATGCAAAGGACAGCCATCAGGATCCACTTGCAAACATGCTAGAAGCTGGCGTCAAAATACCAAGCAACACGATGAGTGCGGCATTGGGCTCGACGCCAATTGACGCCCCCGTCAAAACACATGTAGCGGCACAACCAGCGCAACGTACAGAGCCCGTCAAAGTGGCCGCAGAACGCAGCAAATCCCCCCAACCTCCTTCCCACAAATCCATAGACCCAATCGACAACGACGTCAGTTTGATTTCAGCACTGGTCGCGCATACCGAAGTGGAACCCACGCCCGCACCGTCCCCCACAAAACGAGCAGCAAAGAAACCCACACAAGACATCGTGGAGCGCCGTACAGGAGACAGCACAGCCGTGCTCATCAAACGCTGCAAACGCCTGGGTGGGACCGAAGCCAAACTGTGCCAACGGCGCATATGCGCAGGCCATGGATCCGAGGCTGCATGCAAAGCCAAGTAATTCAGGCTGGCAACAAGCCTCGGTCGAACTATGTCGGCGTAGCCCTTCAACAGTAGCAAGAAATTTCGTTGCAAGAAAAATAGGCCTCCTGCGCACACAACGCCTGCGCAAGAAGCTATAAATTTGATAGCAACCGAGAGGAACTAAATCTCGGGGCAGAAGATAACTTCAGACCCTGCGGCTGAGGCATTAAAACCAGGGTCATTCGGCGACCTTCATCATGGTTGCATGAACAGCCGGAAATATGGCAATCAAGAACCCGCCGTGGGCACAGCGCTTGGCGCACGGCAATTGAGATGAAATATGCGAACCCCACTGAAGGCCGCACAAAAGCAAAAGGGTTAGTAGACTTTCATCTACTAACCCTTGCTATTAATGGTCGGGGCGAAAGGATTCGAACCTTCGACCCTCTGGTCCCAAACCAGATGCGCTACCAGGCTGCGCTACGCCCCGACTAGTCTTCTATTCTACAACGACTTTCGGCCTGATTTGGGCTATGGCAAATTTATTCATACATTCGCCATCAAATTCGTGTGTTGGACAGCCCGCGCCACCGCCTCAGGCGCAGGGATTACTGCTCCGTCACGGATAAACAGGCCTGTGCCTTGCATCTTGGCATCATGTTTGGCCAAGGCGGCGGCGTTGGCGACGTCTTCGGCCTGTGCATACTGGCCGCGCTGTATGCGGATGGCCCCAATCGACAGCGTGGTGAAAGGGAAAAAACGCGGAATGCCTTGGCGGTCTTCGGCGTAGATGCCCCCTTGCATGCGTGCAGTATCGTCAAACAAGGCCAGGGCACGCTCACTGAACTCCTGCACGATGACTTCGCAGCGCTGCACCCAATCTTGGCTTTGAAACAGAAAGATGAAATCATCGCCACCCACATGGCCCACAAAGTCGCGCTTGGCGTCGCAGTGTGACAAGGCCAGCTTGGCCACCAGGCGGATCATTTCATCGCCACGCCAATACCCGTAATGGTCGTTGAAAGGCTTGAAGTGGTTCAGATCGGCGTAGCAGGCCACAAAGTCGGCGCCGGCTTCCATCAAGCGCTCTATATGCTGGCTGATGGGAATATTGCCTGGCAAAAAAGTGAGCGGGTTCGCATGCCGCGCGGCCTCAAGCCGCACCTCAGTCACAGAGCGTACTAACTGGTCGCCAGTGCCCAAGCCCAGGTAGCGCCCGTTTTCGGTCACGATGAAGCCCTCGGTCAGGTAGCGCTGGTCTTGTGACGTCAGGATGCCCACCAACTCATCGACGTTGTGGTCGCGCTCCACCAGGCGGGGCGCGTGGTTGGCATTCAGCAAACAGGGCTTGCGGCCGTGCACCTCACGGTAGTACGGCGTGGCGTAATGTGTCATGAACTGATGCCGGTTCACCAAGGCCAAAGGCCTGTCCTGGTCCACGATGGCAATCGCATGCAACTCGGGATGCCGCAGAAAAATGGCTGACAGCTGATCGTTGGTGGTGTTGATACCAGCGCAGGGTGCGTTCTGAACAGCCAGCCCACGCAGCACGCCCGAGCGCGAAACCCGACCCGACGCCGGAAAAATAGACACCAGGGAGTCGTTTAACACCTGGATCGCCTCGTTCTTGGCTTTCACCCGAGGCGAGGCTGCGGGCCGTCCGAGCAGATAACCCTGGCCATAGGCCAGATCCAGGTCACGCAGCACCCGCAAATCGTCTTCGGTTTCAATGCCCTCCGCCACCAGCTGGGTGCCAAAAATGGTGGCGATCTGCTTCAAGGCTTGCAGCGTTTGCAGATTGTCGGCGTGCTGAGAAATCTCCTTGGTGAAGTACTTGTCGATCTTCACGATCTCGGGCTTGACCTGGGACCACAGTCGCAAGCTGGAGCGGCCATCGCCAAAATCATCCAGCGCCAAAGACATACCTGCCGCACGCACCTCCCGGGCTACACCAATCAGTTGCTCCATGTCGTTAACCCGCTCGTGCTCGGTCAGCTCCAGCACCAGCATGCGCGGCAAGACACCGTAGCCGCGCACCGTATCGAGTAGTTTCTGGCATCCCTGGCGGTTAACCACCTCCACCAGCGCATCGGCACTGATGTTGACAAACAAGCGGCCGGGCTCCTGTAGACGCCCCCAGCCCTCTAGCGCAACGCGCACGCAATACAGCTCAAATTCAAACAACAGGTTTTCAGAACGCGCCGCAGCAAACAGCGCATCAGCACCCAGCAATGGGGCATCTGGCTGGCTGCGGATCAAGGCTTCATGTGCGTAGACATTGCCGTTGCGCAGGTCCACGATGGGCTGAAACACCGAGTGCAACGCATTGGTGCGCATCAAATGCGCCAACGCACCGTGCCCCAGGCGCACACGCTCCGGCTGGTAGCCCAGGCTCAAACTCGGCGCATCCACCATAGAAGCATTCACCATTCCACTCCACCGGTCATGACAATCGATCAAGTTAATACAGTGCTGTGACAGCGGGATGAAAAAAAACGCATCTGCTATTGTTTTTTTGCAACCCAGCAAAAACCATATAAACTATATAAATCGTTTAAAGGATTTTTTGATGACCACCAGCCCCAAAGTTGCAAGCACCACCGCAGCCCCTACCCTGCCCGTTGCAGTAGCCGCCCCTGCGGTAGAAAAGCCCCCTGTTGCCAAGCCAGCAGCCACCAAAACAGTTGCCACCAAGACCAGCCCAGCCAAGGCACCCGCACCCACACTCGCACCCAAGGCAAAGGTCGTAAAAACCAAGGCCGTGAAAAGCCCGGTGGCAGCTGCCGCCGCCAAGCCCAAGGCCGTTGCAGCCACCAAGCCAGTCAAGGTCAAGAAGCCCAAGCTGGTGCGTGACAGCTTCACCATCCCGAAAGCCGAATATGTGGTGCTGGACGAGTTGAAGCAACGCGCCATCAAGCTGGCACAACCCGCCAAGAAAAGCGAGTTGCTGCGTGCCGGCATCAAGGCCCTGGCAGCCATGTCGGACAGCGCGCTGCGCGCCGCCCTGCAAGCCGTACCGGCCATCAAGACCGGCCGTCCAGCAATCGCCAGCGCAGATGTGCCGGCAGTCCCCAAAAAGACGGTCAAGAAGGTCGCCAAGAAGGCTTGATACCGGCGGCGCATCTGGCGTCCGGGCTCCCACGCCTTGGCGCCAGCATGTGA
>JAPLPK010000105.1 GCA_026400275.1 Burkholderiales bacterium
GCACGGTGATCACGGCTTCGGTGACGGCTTCGCCCAGGTAGTCTTCGGCGGTCTTCTTCATCTTGCGCAGAATGTCAGCGCTGACCTGTTGTGCCGACAGCTTGTTGCCGCGCACTTGCACCCACGCGTCACCGTTGTCGGCAGCCACGATGGAGTAGGGCATCAGGTCGATGTCTTTTTGGACTTCTTTTTCGGTGAACTTGCGGCCGATCAGGCGCTTCACTGCGTACAAGGTGTTCTTGGGGTTGGTGACCGCCTGGCGCTTGGCAGACGCGCCGACCAGCACTTCACCGTCTTCTTGGTAGGCGACGATGGAAGGGGTGGTACGGGCACCTTCGGCGTTTTCGATCACGCGTGGGGTGTTGCCTTCCATGACGGACACGCAGCTGTTGGTGGTGCCCAAGTCAATACCGATAATTCTTCCCATGTTTTTCTCCTGCAATCTAAATAAAGGGTGGGAGCTGGGTTCAGCGCCCTGATGGATCTAATGTGTGGATAACTTTTCCCACTTCAAGTGTGGGGTTACCAAATGTGTAGTTATTTAGGGGCGGTAACGGTTACCAGGGCCGGGCGCAGCACGCGGTCGGCGATCAGATAGCCCTTTTGCAACACGGTGACGACAGTGTTGGCTTCCTGCTCGGCAGGCACCACGCTGATGGCCTGGTGCTGGTGCGGGTCGAACTTGGTGCCGGCGGCGGGTGCAATTTCAACGACCTTGTTGCGTTCCAGCGCGCTTTTGAGCTGGCGCAGGGTGGCTTCGGCGCCTTCGCGGATCTGGGCGACGGTGGCGTCTTTGATGGCCAGGCCGGCTTCCAGGCTGTCGGTCACGGGCAGCAGGCTTTCGGCGAAGCTTTCCACGGCGAACTTGCGGGCCTTGCTGATGTCTTCTTCGGCACGGCGGCGGGCGTTTTCGGCATCGGCCTTGGCGCGCAGAAACTGGTCAGCCAGGTCGGCGCTTTTGGCTTTCAGTGCAGCCAACTCAGCCTGGGCAATGGCCAGGGCTTCCACGTCGCTGGTGGCCAGCTCTTCAGCGGGGGCCATGCCGTCCAGAGGTTGGTGGTCGGGGTTGGAGGTGTTTTCAGACATGTTCTGTGGGGGAGTCGAGTGAACCAGCGTTCAAGCTTGGGGGCCACCCCCTGGATTTCAAGGGGCAGCAGGCAAAAAATCGGGCGGAGATTAGCCCTTGATAGCCAGTAGTTCGACGTCGAACTTCAGCGTGGCGTTCGGGGGGATCACGCCGCCAGCGCCACGGGCACCGTAGCCCAGCTCTGCGGGGATGATCAGCGTGCGTTGGCCGCCGACCTGCATGCCGGCCACGCCTTCGTCCCAGCCCTTGATGACCATGCCGGCGCCCAGGGAAAACACGAACGGGTCCTTGCGGTCCTTGCTGGAGTCGAACTTGGTACCTTGCACGCCGTCGTTGTACAGCCAGCCGGTGTAGTGCACGGTGACGCTTTTGCCTTTGGTGGCCACGTCGCCGGCACCCAGAACGGTGTCTTCATACTGCAGGCCGGAAGCGGTGGTGGTGATTGCCATGGAGTTTCCTTGAGGAGTTTGCTATTTAAAATATAGCTGCTACCGCAAGAAGAATCTGCGCAGCAGCCCTAAAAGACGCTGGATTATGCCAGCCTCTTCCTGGTCGTTTACCTGGCTGGTTTACAAAAGCCGACGCCCTGCCAGGTCGCGCATCAGGGCGCTGATGCCATAGGTCCAGGGCTCCACCTGGTCGCAGGTGTTGACGCGGTTCACCAGCTGGCCCAGCTGGGCGGTGCGCACAGTCACCGTGTCGCCCACCACATGGGTGAAACCCTGGCCGGGGCCGTGGCGGTCTTGCGTGGGGGCGAACATGGTGCCCAGAAACAGCATGAAGCCGTCCGGGTATTGGTGGTTGGGGCCTATGGCCTGCTCCACCAGGTCCACCGGGTCGCGGCTGATCTTGCTCAGGCTGCTGGCGCCCTGCATGACAAAGCCGTCGTCATGGCCGGTAACTTCCATCGCCAGGTCGCAGCGGCGCACGTCGTCAATACAGAAGTGCGCGTCGAACAGGCGGATGAACGGGCCAATCGCGCAGGATGCGTTGTTGTCCTTGGCCTTGCCCAGCAGCAAGGCGCTGCGGCCTTCGAAGTCGCGCAGGTTCACGTCATTGCCCAGGGCCGCGCCGACCACGGCACCGCGGCTGTTGACGGCCAGCACCACCTCGGGCTCGGGGTTGTTCCAGGCGCTGCCGGGGTGGATGCCGACCTCGGCGCCCAGGCCCACGGCGCTCATCACCTGCGATTTGGTGAACAGCTCGGCGTCCGGCCCTATGCCCACCTCGAGGTACTGTGACCACATGCCCTGGGCCAGCAGCACTTTTTTGAGTTCGGCTGCAGCGGCCGAACCGGGCTGGATATTGCTCAGGTTGTCGCCAATCACTGCCACCACGGCCGCGCGCACGGCAGCGGCCTTGCTGGCATCGCCGCGTGCCTGTTCTTCGATCACCCGCTCCAGCATGCTCGCCACAAAGGTGACGCCAGCAGCTTTCAGGGCTTGCAGATCGCAGGGCGCCAGCAGCCAGGGCTGCGATGGGTTACGCGCGTTGTGCGCCGAGTTGGCCAGCACGGTGGCGGTATCGGCCAGGCGCTGACCGGGTTGGGCGCGCACCATGGCCGCCGGGTCTGCCAGCTCCAGCAGCTGGCTGCAGGTGAGGGCCAGATGTTCCAGGCTGTAGATGCCATCGGCCCGCACCTGGACCAGTACCGGGCCTCGGCCTTCCATCCAGATGCGGCCCACCAGCAGGGCCTGGGCATGGTCGGCAGGGAGTACGGCAGAAAGGCTGAGGTGCTGTTGCATGGATGTCTCGGTTTGTAGGTGTTGCGTGCCGCGCCGGCCCAGCGCCGGGTCGCCCGTGGATTATCGGCAAGAACCTATTTGCGATGGTGGCGGGGCCTAGCGGCCACCTATCTGGAGTGGGCTGTCAGTACCGCGCCTAAATGTCGCAAATTCCTCAGAAATTTCTGCGTAATGCATGGCGTTGAACGCCATTAAACGAAAAAAGGCCGGGAAATCTTCCCGGCCTTTCTTTTTGCAGCAGACTGCTTATTTGACTTTTTTCGCCTGGGCGACCGACCATTTTCCGGCGAAGGCTTGCAGGTCGCTGAGGCGTTTCAGCAGGTCGGCCCCAGTGGGGGTGACGCTGTAGCCGTCGGAGCCGTGGGTCAGCAGGTCGGCTTCGCGCAGCTCTTTCAGGCGGGTGTTCAGGGTGTTGGGGGTAACACCGCCGACGCTGTCTTGTAGCAGGCGGAATGTTTGGGCGTGGCCGTCGCGCAGAGCCCACAGCACGCGGATGGCGTAGCGGGACTCCAGCAGGGCCAGCAGTTGGTGGACGGCGACGTTTTCTTTGGAACTCATGCGGTGTTCTCCTCGGGACAATGTGCGGTGGGAAGTCTGGTGGGCCTGGGGGCGCACGCCCAGGCGGCGCCACGACTATAACGCAAAAAACCTATTTTGCTACTAGTTTAATAGCATTGTAAGCAGGAAGTGTCTGCACTGTTCCCCAAAATGGGGCGAGGGAATCAGCGGCGGTAGATTTTCTGCAACAGGCGTATCAGCGTTTTGCGCTCGGTCGCCGTTAGGTGGGAGGTGGCTTCGATTTCGAGCTGGCCGACCTCGGATTCGGTCTGCGCGGCCAGTTCTGAACCGCTGTCAGTGGCGTGCAGGCCCATGGCGCGCCCGTCCACGGGATGGGGCTTGCGCTCGATCAAACCGCGCTTTTCTATCATGTTGAGCATGCCCACCAGGTTGGGCGGCAGGATGTCCAGCACGCTGGAGAGTTGGCGCGAGGTAATGCCGGGGTTGTGCGCCACCAGCAGCAGGATGGACAGGTCCACGATGCGCAGATCGTAGCTGGCGATGTGCTCGCGGATGATGTCCACCACAAACATGGAAGCCCGGCGGGCGTTGTAACCCACCAGGCTCTCCAAAGAGCTGGTATCTATTTGTTGGAGGGCCTGTGGGGGCGTGCGCGGGCTGCTTGCGGTCATGGGACTATTTTGCCACCCGCTCCGGGGCTGCCCGGAGTGGGCGTAGTCCTTATTTGCAGCTGAAGCTGGAGGCGCTTTCCTTGTCGCCGCTACCGTTGTAGGTGGCAACCTTGGGGTAGGCGCACAGTGGCCGGCTGCGGCTGGCAGACCAGCTGCTGGGCACGTCGGTATTGACTGCGACGGCATTGCCGGCACCGCGTGCATTGGCGACCACGCTGTCAGGTGCCTGGCCTTTTTCCACCCAGTTGACCAGCGGGGTCAGCATGTCGAACTGGTCGGTGGACGGGCCACCCGAGCAGTGGTTCATGCCGGGCACGCGGTAGAAGCGCGCGAAGCTGGTTGCATTCCCGCTGTTAGCCGCACGCAGCGATTCATACCAGGTGGTGGTGTCGTCGCTGGAGAAGATGGGGTCGCTGGTGCCGTGGTAGACCATCATCTTGGCGCCGCGGTCGCGCAGCTTGGCCAGGTTGCTGGGGTTGACTGGCTGCATGAACGAGAGTGCGCTCTCGGTATAGGTGGCATTGGTTGCGCCGACTCTGGACAGCATCGTGTCCACATTGCCGGTGAGCGCGAACACGGGGCCATTGAAGGTGGCAGCGTCTTCCGGCGGCGTGGGCCAGATCAGGCCCGCGCCTCCAGAGTCCAGCACCAGTGGCGAGGTGAACTTCCAGAAGGCAAAGTTGCTGGTGGCCAGGCCTGCATCGAAGGGCCAGGTGGAGTAGATGCGTGCGCCGCTGCTGGTGGTAGCGCCCGAAAACAGCTTGGACACCACGGTCTTTTGCGCGGCCGACAGGCAGGTGCCGTCACGGCTGCTGCTGCAGGTTGGGACGTCGGTGTTCAGATTGAAGGCTGCCTGGCAGGCTGTGGTGTTCTGGACCAGACCATCAGTCACACCATCCAGGGCATCGCATTTCGCCAGCACGGCGTTGGAGACCACGGCCCGCTCGGCGGTGGTGAAGGCGGTAGACAGGTCAGTGCTGCTGGTTGCCACTGTGGCGTAGGCCTGTGCACCAGCGATGTTGGCGATGGCCGCCAGCGGCAGGCGGAAGCCCGGGTCGCCGACCAGGTAGCCGTCGTATTCCTCTGGTTGGCGGGTGGCGGCCACCATGGTGTGGCGCCCGCCGTTGGAGCAGCCGCCGAAGTAGGAGCGGTCCGGCCCCTTGCCGTAGGCGGTTTTGATAGCGCTCTTGGCCATGGGTGTCAGCTTGGCCGCGGCCTGGTAGCCGTAGTCCAGCCGGGCTTGCGGGTCGATGCCGAAGTTGGCTCCGAGTGCGGCGGCATGGCCCGCGTCGGAGCTGATTACCGCGAAGCCCATGGCCAGCGCGTTGGTTAAACCTGCGCCGCCGTTGACGCCACCGGTGGCCGTCAGCACATTGCCGTCGATGCCGCCGTTGGCCTGGTAGAAAAAGCGGCCGTTCCAGGCGTTGGGCAGGCGCATTTCAAAGCCGATGGCGTAGCTGTTGCCGTCCACCGCGCTGACGCGCTGGTTCATCTTGCCGGTGATCTGGCAGTGTGCGGGCACGGCTGTGCCGGCTACCGTCAGCGTGCCAGCGGTGATGGCGTTGGCGGCGGTGATGGTGGTGTTGGCAAAGCTGATCTTGCTGGCCAGGTCGGTACACGACAGCAGCGAGGCCGGCGTGGCGGCTGCGAGTTGCGGCAGGCCGCCGTCCGAGCCGCCGCAGCCTACTAGCAGTGCGGCTGGCAGGGCCGACATCGCCAGCAAACGGATGTGCATTCTTGTTCTCATGGCTTCGTCTCCAGGGTTGAGGTAGACAGGCGCCCGCAGCATGCCCTCAACCATGGTGTTGCGTGCTGCGGGTTGGGGTGGAATTTGCTATCTAAGTGATAGCTGCTGGCGCAGGTTTTATATGCGCTGGATGCTGTTTTGTTCTAAATCTCTGAGGCAGACGCTGGCGCATGGTGTCCAGCGCTGCAGCATGGGGGTTTAGAAAGCGTGCCGAATGCCGAAGCTGACACCGTTTTGCGAGCCACCTGCGGCGGGGTTGCTGCCTGCCGCACCACCGCTGACCGACACCGCCGCCAGCTTGTCGTTGCTGATATGCCCCACCTGGGTATAGACCGCCGTGCGCTTGGACAAGGCGTACACCAGTCGTGCAGACAGCAGGGTGGAGTTGCTGTCGTCAAAGTTCTTGTAGCGCAGGCTGGCCCATTGGCCGTCCAGCGTCAGAGCGGGGGTCAGCGGGTAAGACGCGCCGACGTACCACAGGTCGCTCTTGGGCTTGGTGGTGCTGCCTTCGTTGTTGCGGCGAATCACCCCGCCGCCGACCTTGGCACCCATGACTTTGACGTAAGCGGCTGCCAGTGTGCGGCTGTCGCTGGTGCTGCTGCTGTTCAGGCCACCAAACACCACGTCGGTGGCGCTGGCCGGGGTACGGCCGTTCAGTGTGTCGTAGGTCAGCGTGGCACCCCAGTCGGCGGTGTCGTACTTGGCAGTGGCGGACCACTGGCGGCAGGCCTGGGTGTCGGAGCCGCTTTCGCCGGCGCAGTTGGTGCCGGCCGGGCTGGGACCTGCGTTCACCGTGTCCCGGCCCAGGCTGTATTCAGCGCCCAGGGTCAGGCCGCTGAAGGTGCCTCGGTAGGCGATGGAGTTGTCGGCGCGGGAGTTGGGGATATAGCTGTCCAGCGAACCCAGTGCGTACAGCGCAGGCCCGATCACGTCGGAGTCCTGGATGGACCAGAACAGAGTGGAGTATTGGCGGCCCAAGGTCACGCTACCCCAGGGCCCAGCCAGCCCCAGGTTGGCCTGGCGGCCAAACAGGCGACCGCCCTGGCCGGATGCGCCGGTGTCAGGGGCAAAGCCCATTTCCAGTGTGAACTGGGCCTTCAGACCATCGCCCAGGTCCTCGGTGCCGCGAAAGCCCACGCGGGACGGCAGCGTGCTGGTGTTGCTGGGCATGCGGGTGAGGCTGCCCACGCCGTTGACGTTGCTGACATGTTCCACGCCCACATCGATCAGGCCGTAAAGGTTGACGCTTTGCGCGTGGACGGAGCCGGCGGCTGCCAGCGCGGCGAGGGTGATGATGTGCGATGTTTTTTTCATGGCTTGTCTCCTGTTGTAAAAAGTGATGGGGCTGGAGCCCGGGGCTTGCAGTTGCTACGGAATCAATAGCTCCTTGCGCAGGTATTACCTGCGCTGGAGGCCTTTTTTATGGTGAAGGTTTGCGGGCGGCACCCAGGTAGGTGTCGATCACCCTCGGGTCGCGGGCCAGGTCTGCGGCGCGGCCTTGCAAGCTGACCTCGCCCATCTCCAGCACATAGCCGTGGTCGGCAGCCTCCAGGGCGGCGCGGGCGTTTTGCTCGACCAGCAGAATCGTCACGCCGGTTTGGCGCAGGGTGTGGATGATCTTGAAGATCTCGCGCACCACCAGCGGAGCCAGGCCCAGGCTGGGCTCATCCAGCATCAGCAGGGTGGGCCGCGACATCATGGCGCGCCCCACGGCCAGCATCTGGCGCTCACCGCCCGACAGCGTGCCGGCCAGCTGCAGGCGCCGGTCTTTCAGGCGCGGAAACAGGGCGTAGACCACATCCAGCTGGTCGCGCCAGGCCTTGTTGCGCAGGCGCAGCTGGCGGAAGGCGCCCAGCACCAGGTTGTCTTCCACCGGCATGCTGCCGAACAGCTCGCGCTTTTCCGGCACCAGGGCCATGCCCAGCATGACGCGGTCTTCCAGCGACAGCTTGTGCAGCGGCTGGCCCTGGAATTCCATGGCACCCTGGGACGGCAGGATGCCCATCACCGCGTTTAGCAGTGTGGATTTGCCGGCGCCATTGGGGCCGATGACGGTGATGACGCTGCCAGCGGCGGCCTGTAGCGATACGCCGTGCAGTACCTCGGCCTTGCCGTAGCCGGCACGCAGGCCGGAGATGGAGAGCAGGGGTTGGCTCATGCGGAAACCTCCTCGGGTTGGGTGGCGGGAGATGTGGTGTCTTCGTCGGTGCCCAAGTAGGCGGCACGCACTGCGGGGCTGGCCTGCACCTGGGCGGGCGTGCCTTCCATCAGGTGGGTGCCGAACTCCATCACCACGATGTGGTCGCAGACGTCCATCACCAGGTCCATATCGTGTTCGACCAGCAGAATCGCCATGCCTTCGGCGCGCAGCTGGCGCAGCACTGCGCCCAGGGCCAGCTTCTCCTTGTGGCGCAGGCCGGCGGCGGGTTCGTCCAGCAGCAGCAGGGCCGGGTCGCTGCACAGTGCGCGGGCAATTTCCAGCAGGCGCTGCGGGCCCATGGCCAGGTTGCCGGCCAGTTCGTGCAGCTGGGCGCCCATGCCTACGCGCTGCAGCTGGTGCGCGGCCTCGCGCAGCAGGCGTTGCTCTTCATGGCGGTCCAGGCGCAGCATGGAGGACAGCGCGCCCTTGCCGCCGCGCAGATGGGCCCCCAGGGCCACGTTTTCCAGCACCGTCATTTCCGGGATCATCTTCACGTGCTGAAAGGTGCGCGAAATGCCGCGCTGGGCGATCTGGCGCGAGGGCAGGCCGCTGACCACCTGGCCACGGAAGCGCACCTCGCCGGATGTAAGGCCCAGCACGCCGGTGATCAGGTTGAAGGTGGTGGACTTGCCTGCGCCGTTGGGGCCAATCAGACCGCTGATCTGCCCGGCACGGATGCTGAAGCTGATGTCGTTCACCGCCGTCAGGCCGCCGAACTGTTTGCGGATGGCGCGTACGTCCAGCACCATGCTGCCTGCTTCGGGCTTGGTGCGTTCGGGTAGCGCGGCGGCTTGGGTCCAGTCTTCGGCCCGGGGTGGGTTGGGCAGCCAGCGCGCCACCAGCGACCACAGTCCGTCGGGCAGGTACTTCAGCACCAGCACCAGCACGATGCCGAACACGATGGTTTCAAAGTTGCCGTTGGCGCCAATCAGCTTGGGCAGCAGCACCTGCAGCTGGTCTTCCAGCAGCTTGGTCAGCAGGGCCCCGGTGATGGCGCCCCAGACCTGGCCCACGCCGCCCAGCACGGCCATGAACAGGTATTCAATGCCCATCTTCAGGCCGAAGGGCGAGGGGTTCACCGTGCGCTGGAAGTGTGCAAACAGCCAGCCCGACACGCTGGCGAACATCGCCGCGATGGTGAAGATGCCGATCTTGAAGCGCAAGGTGTTGATGCCCATGGCCTCGGCCATCAGCGCGCCGGTGCGCAGTGAACGGATGGCCCGGCCGGTGCGCGAGTCCAGCAGGTTGATGAGTGCAAACGCGCCCAGCAAGACAAGCACCCAGGTCAGCACAAAGAAGGGTTTGCCGCCACCCAGGTCCCAGCCGAACAGGGTGATACCGGGCACGCCCAGCAGGCCGTCGTACTTGCCCAGCGCGTCCAGATTGCCCATCAGGTAGTACAGCGACAGACCCCAGGCAATGGTGGCCAGCGGCAGGTAGTGGCCGGACATGCGCAGCGTCAGCACACCCAGTAGCATGGCGCTGCTACCGGTGATGGCCAGGCCGATAAAGACGGTGAGCCAGGGCGACAGGCCGTACTGGGTGCACAGGTAGGCGCTGGTATAGGCACCCACGCCGACGAAAGCCGCCTGGCCAAAGGAGGTCAGGCCGCCGATGCCGGTCAGCAGCACCAAGCCGAGCACCACCAGGCTGTACAGCCCGATGTAGTTGAGTTGGGTGACCCAGAAGTCGGGCAGGGGCAGGCAGGCGATCAGGCCCACGGCGGCCAGCAGAAGCAGGCGCAGCACGGTGTTGTTCAAAGGGTTCTTCATCGTAGTCAGCCTGCGTATCAATGGTCGTGGTCGGCGTGGCCGTTGGCGAGCGAGCGCCACAGCAGCACCGGCAGGATGAGGGTGAACACGATCACTTCCTTGAAGGCGCTGGCCCAGAACGAGCCAAAGGCCTCAATGACGCCCACGCCCAGGGCCGCCACCAGCGCACCGGGGTAGCTGGCCAGGCCAGCGGCCACGGCGGCCACAAAACCCTTGAGGCCGATCAGGAAGCCCGAGTCGTAGAACACGGTGGTGGTCGGGCCAATGAGCAGGCCCGAGAGGGCGCCGATGAAGGCGGCCATGGTCATGGTGAGCTGGCCGGAGGCCTGCGACGAAATGCC
>JAPLPK010000028.1 GCA_026400275.1 Burkholderiales bacterium
GTGCTCGGCAACAAAGCGCACCGGCGACATGCCGTGCATGTTGTGCACCGAGTCCTGGTAGCTCACCGTTTCCGACAGGTGCGAATGCAGGCGTATGCCCAGCCGCCGCGCGGTGCGGGCGCATTCGACCAGCTCGCCCGGCGCCAGCGAATACGGCGGGGTGGTGGGCGCTATGACGACGCGGCGCATCGCGTCGGCAGCTGGGTCGTGGTAGCACGCAGTGAGGCGCTCCACGTCGGCCAGGTAAGCATCCAGCGTTTCCGGCCGCATGGCCTGCGGCAGCTCGGCCTCCAACTGGCGGGTGCGGGTGGCACCGCCGCGGCAGAGCACAAAGCGCAGGCCCATACGCTCGGCCTCCTCGAACAGAATCGCCGAGCTATCGAACGGCATGCCGGGGTAGTACAGGTAGTTGTGGTCGGCCACCGTGCCGCAGCCGGAGAGTGCCAGCTCCAGCAGGCCGATGCGCGCAGCGATACGGAACAGCCGCTCGTCAAACGCCGCGCGGAAGCGGTACGGCGTGGCCGCCAGCCAGGCCGTCAGCGGCAGGTCGATGCCATGCGCGTCACCCTTCAGCAGCGACTGGAACAGATGGTGGTGGGTGTTGACCCAGCTGGGGTAGATAACGCAGTCGGTCGCGTCGATCACCGTCTCGCCCGGTTTCGGGCTGAGCTGGCCGATGGCCTCGATGCGCGTGCCGCGCAGGCGGATGTCGGGACCGGCAAGGCGGGATGCAGCGCCGGGTTGGCCGCTGAGGATGGCAGCGGCGTTGCGGATCAAGGTGGTGGTCATATTGCGCTTTCGTGCCAATGGCCCAGGGCTTTTTTGGATAGCCAGACCATGCTGATAAAGAGTAATACACCGGTGACAGAAATCAGCACCAGCGCCGCAAATAGGCGCGGGATATTGATCTGGAAACCAGCCTGCAAAATCTCGTAGGCCAGCCCTGCGCCCGTGCCACCGGTACCGGCCACAAACTCGGCCACCACCGCGCCAATCAAGGCCAGGCCACTGGAAATGCGCAGCCCGCCGAAGAAGAACGGCAAGGCACTCGGAATGCGCAGCCGCACCAGGGTCTGCCAGCGGCTGGCGCCGTTCAGCTTGAACAGGTTCAGCAGACCCGGGTTCACGCTGCGCAGCCCCAGCACGGTGTTGGACAGGATGGGAAACAGCGTCACCAGCGTAGCGCACAGCACCAGGGCGAAGGTAGGGTTCTTCACCCAGATGATGATCAGCGGCGCAATCGCCACCACCGGCGTCACCTGCAGCAGGATGGCGTAGGGAAACAAGCTGGCCTCGATGAAGCGGTTCTGCACAAACAGAAAAGCCCCGGCCACACCCAGCACCACGGCCAGCGCAAACGCCAGTACCGTGACCTTCATGGTCACGCCCAGCGCGCGCAGCAACGAGGGACCATCGGTCAGCAGGGTCTGAAAGATGTCACTGGGCTTGGGCACCAGGTACACCGGCACCTGCCAGGCACTGCACAGCGCCTGCCAGACCAGCAGCAACACGATGCCGAAGCCTATCGGGGCCAGCCAGTTAAGCACGCCGGGGCGTTGTAGCAAAGGGGTTGTCATGATCATTACTCCTTCAATGTGCCGACATCAGCAGGGCTGAGAGCTCGCGGCAGTGGTCGGCGAATGCAGGGGACAGGCGGTAGCTCTCGGAACGGTCCGATTCAATCAGCGGCACATCGGCCATCAGCCGGCCGGGGCGGGCCGCCATCATCACTACCCGGCTGGACAAAAACACCGCCTCGTAGATGCTGTGGGTGACGAACACCACCGTCAGCCCGCGCGCCGCCCACAGCGCGCGCAGGTCGGCATCCAGCTTGTTGCGGGTGAACTCGTCCAGCGCGCCAAAGGGTTCGTCCATCAGCAGTACATCGGGCTCGGTGACCAGGGCGCGGGCAATCGAAGCGCGCATCTGCATGCCGCCCGACAGCTCGCGCGGGTACGACTGGCCAAACGCGCCCAGCCCCACCTGCTCCAACGCGGTGGCGACCCGGGCATCGGCCTCGGCACGCGGCACGCCGTGCAGGTCCAGGGGCAGGCGCACATTCGCCGCCACCGTGGTCCAGGGCATCAGCGTGGCTTCCTGGAACACCATGGCCGTCTTCAGACCGGACTTGGCCGGCGCATCGAGGCCAGCCCAGCGCACATGGCCGTGCGACGGCGATTCCAGGCCGGCAAACATCTTCAACAGCGTGCTCTTGCCGCAGCCAGACGGGCCGAGCAGCGACACAAAATCGCCGCGCTGGATGCGCAGGCTCATGCGCGACAAGGCATGGGTGCCATTGCCGTAGGTCTTCTCGACCTGGTTGGCGTGGAGCACGGTGGCCGCGTCCGGCGGCAAAGACGGCAGGGACTGCACGGGGATGGGCAGGGCTTGCATCAGCATGGTGCGCTCCTTACGTGGATACGGGGTGGATGGGAATGCGCCGGTTGCCCTGGTGCACTTCTTCCTCGCCATGAGCCTTCAGCAGGTCCAGCAGCTGGCGGCGGACCATCAGGCCCGGGCGGTCGCTGGGCATGTGGAATTCCTGCCGGCGCGTGGTGTCTATGCAGGCGTCGAAGTCGGTGGCTTCCAGGATGTCGCGGTCTTCGGCGGTGATGGCCGCGTCCCAGGCTATCAGCTCCTGCGTGCTGCACTGCGCTTCGCTGTCATTGCGGTACAGCCATTGCACCAGCATCAGCCGGTCGTCGCTGATCGGAGTCGCGCAGTTGTAGATGATGTGGTCGATGCCGCTGTCCGGGTACTGGCAGCCAAAGCGGCGGGCGAACGGCAGGTAGTAGCGGTTGGTCAGATGCCGCTGCGTCATGGGCGCGGTGCTGCCGGTGACGCGGTGGCCGGCCGGCGGGTTCTTGATCGGCACCAGGGTCTCGGCCTCAAAGCCGTAGTCGGTGTCATGGATCTCGTACTTCTGCGGCACCGGCTGATCGATGTCGCCAAAGTTGGCCTTGTGGACAAAGCTGAAGTGCGAGTTGTCGAAGGCGTTTTCCATCACCCGCACCGGGCTGGTTTTCCATTCCTCGTAGAACTGGAAGATGCGGCGGTAGCCGGGCGCGCCGTCTTCCGGGAAGTGTGGAATATCGCGCAGCGGGTCTTCCAGCGCCACCCACACATAGCCATAGCGCTCCTGGCAATGGAAGGCCGGCACCTTGGCCCCGGCGGGGATGTTGCCATCGGGGCTTTGCGGAATGCGCACGCAGCTGCCGCTGCAGTCATAGGTCCAGCCGTGGTAGCCGCAGACGATGTTGTCGCCTTCGACAAAGCCTTTGGACAGCTTGGCCGTGCGGTGGCAGCAGCGGTCGCGCAGCGCGGCCGGCGTGCCGTCCTGCTTCTTCCATAACACCAGGTTTTCACCCAGCAGGGTGAACGGCTTGGGGCCGTCGTCCAGCTGGCTGATGGGCATCAGCGCGTACCAGAAGCGGCGCAATACGGGTTGTTGGGTGACTAACATTTCTCTCTCCTCGATCGGCGCAGAGCCTGCATAGCAGCGGCCCTGCGCCACCGGCCGGCGCGCCAATATGGTCGCCTTCGCCAGGTTTTCCATCGTCCGCAAATCCGCTCAAACTAGGGCATGACCTTCAGGTCTTTCACGAACTGCGTGGTGTAGGCCTTTTTCCAGTCCACACCGGGCTTCAGCAGGCCGGCGGAGAGCATGAATTTGTAGGTCTGCTCCCAGCGGGTGTCGGTCATCACACCGACGCCTTGCGTGGCTGCATCGCCGCCATCCACAGCCCTGACTTCCTTCATACGTTTCACCGCGAAGGCGATCAAGTCGTCGTCCATCTTCGGGTTGTCTTTCTTGATCAGCTCGTTGCCGGGCGCGGGGTTCGCCAGATAGCTTTTCCAGCCCTCCATCGAGGCACGGACGAAGCGCGCCACCACATCGGGCTTGTCGGCCACCATCTTCTGCAGGGTGACGATGGTGGTGCCGTAGGGCGGGTAGCCCTGGTCGGCCAGCAGGAAGAAATTGGCCGGCACATTGCTCTTCATGGCCATGAAGGGTTCAGACGAGAGGTAGGCGCTTTGCGCCACGTTCTTGTCGGCGATGAAGGGCTGCAGATTGAAGGTGTAGGGCCGCACCTGGTCCATGCTGTAGCCGTACTTGCCCAGCAGCCAAGGCAGCCAGCTGGTCTGGGCCGAGGTGTTGGCCAGAATGGTCTTGCCCTTCAGGTCGGCCAGGCTTTTCACATCGTCGTGCGCCATGATGCCCTGCAGGTCTTTCTGGAACGAGGCTGCCACCGTCACCACCGGCAGGCCTTTCTCGATGGAGTTCAGAGTCTGGATGTCGTAGCCCATGATGAAGTCGGCCTGGCCCGCTGCTAGCAGCTGGATGCCGTTGATCTGCGGGCCGCCCATTTTGATGGTCACGTCCAGACCGTACTTTTTGTACAGGCCGGTGGCTGCCGCCTGGTAGAAGCCGCCGTGCTCGGCCTGGGCGTACCAGGAGGTGAGCAAGGTGACCTTGTCTTGCGCCCACGCGGCGCTGGCGAGAGTGGTGGTGGCCAGCGCGAATGTCAGGCGGGCACACCAGTGAACGGCGGGGGATGCTAGGTTGCGTTGCATGTCGATCTCTCCTAAAGCTACTTGCTGTGGAAAGACGAAAGCACCGCGCGGATTGGGCTGGCAGACCGCACGCAAAGGCACGGGGCACCACAGCTGATCTCCGTTGCGCCCACCGCCAGGTGTGGCACAAATGCCCACGCGGTAAGGCGTGAACATGCGACGGTACTTCCGTCACCGGAGCAATGACCGACAACCAACGCCTGACATGTATTGAGGCGGGTTGCTGACAGCTTCTACTCCAGCCCAGGCCATGCAAAGCCTGTGCCAGGGGCTTTGCACGGCTTTGGTGCCACCACTGCAACGGGGCGCGGCGGCATCCGGGACAATAGGCCCATGTCCACCTCTCTACACGTGTTGATCCCCCTTGCGGCCAGCGAGGCCGAGGGCTGCCGCCAAGCCCTGTCCAGCCTGCGCCTGCCCAACCTGGAACGCCTGCTGGCGCGCCTCACGCCCGCCGTGCTGGACAGCGGCCCCGACGACAGCCTGTCCCCCCCGCACGAACGCGCGCTGGCCCGCCACTACGGCCTGGGCGCCGCCGACGGCCAAATCCCCTGGGCCGCCTGGCAGGCCGGCGAGGCCGCCGATGGCCATGCCTGGGCCTTCATCACTCCCTGCCACTGGCAGGTGATGACGGACCACATCGTCATGCCCCACCCAGATAGCCTGGACCTGCAGGAGGCCGAGTCCCGCACCATCCTGGCCGCCGTGCGGCCCTTCTTTGAAGAAGACGGCATCCAGCTGGAATACGTCAGCCCCACGCGCTGGCTGGCGCACAGCGAGGTCTTTCGCGGCCTGGCCACCGCCTCGCTGGACCGCGTGGTCAGCGGCGTGGGCGCGCGCAATGTAGACGAATGGATGCCCCCCACCGCACAAGCCGGCCCGCTGCGCCGTCTGCAGAGCGAGATGCAGATGCTGCTCTACACCCATGCGGTGAACGACGCGCGCACCGAGCGCGGCCTGGCGCCGATCAACTCCTTCTGGGTCAGCGGCGCAGGCGCCCTGCCCGCCCCGCCGCCGCCAGTGGCCGCCCCGCGCATGCCGCCAACCCTGCTGCAAGCCGCGCAGTTTGAAGACTGGGCTCACTGGGCCGCCGCCTGGCAACACATCGACGCCAGCACCTGCGCCGAGCTGCTGGCTGCGCTGGACCAGGGCCACAAGGTGCAACTCACCCTGTGTGGCGAACGCAATGCGCAAAGCTTCGAGGCTTTGCCGCGCAGTCTGCTGCAAAAGGTTTCAAGCATTTTTGGCCGCCAGCGCATATCCACCGTGCTGGAGATGCTATGAAAATTACAGCCCGCGACATCCCCCCCCGCGCCGTCTGGGCGCTGGAACAGGCTGGCGTCCACCCGCTGCTGGCGCGCCTGTTCGCTGCCCGTGGCGTGGCCAACAAGGACGCGCTAGACGACGGCCTGGGCAAGCTGCTGCCGCCCTCCAGCATGCTGGGCACCCAAGCCGCCGCCGTGCTGCTGGCCGATGCCATCGCTGCGGATAAAAAGCTCTGCATCGTGGCCGACTATGACTGCGACGGCGCCACCGCCTGCGCCGTCGGCCTGCGCGGCCTGCGCCTGCTGGGCGCCAAGCACGCCACCTACATCGTGCCCGACCGCGTGACGGACGGCTACGGCCTGACGCCCAGCATCGCCCGCCGCGTGAAGGACAGCGGCGCCGACATGCTGGTCACGGTGGACAACGGCATTGCCAGCCTGGAAGGCGTGGCCGAGGCCAAGGCCCTGGGCCTGCAGGTGCTGGTAACAGACCACCACTTGCCCGCACTGAAAGACGGCCAGATCGTGCTGCCCGACGCAGACGTGCTGGTGAACCCCAACCAGCCAGGCTGCGGCTTCGAGAGCAAGTCCATCGCCGGCGTCGGCGTGATGTTCTACGTGCTGCTGGCCTTGCGCGCCGAGCTGCGCAGCCGTGGTGTCTACACCGCCGAGAACCAACCTAAGCTGGACCCGCTCTTGACCCTGGTGGCACTGGGCACGGTGGCCGACGTGGTGAAGCTGGACGCGAACAACCGCCGCCTGGTAGCCCAAGGGCTAAAAAGGCTGCGCGCGCAGGCACAACCTGCGGGACTAGCTGCGTTATTTGTAGCAGCCGGGCGCCAGGCCAAGGTGGCCACCACCTTCGATTTCGGCTTTGCCCTCGGCCCGCGCATCAATGCCGCCGGCCGCCTGGCCGACATGACGCTGGGCATCGAATGCCTGCTGACCGACGACACGGCACGCGCCACCGAACTGGCTACGACGCTGGACAGAATCAACCGCGAGCGCCGCGAGATCGAAGGCGGCATGCGCGACCAGGCGATGCTGGTGGCCGAGTCGCTGTTCGATGAATCCGAAGAGCCGCCGCCGGCGGTCTGCGTGTTCGACCCCGACTTCCACGAAGGCGTGGTCGGCATCGTCGCCAGCCGTCTCAAAGACAAGCTGCACCGCCCGATCTTCGTCTTCGCCGCCAGCAAGGCGCCGGGCAAGGAACATGAGCTGAAAGGCTCGGGCCGCTCCATCCCCGGCTTCCACCTGCGCGACGCGCTCGACCTGGTGGCCAAGCGCCATCCCGGCGTGCTGCTGCGCTTTGGCGGCCACGCCATGGCTGCGGGCTGCACCGTGCACAAAGACAATTTCGAGCAGTTCGAGCAAGGCCTGCAGCAGGTGGCGCTGGAATGGCTGGACGCCGCCACGCTGACGCGGCGCCTGGAAACCGACGGCCCGCTGGCGCCAGAATACTGCCGCGCCGAGCTGGTCGATGTGCTGCACAAGGAAGTCTGGGGCCAAGGCTTTGCGCCGCCCACCTTCAGCGAAGAAGTGGAAGTGGTGTCGCAGCGCCTGGTGGGCGAAAAGCATTTGTCGCTAAAACTCAAGCACCAGGGCCAGCCGGTGGACGGCATCTGGTTCGGCCACACCGAAAGCCTACCATCACGGGTGAAGCTGGCCTTCCGGCTGGACGTGAACGAATGGCAGGGCCAGCGCCGGGTGCAGTTTCTAGTGGAAGCAGCGGAAGAGTAACTATTAAAAGCGACGCTGAATAAGTCTCCGCGAGACTGCGTGCCCTGGATCGGGATGGGATGCAAGGCGCAGACCGCCCAAGGCCAGCGATACGTAGACCGCGAGGGACTTGTTCAGCGTTGCCCTAAGACACTTATCCAATCCAAAAAAGCCTGTTTAGCTACTGGTCTCAGAACGCAACCACGCCCATGAAAAAGAGCTTCTAGCGCAGGTATTACCTACGCCAGAAGCTCTTTATTTGATAGCAAACCGGGTTTAGAAACTTTCCCACTCGCCCTCGCCACCCGAAGCCGCCGCTGGCTTGCTGGCAGGGGCAAGGGCCTTCATCGGGGCGCGGATGGGAGCCTTTGCTGCGGGCTTGGCTGGCGCTTTAGCGGCTGCTTTAGCGGGGGCTTTCAAAGCGGCTCTGGCTGGGGCGCTCACAGCCGACTTGGGCACCGGCGCAGCGGCTGTTCGCGACGCGGGCGCATGCCGCAACGGCAGAGATGCAGCACGGCCACCCGCTGCGGCATGGCTGCCCACGTTGAAGATCGACACCACTTCAGCCAGGCGCTGGGACTGCTCGCGCAGGCCAGAAGCTGCAGCAGCGGATTCCTCCACCAAAGCGGCGTTCTGCTGCGTCATCTGATCCAGATTGGCGACAGCCTGGTTGACCTGGTTGATGCCGTCGCGCTGTTCGCCCGACGAGGCGCTGATCTCACCGATCAGGTCGCTGACGCGGCGCACGCTGCTGACGATTTCCCCCATGGTTTCACCCGCCTGGGCCACCTGCTGGGTGCCGGACTCCACGGTTGCTACCGAGGCACCGATGAGCACCTTGATCTCCTTGGCCGCCTGTGCCGAGCGCTGCGCCAGGCTGCGCACTTCGCTGGCCACCACGGCAAAGCCACGGCCCTGCTCGCCTGCGCGGGCGGCTTCCACTGCGGCGTTCAAAGCCAGGATGTTCGTCTGGAAGGCAATGCCGTCGATAGTGCCGATGATCTCGGAAATTTTGTGTGAGGCCGAGCTGATGTTGTGCATCGTGCTGACCACCTGGGCCACCACTTCGCCGCCACGCGTCGCAGCCTGGGCGGCGGTGCTGGCAAGTTGGTTGGCCTGGCGCGCCGTGTCGGCCGACTGGGTGACTGTGCTGGTCAGCTCTTCCATGCTGGCGGCGGTTTGCTGCAGGTTCGAAGCTGTCTGCTCGGTGCGCTCAGACAGGTCGTGGTTGCCGGTAGCGATCTCGTTGGATGCGGTAGACACCGAGTCCACGCCCAAACGCACCTCAGACACCACGCCACGCAGCTTGACCACCATGGCGGAGAGCGAGCGCAGCAGGTCGCCAAACTCGTCCTGGCGGTAGTCCTGCAGGTCCTGGGTCAGGTCGCCGGCCGCAATCGCCTCGGTCACGCCGACGGCGCGCTGCAGGGGCTGGGTGATGGAGCGCACCAAGGCGATGGCCAGGAACACGCCCAGGGCAAACAATATGGCGACGGCCGCAATCCCCAGCATGTCGGAGCGGGCCTCCATGGCCGCGCCCCGGGTCTTGGATTCGCTGCGGTGCTGCACCTGGAGCGCCACAAAATCGTCGATGCTGGCGAGGTACGTGGCTGCAGCGGGCAAGAAGGTTTGGTCCACATAGGCCTTGGTGGCCGCTGCGTCGCCGGCCGCACGCAACTCCTTGGTCTTGGTCAACGAGGCCAGCAAGGGCTGGCGGGCCGTGCCTATTTTTTCCAGGGCCTTCTTGTCGTCGTCCAGCGTGGAGGCCTCCTTGATCTCGCCGAACAGCTTGCTCATGCGGCCGCTCAGGGCTTTGACCTTTTCCTCGTACTGGGTGGCCAGATCGGCGTCGGTAGTGACGGCACCAGCAACCGACATGGTCACTGCCGTTTCCACCATCCCGCGCCAGCGCGTGGAAGACACGACGCGGTCCTGGATCTGCTCGATTTCTGCCTGGGCTGCGTTGTTGGCGCTGCTGGTGTTGTAGCGCGTCCACATGGCCACGAGCAACATAGCAAACAGCAGCCCCAGAATGACCGCCCAGAGCTTGGTCGCGACACGCATGTTGTTAAATTTCATTTTTTGCTCCTTCTTTTGTAGACCAGAGACCACGCCACGGAATGGCGCGTCCCCAGGGTTCAGCATCCTACGGCCGGACGGCGGCGGCAAGGCCCGCATCTGCAATAAATTTTTACAAAAGAACGAGAAATCAATGCAGTGTGACGTGTGACTCGGAACGCCGGGTGACGGCGTGGGTCAATGCTTCAAGCGACACCTGGGTAAACCCGTGCAGCGCAAGTTCATGCATCTCGTACAACAAGGTGTACATCACGCGTGCCACCAGGCCGTCAATGTCTTGCAAGCAAACTGGCGCCTTGGTGCCCAGGCCGTTCGGGAGGGTCCAGCGCGACAGCGGAAATGCGCGGCGAGCTGGCCACGGCCACGCCGTCTTCGTCGATGAAGGGCTCCACATGGACCAGCTTGTTGGCGCGGTCCAGGCCATTCATCTCGCCCAGACCGCTCCGGAAAACTCTACGATGCTCCCGTAGCTCTATCGACTATTCGAGTGCGCCAGCCGGGCCGAAGAATTCATAGCGGGTTTGTGCCTCGGGCACGCCCAGGTCCCGCAGCTGCTTTTTCACCTGGCGCATAAAGGGCTTGGGCCCCAAAAAGTACGCATCCACATCGCGCGATGCGGGTAGCCACTGGGCCAGCTGCTGCGGCTGCAAATGGCCGACGGCGTCGGGGGCATCATCGGCGCCCACATGTTCGTCATAGGCATAAAAGCGCCGCAGCTGCGGGTGCTTGGCTAGGCGCGCGTCGATCGCGTGGCGGAAGGCATGCACCTGGCGGTTGCGCGCGCAATGGATGAAGTGCACCGGCCGCGTGCCCTGCAGCGCCGCGTCCAGCATGGCCAGGGTGGGCGTGATGCCGACGCCGCCGCTGATCAGCACCAGCGGCTTATCGCCCGCAGCCAGCACAAAGTCACCGGCGGGCGGGAACAGATCCAGCACCGTGCCGACCTGCACCTGGTCATGCAGATAATTGGACGCCACACCGCCCGCCTCACGCTTGACGCTGATGCGGTAGTCCACGCCATTGGGTGCGGCCGACAACGAGTAGTTGCGGCGGATCTCGTTGCCGTTCACCACCAGGCGCAGGCCGATGTACTGGCCGGGCTGGAAGTCGATCAGCGCGCCAGCGTCCTGCGGCTGCAGGTAGAACGAGGTGATCTCGTCGCTCTCCACTTCCTTGCGCGCCACGCGGAAGGCCCGCGCACCGCGCCAGCCACCGGGCGCGGCAGCCACATCGGCATAGATTTTTTCTTCCGCACCGATCAGGATGTCGGCCAGCTGGCCATAGGCCGCGCCCCAGGCTGCGATGACGGCATCGGTGGCGATCTCGGCGCCCAGCACCTCGCGGATGGCGCGCAGCAGGCAGGCGCCAACGATGGGGTAGTGCGCGGCCTCAATCTGCAGCGACACATGCTTGTTGATGATCTGCGACACCAGGCCGCCGAGTTGCTCCAGTTGGTCGATGTGGCGGGCGTACATCAGCACGCCATTGGCCAGCGCGCGTGGTTGGTCGCCGTTGGCCTGGTGCGCCTGGTTGAAGAAGGGCCGCACTTCGGGGTGCTCGGCCAGCATGGTTTTGTAGAAATGCGTGGTCAGTGCCTCGCCGCCACTTTCGAGCAGAGGCACGGTGGATTTGACGATGGCACGTTGTTCAGGGGTCAGCATGTAAAGACTTTCAATCGGATGCAGGGCGGCGCCCAGCCGCAAGTGCTAACTCAAGTTCCATGCCGGCCCTGCAGCCCATAAGAATCAGACACTTAGACCGACCAACTATCTTTTTGATGCAGTCATAATGATTCGAAAAGGAATCATTTTGATAACAAAAAGCCTGCTCCAGACCCTGGTGCCGCTGGTCGATGACCTGGCGCGCGAACTGCCCGACGGCGAACGCTACCGCCGCCTGCTGGCCGCCGTACGCGCCCTGCTGCCCTGCGATGCGGCGGCCCTGCTGCGGCTGGACGGCGGCTGGCTGCTGCCGCTGGCGGTAGATGGCCTGAGCCACGACACCCTGGGGCGGCGATTCAGGGTCAGCGAACACCCGCGCCTGCAGCAGCTGCTGCAAGCCCCCGGCCCAACCCGCTTCCCGCCCGACAGCCCCCTGCCCGACCCCTATGACGGCCTGATCGACGGCGTGCAGCTGGAGGTGCACGACTGCATGGGCTGCCCGGTGCTGCTGGGCGACGTTCCCTGGGGTGTGCTGACTCTGGACGCGCTGGACAAGGAACGCTTCTCCAGCGTCGACCTCGGCGACCTGCAGGCCTTCGCCAGCCTGGCGGCGGCCACCGTCAGCGTGGTGCAGCGCATGGCCGGGCTAGCGCAGCAGTTCGAGGCCGAGCATGCGCGCGCCGAAAGCTACCGCGCGCTGGCCGAAGAGCACCCAGCCCCCACGCTGATCGGCCAGAGCCCAGCCCACCAGCGCCTGCTGGCCGACATCGCCACCGTAGGCAACAGCGACCTCACGGTGCTGATCACCGGCGAAACCGGCGTCGGCAAGGAGCTGGTGGCCCAGGCCCTGCACGCCGCCTCGCCGCGTGCCAGCCGGCCGCTGATCAGCCTGAACTGCGCGGCCCTGCCCGAGTCGCTGGTGGAAAGCGAGCTGTTCGGCCATGTGCGCGGCGCGTTCTCGGGCGCGGTGGCAGACCGGCGCGGCAAGTTCGAGCTGGCCGACGGCGGCACCCTGTTCCTGGACGAGGTGGGCGAGTTGTCGCTGAGCGTACAGGCCAAGCTGCTGCGCGTGCTGCAGGGCGGCCAGCTGCAGCGCCTGGGCTCGGACCGCGAGCACCGGGTGGACGTGCGGGTGATTGCCGCCACGAACCGCGACCTGGCGCAGGAGGTGCGCGCCGGCCGCTACCGTGCCGACTTCTACCACCGGCTCAGCGTCTACCCGCTGCCGGTACCAAAGCTGCGCGAGCGCGGCCACGACGTGCTGCTGCTGGCCGGGCATTTCCTGGAACTGAACCGCTCCCGCCTGGGCCTGGGCAGCCTGCGCCTGGATGCCGACGCCCAGGCCGCGCTACTCGCACATGGCTGGCCCGGCAATGTGCGCGAGCTGGAACACCTGATCGCCCGCAGCGCCCTGAAAGCCATGCAGGGCGCGGCACCCCGGGCCCGCATCGTCAGCCTGACGGCCGCGCACCTGGACCTGGGCGCCGAATCGGTCCCGACCGCCGCCCCGACCACGGTGCAGAACGATGCAGCCCCGCCCGTCGATTTGCGCACTTCGCTGGACGAGCACCAGCGCCAGCGCATCGCCGAAGGCCTGCAGCGCCACCAGGGCAACTGGGCCTCGCTGGCGCGCGAACTGGGCTTGCACCGGGCCAATTTAGTCCGGTTGGCCGGGCGGCTGGGTTTGCGCAAACAGTAATAATCGGCACCAAGAATTACACGAAAGCCCGCGATGGAACTCCCCGCACACCAACTGAGCATGACGGTCTTGATGACCCCGGATATGGCCAATTTTTCAGGCAATGTGCACGGCGGCGCCGTACTCAAGCTGCTCGACCAGGTGGCCTACGCCTGCGCCAGCCGTTATGCCGGCCGCTATGTGGTCACCGTGAGCGTGGACCAGGTGATGTTCCTGCAACCCATCCACGTGGGCGAGCTGGTGACCTTTCTGGCCAGCATCAACCATACCGGCACGTCGTCGATGGAAGTGGGCATCAAGGTGGTGGCCGAGAACATCCGCAGCCGCAGCGTGCGCCATGTGAACAGCTGCTTCTTCACCATGGTGGCCGTGGACGACGACCGCAAGCCCGCGCCCGTGCCGCCGCTGGTGCCCAGCACGGACGACGAAAAGCGCCGCTTCGAGCAGTCGATCATGCGCAAGAAAGTGCGCCGCGAACTGGCCGCACGCTTTGCATCCATCAAGGAAGTTGCTGAATAAAAAGTGGCTGTGACGCAGGTAAAACCTGCACCACCAGCTACCAATTCAATAGCAAACGCTATTTATCAATGGATGAGCCCATGTCGTCCAGCCACAGCACGCGGTCGGCGTAGCACTGCAGGTCGGCCGACAGCGTGGCCTGCGCGCCGTTGAGCCAGACCTCTTTGCGCAGATCCGACTTGAGGTAGGAGATGGCGTCTTCAAAGTCGCCGTCGCCGGCCGACAGGATCACCCGGTCGTAAATATCCTGGGCGGCGAGCTTGATCATCAGCGTGGCAATGGCCACGTCCACGCCTTTTTGCACCGTGCGGTCAAAGTGGGTTTTGCACGACGGGCACTGGTTGTGCTGCTCCTTGAGCTTGTACAGCTGCACCCGCATCTGCGGGCCCTTGGGCGGCGCGGATTTGATCCAGGTGTGGAATGCGTTCTGCGCTTCGGCGTTGGGGTCGCCGGTGGAGTTCAGGTAGTAGCTCTCGTAGATCGGCCCGCCGTTGGCCTTGACCAGCTCGTGCTTGAGCTTCAGGTAGTCAAAGCCGTTCGGCCGCGAGCGACCGAAGTTGTACATATAGGCGGCGTCAACGATCCAGACGGTTTTCATTTATTTCAAAGACTCCAGGGAGCTACGCGCCAGCCACGGCGCACAAAAAAGGGACATCCGATTCGGGGAATACCGCAGAACCGGCTTTGCCGGGCTGCTGGTATTGCCCCCTGCAAGGGGGTTGGCGAAAACACGAAGTGTGTAGCCTGGGGGTGTACTTTTCATACTTCGTAGAGTTCAAGGGGCAGGCCGTCGGGGTCGGCAAAAAAGGTGAAACGCCGGCCGGTGAATTCATCGACACGCACCGGCTCCACGGCCACGCCGTCGGCTTGCAGGCTGGCGATATTGGCGTCCAGGTCGGCCACCGCAAACGCCAGGTGGCGCAGGCCGCAAGCCTCGGGGCGTGAGGGGCGCGGCGGCGGCGTGGGGAAGGAAAACAGCTCGATCTGCGAGCCATCGGCCAAGGCCAGGTCCAGCTTGTAAGACTGGCGCTCGGCACGCAGGTTCTCGGCCACGATGCGCAGGCCCAGAATGCGGGTGTAGAAGTCTCGGGACCGCGCGTAGTCGGAGCAAATAATGGCGGCGTGGTGCAGGCGGGCTAATTCCATAGGCCCAGAGCTTAACCCGCCCGAATTACCCCGCCATGGCTTCACGCACCGCCGCCAGCTGGCGGCGCGACACCATCAGCGCTTCATCCAGCCCTTGCAGGCGCACGGCCCAGCCCTCGCCCTCCTCGGGGTCGAAGTGCTTCTCCAGCGACCGCAGCGCACGCCGCGCCACCAGGGCATTACGGTGGACGCGGATGAACACATTGGCGTGGCGCGCCTCCAGCTCGCTCAGGGAGCCGTCCAGCACATAGCTGCGGCCGGCGGTGCGCACGGTGATGTATTTCAGCTCGGCCTTCAGGTACAGCACGCTGGCCAGGGGCACGCGCTCGGTGCGGCCACGGTCGTGTATCACCAGCACATCTTGCATCAAATCGGGCTCTGGCGCAGGTTTTACCTGCAGCAGGCGCTCTACTTTCTGTAGCGCTTGCTGCAGGCGATCCAGCCGCACCGGCTTGGTCAAATAGTCTGCCGCCGCCAGGTCAAAGGCTTGCAGCGCATGGCCGGCGTGTGCGGTGACGAACACCACCGCCGGCGGCCGGGGCTGGGCCTGCAGCTGCTGGGCCAGTTGCAGGCCGTCCATGCCGGGCATGTGGATGTCCAGCAGCAGCAGATCCACCGTCTGGCCAGCCAGCACGGCACAGGCCTGCTGCGCGTTCGCCGCTTCGGCCACCACCTGGGCGGCCGGCGCCTTGCAGTCGCCCAGCAGGGTGCGCAGCCGGGCGCGGGCCAGGGCTTCGTCGTCCACGATCAATACCCGCAGTGTCATGGCAAGCGTTCTTTCATACGGGGATTTCGATGCGCACCAGGTAGATGCCATCCTTCAACACCGCCTGGAACTGGCCCTGCACGTCGTGCAGCAGCTTCAGCCGGTCGCGTACATTGTCCAGCGCCACGCCAAAGCCGGCCGCGCCCGGCCCGGCGGGCACGGTGTTGCTGATCTTGATGACCACGGTGTCGCCACGCCGCTCGGTGCTAATGCGCAGGTCGGCCCCGCTGGCGCTGGGCTCCACGCCGTGCTTGACCGCGTTTTCCACCAGCGGCTGCAGCAGCAGCGGCGGCAGCTGGGCCTGGGCGGCGCGCGGGTCCAGCGCCCAGTGGATGCGCAGGCGCTCGCCAAAGCGCACCTGCTCGATGGACAGGTAGCGCTCAGCCAGCGTGGTCTCCTGCTCCAGCGTGACGGACTCGCCCTGGTCCACCAGCGCGTGGCGGAACAGGTCACTCAGGTCTTCCAGCAGGGCCTCGGCCCGGGCCGGCTCGGCACGCACCAAGGCAATCGCGCTGTTGAGTGTGTTGAACAAAAAATGCGGCCGTATGCGCGCCTGCAGCTCGCTCAGGCGCGCCGTGGTGGCTGCCGGCGTACGGGCGCGGGCGCGCAGCACCAGGCCAGCCACCACCAAGGCGGACAACCAGGCACCCGCAGCCGCGCAGGCCAGCCAAGGCACAGGGTCCATCAGGCCGATCAGAGCCAGCATGCCGCAGCCGTACAGGCCGGCCAGCGCGCCCAGCAGCACACCCGCCAAATACTGCGCCCAGGATGGCAGGCGCGCCAGCGTGCGCTTCAGGCTGCAGGCGGCCAGCAGCCAGACCAGCACGGCGGGCAAGGCACCGCCGGTCCACAGGGCCAGCCGGGTCAGCCAATCGGCTGCGCCTTGGGCGCCAAACAGCGCCGCCACGGCCACCGCCAACTCGACAAACAGCACGGCGCGCAGGATCACACCCACCTGGCAGGCATCAAATACCAGGGCCCTGGGCACGCGTGTGGGGGCGTCCGGGTCGGCTAGCGCGTCGAAGCTCGATAAAATTTGCGTCTCTTGCATACCAACGTCCATGACAAGGCCCGATTATTGGGTATGAACCGGCCGTTGGTACGCCACTCCATCTCCCCCTCTGCCACATTGGTGCCTGCCGCATGTCCTCCTCCATCAACCAACTCGACAAAAAATCCGAAGCCTGGTCGGCCCTGTTCTCCGAGCCCATGAGCGATCTGGTCAAGCGCTACACCTCCAGCGTGTTTTTTGACAAGCGCCTCTGGCAGGCCGACATTGCCGGCAGCCTGGCCCATGCCGAAATGCTGGCCGCGCAAAACATCATCGCCGCCCAAGACCACGCCGACATCCAGCGCGGCCTGGCGCAGATCAGCACCGACATAGAGTCCGGCAACTTCGAATGGAAGCTGGACCTGGAAGACGTGCACTTGAACATCGAAGCCCGCCTGACCCAGCTGGTGGGCGACGCCGGCAAGCGCCTGCACACCGGCCGCAGCCGCAACGACCAGGTGGCCACCGACGTGCGTCTGTGGCTGCGCGGCGAGATGGACTTGATCAACGGCCTGCTGACCGACCTGCAGCTGGCCCTGGTCAGCATCGCCGAGAAGAACGTGGACGTGGTGATGCCCGGCTTCACCCACCTGCAAGTCGCCCAGCCGGTGAGTTTCGGCCACCATATGCTGGCCTATGTGGAAATGTTTGCCCGTGACGCCGAGCGCATGCTGGACGTGCGCAAGCGCGTGAACCGCCTGCCGCTGGGCTCCGCTGCGCTGGCTGGCACCAGCTACCCGCTGGACCGCGAGCGCGTGGCCAAGACGCTGGGCATGGAAGGCGTGTGCCAGAACAGCCTGGACGCCGTCAGCGACCGCGACTTTGCGATCGAATTCACAGCCGCTGCCAGCATCGCCATGGTGCACATCAGCCGCTTGAGCGAAGAGCTGGTGCTGTGGATCAGCCAGAGCTTTGGCTTTATCGACATTGCAGACCGCTTCTGCACCGGCTCCAGCATCATGCCGCAAAAGAAGAACCCCGACGTGCCCGAGCTGGCACGCGGCAAGACCGGCCGCGTGGTCGGCCACCTGATGGGCCTGATCACCCTGATGAAGGGCCAGCCCCTGGCCTACAACAAGGACAACCAGGAAGACAAAGAGCCGCTGTTCGACACGGTGGACACGCTGAAAGACACGCTGCGCATATTCGCCGAAATGGTCGGCGGCATCACCGTCAAGGCCGAGGCCATGGAGCGCGCTGCGCTGCGCGGCTACGCCACCGCCACCGATCTGGCTGACTACATGGTCAAAAAA
>JAPLPK010000006.1 GCA_026400275.1 Burkholderiales bacterium
AAGGCGGCCGCGCCCGCCGAGCCAGGCCTGTTCGATGAACCGGCCGAACCCGCCGCAGCACGTGGCCGCACGCCAGGCTTTGAGAATGTGCTGACCTGGGACGCCTTCGACACCTGGCTGGCCAAGCTGGAAGCCGCCGAGCTGGTGGCGCTGGACACGGAAACCAACTCGCTGGATGAAATGGTGGCCGAAGTCGTCGGCATCAGCTTCAGCGTCGAACCCGGCAAAGCAGCCTATGTGCCGGTGGCGCACAACTACCCCGACGCACCCACCCAGCTGCCGCGCGACGAGGTGCTGGCACGCCTCAAGCCCTGGCTGGAGAACCCGGCCAAACTGAAGCTGGGCCAGAACATCAAGTACGACCGCCACGTGTTCGCCAACCACGGCATCGAAGTGCAGGGCTACGCCCACGACACCATGCTGCAAAGCTATGTGCTGGAAGTGCACAAGCCGCACGGCCTGAGCAGCCTGGCCGAGCGCCACCTGGGCCGCAGCGGCATCAGCTTTGAAGACCTGTGCGGCAAGGGCGTGCACCAGCTCACCATCAACCAGGTGGATGTGGAAAAGACCGCCGAATACGCCTGCGAAGACGCGGACATGACGCTGGACGTGCACCGCTTCCTGTGGCCGCAACTGCAGGCCGATGCCAAGCTGCGCGGCATCTACGAACTGGAGATCGCCTCCAGCGAAGCCCTGTACCGCATAGAGCGCAACGGCGTGCTGATTGACGCGCCTACGCTGGCCAAGCAGAGCGGTGAACTGGGCGCGCGCATTCTGCAGTTGGAGGCCGAAGCCCATGTGCTGGCCGACCAGCCGTTCAACCTCAGCAGCCCCAAGCAGATCGGTGAAATCTTCTTCACCAAGCTGGGCCTGCCGGTGGTCAAAAAGACCGCGACCGGCGCGCCGAGCACCGACGAAGAAGTGCTGGAGAAGCTGGCCGAAGACTACCCGCTGCCGGCCAAGATTCTGGAACACCGCAGTTTGAGCAAGCTCAAGGGCACCTACACCGACAAGCTGGCCCTGCTGGCGAACCCGCGCAGTGGCCGCGTGCACACCCACTACGCGCAAGCGGTGGCGGTGACCGGGCGCCTGAGCAGCAACGACCCCAACCTGCAAAACATCCCCATCCGCACGCCCGAAGGCCGGCGTGTGCGCGAGGCTTTCGTAGCACCCGCTGGCAGCCTGATCGCCAGCGCCGATTACTCGCAGATCGAGCTGCGCATCATGGCCCACATCAGCGGCGATGCGTCGCTGTTGCGCGCCTTCCATGAAGGCATAGACGTGCACCGCGCCACTGCTGCCGAGGTGTTTGGCGTGGAGGTGGCGCAGGTCAGCAGCGAACAGCGCCGCTACGCCAAGGTCATCAACTTCGGCCTGATCTACGGCATGAGTGCCTATGGCCTGGCGCGCAACCTGGGCATCGACAACACGGCGGCCAAGAACTACATCGACCGCTACTTCCAGCGCTACCCCGGCGTCAAAACCTATATGGACGAAACCAAGGCCCTGGCCAAGGAGCAGGGCTATGTGGAAACCGTGCTGGGCCGGCGCTTGTACTTGCCCGAGATCAATTCACCCAACGGCCCGCGCCGCGCGGGTGCAGAGCGCGCCGCCATCAACGCGCCCATGCAGGGCACGGCCGCCGACCTGATCAAGCTCAGCATGGTGGCGGTGCAGAAGGCGCTGGATGACGAGAAGCGTGGCACCAAGATGGTCATGCAGGTGCACGATGAACTGGTGTTCGAAGTGCCCGAGGGCGAGGTCGAATGGCTGCGCACCGAGATCCCGCGCTTGATGGCCGGTGTGGCTGATTTGAAGGTGCCCTTGCTGGCCGAAGTAGGGGTGGGCCCGAACTGGGACAAGGCCCATTGATTGCTATTTTTTAGATAGCTACTAGCGCAGTATTTGTCTGCGCTGGTGGCCATTCAGGCCTGAAGGCCTCAATGGCATGTGATAGCGCCGGCTCCCATGCCAGGGAGCCGGCGGCAACCCCGTTACTTGAACTTGAAGAACGCGACGTCGTCGGTCAGGCGTTGTGCCTGCTCGGCCAGGCTGCTGGCAGCCGAGGCGGTTTGCTCCACCAGCGCTGCATTCTGCTGGGTGGACTGGTCCAGGTCTTGGACAGCGGTGGCAACTTCGGCGACGCCCTGGGTCTGTTCACGGGTGGCGGTAGCGATTTCGCCCATGAGGGTGTCGATCTTGCCGGCGTTGGCCACAATTTCGCCAATGGTGGTGCCGGCTTCGGCCACTACCCGGGTGCCGACTTCCACTTGCTCGATGCTGGCAGAGATCAGGGTCTTGATTTCCTTGGCCGCTGCGGCCGAACGGCCGGCCAGCGAGCGCACCTCTGACGCCACCACGGCAAAGCCCCGGCCTTGCTCACCGGCGCGTGCGGCCTCTACCGCTGCATTCAGTGCCAGGATGTTGGTCTGGAAGGCAATGCCATCGATCACGCCAATGATTTCACCGATCTGGTTGGACGAGGTGCGAATGCCGTCCATGGTTTTCACCACTTGGCTGATCACCTCGCCGCCACGGGTAGCCGAGGCCGCGTTTTCACGCACGATGCTGGTGGCACCTTGTACCGAGTCGGCCGTGTGTTTCACGGTGGCGGTAATTTGCTCCATGCTCGCAGCCGTTTTCTCCAGGCTCGCGGCATTCGATTCAGTGCGCTGCGACAGGTCTAGCGAGGCCGAGGCGATCTCGTCGCTGGCAGTCTGTACGCTGCCAGCACCTTCTCGCACGCTGGAGGCAATTTTGCGCAAACTGAGCTGCATTGCACCCATGGTGAGCATCAGCTGCGCCACTTCGTCCGTACCCCAGGGCTTGGGCGCGGTGGTGAGGTTGCCCTTGGTGATTTCGGTCAAATGCCCGGACACTTCTTGCAGGCCGCCCATCATGACCTTGTAGAAAGCCAGCATCAGGTACACGGCCAGGGCAATGGATAAAAGGCAAATGCCCAGTTCGCTGAAGAAAGCGCGCTTCAACCGGCTCAAGCGCGCATCTAGCATCCCATTCAAGCGTTCGCGCAGTTGCAGGTCAATGGCGCGCTGCTTATCCACTGCCGTTGTAGCCATGGCTAAGAATGCCGCCGGGTCGCCTTTGATGGACTCGCCCAGAATGTCTGTTTCGATGGCTTTGAGTAAGGCTCCGCGGGAGTCGTCCACACCCTTCATGTCGAATGTTTTGGCGACTTCGGGAAAGTCTTCTACGCCCAGCCGGTAGGAGTTTTCTACCTGCTCGTCGATGAATTCAATCAAAGCCATGTTTTCGTGCAGAAGCTCAGATATCTTGGGTGCCAAAGGCTCTTTGCTTGCCATGGCCGCATAGCCCAGACCGCGTAGCCGTGCCAGTTGTTCTGAATATTTGGGGCCCAGAAGCACGCCCACATTCATTACGTGGTAGCTCTCCAGTTCCGGGTCCAGCGATAGCTGTGCGTCGTCTGCGACGTCGCTGATCAGTCTGAGGGCTTCATGGATCACAGCGGAGTGGGCTGCAAACGTTTCCTCAAGGGTGGCCGCAACAGGCGCCTGTGCAATGGCGCTGTGCACCTTGCTCAGTGCTTGAAATCTGTTGTTGCTGCCCGTTGCTGATGCAGTGAACAATTTTTGCTGGGCTACAACTTTCTCGAACGCGGCATTGGCCTTGGTTTGCATCTCGGCCATGTCGGCCGATTTGGCAGTGGCCGAGCGGCGCAGGTTTTGTGCCGCTGCAATGTATTCTGTGATTGGCGTTACGTACGCAATGCCTTGCTGCTCGCTTTGGGTGATGTTGATCTGGTCGCTGGTCTGTTGCCAGAACAGCCATACCAGCAGTGCCAGCGGTATCACCAGCATGATGGATATCCAGGCGGCTTTTGCAGGAAAGCTGATGGAGCGGAAGAGCTTGACACCAGGAGCTAGCCAACCGTGGTACCGAAAGAAGGAGCCGAAGCCGGCGTCGTAGTTAGGGTGTCTAGTGCTCATGTATCAGGTCCCAGTAGTTACAAATAACTACAAACAGTGTAGGGTTTAAATCAGCGGCATTTACTTAACCAAGAAAAAATGTATGCAAATTTCATACCGAAATAAGAACCTGTTGCATTCTGCTGGTGACCGAGCGGGCATTCTGCGGCGCGAGATGTATATCTTGCAATTCTTTTTATTGCGGGGGCTGAGCCAGTGCAGGGGCGGTTAGGGTCGTCTTGCTAAGATCAGGTGACACAAATGTGTACCTAGCCCGTCGATGTCGGCTTTTTGTCTGATGGACCCCATGACTCTTCTTGCAATTCTGGTTGGCACCCTGTGTGCTGGTATTGGCAGTGTGTGGCTGGCGGCTGCGCTCAGTTTTGGCGTGCTGGCCCGCTATACGCAGCACATGCTGAGCCTGGCGGCGGGCGCCTTGCTAGCCACGGCATTCATGCACCTACTGCCCGAAGCCTTCGAGAGCCAGGCCGGCGCGCAAGAGCTGTTTGGCACGCTGCTGGTGGGGCTGGTGTTCTTCTTCCTGCTCGACAAAGCCGAGCTGTGGCACCACGGCCATGAACACCACCAAGGTCCGCAGGTCGATGGCCAAGGCCATGACCACGGGCATGATCACGGCCATTCGCATGACCACCACCACGCTGCGCCCTTGCGCACCGGCGGCTGGGCCGTGCTTACGGGCGACAGCGTGCATGCCTTTGGCGACGGTATCTTGATTGCCTCGGCCTTCATGGCCGATGCGCACCTGGGCTGGGTGGCGGCGCTGGCCGTGCTGGTGCACGAGGTGCCACACCATATGGGCGACCTGGTGGTGCTGCGTGGCACCTCCAGTAACCGGCGTGCGGCGCTGGTCAAGGTGTCGCTGGCGGGTGCGGTAACGGCCCTGGGCGGCGTGGTGGGCTTTGCCCTGGTGGACCTGTTGCACGAATGGCTGCCGTACTTTCTGGTGGTGGCCTCCAGCAGCTTTATCTATGTGGCACTGGCGGACCTGATTCCCCAGCTGCAAAAGCGCCTGAGTGCTGCGCAAACTGTGGCCCAAATCGCCTGGCTCTTGCTGGGCATAGGGCTGGTGACTTTTGTCAGCGGGCTAGCCCACGGCCATGCGCATTGAGTCTATGGCCGGCCTGCCCGGCGACGTGGTCGCGTTGGAGATCGCCGACAACCTGCTGATGTAGACGCAGGCTCAGGGCATGCCGTTGCGGCCGTGCAGGCGGTAGCCCGGGCGCAGGTTCAGCCGTTCGTAATAAGCCTGTACCGCTGGCAGGGCGGGCCGCTCTATCGGCGCCATGTACCAGCGCTGGGCGGCCAGGCCCAAAACGATGTCGGCCAGCGTGAAGTCCTCGCCCAGCACATAGGCGCCGGTGCCTTGCAGCTGGTCTTCCAGGATCTGCATGTGGCGGTTCCAGCTGTGTACGCTGGCGGCGCGCAGGGCTGGGTCCTGGTGGTCCGGGCTGTGCCGCACCAGGCCCATGAAGGCATAGCGCCAAGCGTTGTTCAGCTCGGTGGCCTGCCAGTCCATCCATTGCTCCACCTTGGCGCGTGCCGCAGGCCCGGCTGGTAGCAGATCCGTGCGGCCTTGTTTGGCCGCCAGGTAGCGGCATATGGCGTTGGACTCCCACACCACAAAGTCACCGTCGCGGAGGACAGGGACCAAGGCGTTGGGGTTGAGTGCCCTGAAGGCCGCTGTGTCGGTGGACTGAAAGCCCGTACCCCATGGTTCCAGCGCAAAAGGCAAGTCCATTTCCACGCACAGCCACAGCACTTTGCGTACGTTGATGGACGTTGGTTTACCCAGGATCTGCAGCATGGCTAAAGCCTGTTTTAGCGCGGGGCGTAGCCCATGACGCGCCACTTGCCGTCGGTGTCCCGCACGGTGGCGACGATTTCTTCTACGCCTTTTTTGTTGGCGAAGTCGGTGTTGAAAATCGAAGTGACATATTCGCCATCAGGCCGCCCCGGCATGGTGGTTTTGTAGACCACACGCGCCAGGGTGCGGTTCTCGAATGCGCCAAAGGGTGCACGCACGCCGGGGATGCTGTCCATCCACTGGCCGATCTGTACCAAGTTGCGGAAGGACTGGCTGGCCGCCTCGTAGGCGCCGCCCCAGTTTTGCTGGTCCAGCATCATCAGCCAGCCGGCGGCGGCCAATTGGCCGTCGGCCTCCTTGGCAGCTTGCTCCTTGTCGGCGGTGGCTGCGGGGGCTGCGGCCTGGGCCGATGCCAGCGGGGTGTAGAGCAAGGCCGATGCGGCCAGACACAGTGCGGCCGGGGCCAGTTTCAACAGATGCATAGGATTCCGATAGCAAAAAATGCAGAACCGGCAGTGTAGGCGGACTATGCGACCAGGGTGTAAAGCCGTGTCGCAAAGTGATTCAGCCACCCTGGGCGGCGCTGCGTATGCCTTGCAGCGTGCTGGTGGGTGTGATGGCCTCCGGGTCTAGCAGGCAGTGCAAGATGGCGGGCTTGCCGCTGGCCCGGGCGCGAGCCAGGGCCGGGGCGAATTCTTCGGTGGTGGTTACCTTTTCGCCGTGGCCACCAAACACCTGGGCGTAGCCGCAAAAGTCGGGGTTCTTCAGTTGGGTGGCGCTGATGCGGCCTGGGTAGTGCCGTTCCTGGTGCATGCGGATGGTGCCGTACATGGCGTTGTCCAGCAGCACCACGATGATGGGCAAGCCGTATTGCACGGCGGTGGCAAATTCCTGGCCGTGCATCAGGAAGTCGCCGTCGCCCGCAAACACCACCACCTCGCGCTGGGGCCACAGGCGTTTGGCGCCCACGCCGGCCGGCAGGCCGTAGCCCATGGAGCCGCTGGTGGGCGCCAGCTGGCTGGCGTAGCTGGTGAAGGGCCAGAAGCGGTGCACCCAGGTCGCGAAGTTGCCGGCACCGTTGCAGAAGATGGTGTCCGCAGGCAACACCTCGCGCAAGTGCTGCATCACCTCGCCCATTTGCAACGGGCCGGGGATATGGATGGGCGCGGGGTCGCTCCAGCGCAGGTAGTCTGCGTGCGCTGCTTCCGTGTTTGCCGCCCACACCAGGGGCGATGCCGGCTGCAGCGTGCCAAGGGCTGCGGCAAAGGCCTGCGGCGTGGCGTGGATGGACTGGGTGGCGCGGTACAGCTTGCCGAATTCATCGGCGTCGGCAAAGACATGCACCAGTGCCTGCCGTGGCGTGGGAATGGCCAGCAGCTCGTAGCCCTGTGACGGCACCTCGGACAGGCGCCCGCCGACCAGCAAGATCAGATCCGCATCGCGTATGCGCGCCAGCAGGCGTGGGTTGGCGCCCAGGCCCAGGTCGCCGCCGTAGCAGCGGTGGCGGTGGTCAAACAGCATCTGGCGGCGGAACGAGCAAAACACCGGCAGCGCGAACGCCTCGGCAAAGGCTTTGAACTGCTGCACGGCAGCGTCATTCCAGCGGCTGCCGCCGAGGATGACCACGGGGCGCAGGGCCACCGCCAGGCGTTGTTGTAGTTCTGTGAGCTGGCCAGGGCCGGGGTACGTTTCTGTGACCGCATAGGGCAGGGCGTCGGCCACAGCGGCGGCTTCGGTCAGCATGTCTTCCGGCAGGGCGATGACCACCGGGCCAGGCCGCCCGGAGGTGGCGATGTGGAAGGCGCGTGACACCAGCTCGGGCAGGCGCTTGGGGTCGTCGATCTGCACCACCCACTTGGCCATGCTGCCGAACACCGCGCCGTAGTCGAGTTCTTGAAACGCCTCGCGCCCCAGCGCTTCACGCGCGACCTGGCCGACGAACAGCAGCAGTGGCGTCGAATCCTGGTGCGCAATGTGTACGCCCGCCGCCGCGTTGGTGGCACCGGGGCCGCGCGTCACAAAGCACACGCCGGGCTGGCCGGTCAGCTTGCCCTGGGCCTCGGCCATCATGGTGGCACCGCCCTCCTGGCGGCAAACAGTCACGGCGATCGATGTGTCGTGCAGGGCGTCCAGCACCGCCAGAAAGCTTTCGCCAGGTACGCAAAAGAGCTGCTGTACGCCGTGGGTCAGCAGTTGGTCAACAAGGATCTGGCCGCCTGTGCGAGAGTGGGCCATGGCTTCAGTTCCCTACATCAAACTTCACGCCCTGTGCCAGTGGCAGGGCCGTGGAGTAGTTGATGGTGTTGGTGGCGCGGCGCATATAGGCCTTCCAGCTGTCCGAGCCCGATTCGCGGCCGCCGCCGGTTTCCTTCTCGCCGCCAAAGGCGCCGCCAATCTCGGCACCACTCGGGCCAATGTTGACGTTGGCAATGCCGCAGTCCGAGCCCGCGCTGGACATGAACTGTTCTGCCTCGCGCAGGTTCAGCGTGAAGATGGACGACGACAAGCCCGCGCTCACCGCGTTGTACCATTTCAGCACTTCGTCAAACGACTCGTAGCGCAGCACGTACAGAATGGGTGCAAAGGTCTCGCGCAGCACCGGGCCGGCGTGGTCGCCCAGCTCTACCAATGCCGGGCGCACATAGAAGGCATCGGCACCGGCAATGCCTTCTACCCGCGCACCGCCGTGCACCGTGGCGCCCAGGGCGCGGCTCTCTTCCAGGGCGTTTTGCATGCCGTCATAGGCTGCCCGGTCGATCAGCGGGCCGACCAGGGTGCCGGCAGCGCGCGGGTCGCCCACCTGCACCTTGCCGTAAACCTGGGCCAGCTGCGGCACCAGCTTGTCGTAGACGCTGGCGTGCACGAACAGGCGGCGCAGCGTGGTGCAGCGCTGGCCGGCTGTGCCCATGGCGGCAAAGGCAATGCCGCGCAGCGCCAGGTCCAGGTCGGCCGAGGGGGTGACGATGGCAGCGTTGTTGCCGCCCAGTTCCAGAATTGCGCGCGCAAAGCGGCCGGCCAGGCGCGGCGCCACGGCGCGGCCCATGGCGGTGGAGCCGGTGGCCGACAGCACTTTGACGTGTTCGTCGTCCACCAGCACTTCGCCGATGTCGCGCTGGCCAATCAGCAGCTCCAGCAGGCCCGCAGGTGCATCGCCAAAACGGGCCAGCGCGCGCTGGGCGATGGCCATGGTGGCCAGGGCGGTGAGCGGTGTCTTCTCGGACGGCTTCCACACCACGGCATTGCCGCAGACCAGGGCCAGCGCGGCGTTCCAGCACCATACGGCGACGGGGAAGTTGAAGGCCGAAATGACGCCCACCACACCCATGGGGTGCCAGGTTTCCATCATGCGGTGTTCGGCGCGCTCGGTGGCAATCGTCAGGCCGTACAGCTGGCGCGACAGGCCCAGGGCGAAGTCGCAAATGTCGATCATCTCCTGCACCTCGCCAGCGCCTTCGCTGGGCACCTTGCCGACTTCCAGCGTGACCAGCAGGCCCAGGTCGGCCTTGGCTGCGCGCAGCTCTTCGCCCAGCAGGCGCACCAGCTCGCCCCGGCGGGGTGCGGGCACGTTGCGCCAGGCCTGGTAGGCGGCGTGGGCGCGGGCGATAGCGGCTGTGGCGTCGGCGGCCGAGGTTTGCGGCAGGTTGGCAATCGTCTCGCCCGAGATGGGCGAGCGCACGGCCAGCGTGCCACCGGTATAGGCGGTGCGCGGCACACCTAGGCGTTGCAGCAACTGGTCAGCTTCAGAGGGGAGGGCGGTAATGGCTTGGGACATGGTGCGATAGGCGGGGTGTGGAGAAGTAGCCCCAATATCGCCCAATCCGGCCCGCTTGCATAGCGACAAATTAGAAGGACTTGATGCGAAAATGGAATCAAGTGTTTGCAAAGATGCTAGCTGCTCGCGCAGATTAAATCTGCGCTAGAGCGTGAAATGGCTTGAGAGCAGCCGCTCTGCTTCATTCCCCGGGGGCATAACCATGTTTCGTAAAACCTTCTTGCCACCGGTGGCCGACCTGCTGGCTTTTGAGGCCGCCGCCCGCCACACCAGCATCTCGCGCGCCGCCGAAGAGCTGCACCTGACGCAAAGCGCGGTGTCGCGCCAGATCCGCCAGCTGGAGCTGCAGCTGGGCATGGCCTTGTTCCACCGGGTGCGCCAGCGCGTGGTGCTCACCGATGCGGGCCGGGTCTACGCCGCCGACGTGCGCGCCGTGCTGCAGCAACTGGCGAGCGCCACGCAGAAGGCCATGGCCTATTCCGATGGCGGCGGCCTGCTGAATCTGGCCGTGCTGCCCACCTTCGGCACCCGCTGGCTGATTCCACGGCTGGGCGACTTCGCCGGGCGCCACCCGGATGTCACCGTCAACATCGCCGCCCGCAGCGAGCCTTTTGACTTTGCCCAGGAGCCGCTGGACGCCGCTATCCACTTCGGCGCGCCGCTGTGGGCCGGTGCGGTGTGCGAGTACCTGATGCACGAGCAGGTGGTGCCCGTCTGCAGCCCGGCCTACCAGGCGCAGCACGGTGTAGCCCACGTTCAGGATTTGTCCAAGGTGGTCTTGCTGCAGCAAACCACCCGCCCCACCCAGTGGGCCGACTGGTTCGAACAGGTGGGTGCCGACGGCGTGCACGCCCTGCGCGGCCCGCGCTATGAGCAGTTCGCCATGATTGCCCAGGCCGCAGTCTCGGGCCTGGGCGCTGCGCTGCTGCCGCGTTTTCTGGTCGAGGCCGAGATCGCATCCGGCGCGCTGGTGCAGTTGTTTGCGCAGGCGCTGAACAGCAGCGACGCCTACTACCTGGTCTACCCAGAGTCGCGTGCCGAGGCGCCGCTGGTGCGCGCGTTTCGGGACTGGATACGGGCTGCGGCGGGGGCCTGATGGCACGCTGGTGCCAGCAGGCGTGGACCTATTTTTTTCCTGCTTGGTGGTGCTGGCGAAGGAGCCAGCTTGTGCGTACCCTTGGTGCTTCAAACAATGGAGTTACCAAATGAACATCCGAATGGCCCAGCCCGCAGACCATGCGCAGTGGCTGCCGCTATGGAAGGCCTACCAGGCCTTTTACAAGGTCGATATCGCCGAGGCGGTGACCGAGCGCACCTGGGCGCGCTTTCTGGACGCCAGGGAGCCCATGCACTGCGCGGTGGCCGAGATCGATGGCGAACTGGTGGGCATGGTGCACTACATCTTCCACCGCAGCTGCTGGACCGAGGGCGACTACGTCTATCTGCAGGACCTGTTCACCCAGCCCGGCCTGCGCGGCAAGGGCGTGGGCCGGGCGCTGATCGAGCATGTGTATGCCAGCGCCGAGCATGACCATGCGTCCCGCGTCTGGTGGCTGACGCACGAGAGCAATCTGCAAGCCATGCAGCTGTACGACCGCATCGCCGATAAGAGCGGCTTTGTGCAGTACCGCAAGCTGCTGGGCTGATCCGTACGGGGCGTTCTAGCCGCCGTGTGCTGCAGGCCTGCGCTGCGCCCGGTGGAAGGCGCCCACGGCGGTGATCACGCCCACCAGCAAGAGTGCTATGCCGCCGGCCTCGGACCAGGCGGGTGCGCGCTGGTGTGCAATCAGGCCGAAGCTGGTGGCAAATATCGCTTCTGTGGCGATCAGCTGGCCGGCCAGGCCGATGGGTAGTCGGCGTGTGGCGATGGACCAGGCCCACGATCCACCGATGGCGCCTAGCAGTGCCAGCGCAGTGGACGACAGGAACAAGGGCGCGGCCACGCTCCAGTGCAGGCCAAGCACGGGGGTGTTGAACAGCCCCAGCCGCAAGCCCAAGGGAATGAAGGCCAGGACTTCAATCGCGCCGCCCAACATCATCAGCGCGGTCCAGGTCAGGGCATTGACGCTGGCGCGTTGGCGCAGCGCACGTTGGTTGCTGATGCCAAACAGCGTCCAGAGCGCCACGGCGGCAAGTGAGAAGCCTATGCCCAGCAAGACGTTGCCCTGGGCTGCGTCGCCGGGGCCTGTCAGTCCGCTCGCATTCACCATCAGCAGGCCAGCCAGGGTCAGCGCCAGAGGCAATGCCAAGCCGCGCCAGGAGATGCGATCCGGCCCGAAGTTGCCGATGACAGCCAGAACTACCGGCACCGTCGCTACAAAGGCCGGCGGAATGATGGGCCCCGCGTAGACCACGGCGGCCGCGATGATCAAGAAGTACCCCACATAGCCGATCAGCCCCAGCCATGCGGCGACTATCCAGTCCATGGCGCCCAGGCCACGCAGCTGGCCTGGTGTCGCCAGCAGGATGGCGAGTGCAAACACCCCTGACAGCACAAACCGGCATACCGCCAGGTCGTAGATGGAATAGGGGCCGATCACGTAGGGCGCAACAAAGCCTAGCGACCACGAAAACGCGGCAAAGATGGCTGCCGCTATGCCCAGTACAAGCCGTTTTTCCATCTAGAAGTCCCCGTTATGCAGGGAGTTAGGCTATGCGTTCAGGAAACGGTCGCTTTCAATCGGGCACCACAATATAGCTGGCATGCGACACGTTCACAGCCTGTTCATGGTCCATTTGAAGCCGCGTGGTGGAGCCACCGGGATGCGCCGGCTGGGGCGACGTAGGCAATAATTACTTTATGGACACCCTACTCGACCACCTTTCCTCGACGGTCACGTCGGCCAATACCCTGGAGGAGCTGACGCGTCCGCTGCTGGAAATGCTGGAGTCGATCACGGGCATGGAGTCCACCTATCTGACCACTATCGACCTGCAACACAGCGTTCAGCACATTCTTTACGCCCGCAACGCCAGCACGATGCAGATGCCAGAGGGGCTGAGCGTGGCCTGGGAAGACACCTTGTGCAAACGGGCCCTGGACGACGGCCAGCCGTTCGCTAACGATGTAGACACACGCTGGGGCGATTCGGTTGCGGCACGCGCCCTAGGCATCCAGACCTATCTCAGCAACCCCGTGCATTTGACCGACGGTTCGCTGTATGGCACTTTGTGCGCGGCCAGTTCCGAGCGGCACACGCTGCCGCCCCAGGCGCAACGCTTGCTGTCACTGTTTGCCCGCTTGATTGGGCAGCAGGTGGAGCGCGAGCAACTGATGCAGAAACTGCTCCAAGCGAATGCACGGCTGACCGAATACGCGACCTGCGACTCGCTCACCCAGCTACCCAACCGGCGCGCGCTGCACGAGGAACTGACCCGCTTGCTGGCTCAGGGCTCGCGGCGGGGGAGCTCTGTGCTGGTGGCTTTTATTGATCTGGATGGGTTTAAAGCCATCAACGACACACATGGGCACCACATGGGCGATCAATTTCTGGTTGCGCTGGCCGACCGTTTGCGTACCTTGCTGCGCAGCGAGGACTTGGCTGGCCGTCTGGGCGGCGATGAGTTTGTGGTGATTGCCTTTGGGCCTGAACAGCCCGAACTATTGCCCGCAGCCCAAAGTGCCTTCCAGGAACGCGTGTTCCAGGCCACGGTGGGGGAATACAACCTGGGCGAAGTGCTGTTGCATTACCCAGGCGCCAGTGTGGGGGTGCTAGGGGTGGCACCAGGCACGTACGATGCGGCTCAGGCTTTGAAGGCCGCCGATGCGGCCATGTACAAGGTCAAGCTGGCCCGCAAAGCTGCCATAGCCCAATAAGAGCGGCTAACAAAAGCCTGTCATCGTGCAACGCAGGTCGTGCGGTTGACGCGGCATGGGGAAAAATAGAAACAAAGAGATCAGCGCAGCGCTGTCCAAAAGAATTGAGCGATTGCTGCCGGTCTCCCAGCCCCCGTCCACGGGGAGGCAGACCCAGGCTGCGTGACGAGCAAGCCTTGAATGGCATTCTGTTGGTACTGCGTACAGGCACGCCATGGGAGCATCTGCCCCAGGAACTGGGCTTCGACAGTGGTATGCCCTGCTGCAGGCGCCTACGCGATTGGCAAACTGCAGGTGTATGGCATTGTTTGCACTTGGCGTTGCTGGCCGAGCGCACCCATGCTTGGCTTGCCGCCTTCAGCAAGCTGCGCACCCGCATTGCGCGGCGGCCGACAAGAGCGGCTTTGTGAAGTACCGCAAGCTGCTGGGTTGGGCCTATCCCGTTGTGCCAGGTGCGACTTACACCAGCCCGATGTCCTTGGCCCTCACGCCCGCAAACACCTGGTCCAGCTGCTTGCTGTTCAGCCCAAACTGCCGCGCAAACAGGCCGGCCAGCACCGCCCGGTATTCGTTGAGTACCGGGTAGTCGCGGTTCTGGAACAAGGTGGCTTGTTCTACCTTTTGCTGCTCGCCAGCGATTTGCCCGCCCGCATTGGGTCCACTGCGTAGACCACCTCCAAGTACCCAGTACACCGAGCCGTGGCCGTGGTCAGTGCCTCGGTTGCCGTTCTGGCGGAAGGTGCGGCCGAATTCGCTGGCCACCACCACCGTGGTGTTGCGCCAGGCCGGGCCCATCTCTTGCGCAAAGGCGGCCAGGCCCCGGCCCAGCTCGTCCAGGCGCGAGGCCAGGTAGCCAGTGGCGCCGCCCTGGTTCACGTGCGTGTCCCAGCCGCCTACGTCCACAAAGCCGATGTTGTAGCGCTCTTTCATCAGCCGGGCGATGCGCTGGGCCTCTAGCTCGAAGCCCTTGGCGCTGATGGCACCCCGGCTGGCGGCCAGCATCTCGCCGCTGAGTTCGCGTGTGACTTCGTCGCGCACCGCAAAGCCGTCGGTCACCGGGCTGGCCAGGGGTGTGCCTTGGTACATGGCCGCGATGATGGCCGTTTGGCGCGGGTCTACGGCTGGTTTGGCAACCGACTTGAGTCCCGTGTTGGGCACCTGCAGCGAGCCCTGCATGGACAGCGGCAGACTGTCGGTAAAGGCCATGGGCGTGGCGCCGTTGACTAACGTCGCCAGCCGGTTCAGAAAGCCGGAGCGGAAGTTTTTTGGGCCGGTCAGCGGCTGCCCAAGTTCGATGCTGTCTTGCGTCTCGAAATGGCTGCGCGACACGTCGTCGGTGCCAGCGAACGGGATGAAGCTGGCTTCGCCCTTCTGGAACAGCGGGTACACCGTGTCGCGCAACGCCGGGTGCAGGCCCCAGTCGGCATTGAGCGCGATGGCGGTGTTCAGGTCGGTGCCAGGGCGCGGAATGGCGATCTCGGGCCGGGACGCGTAGTAGAAGTCGCTGCTGGTGGGCACCAGCAGATTCGCTGCGTCGTAGGCGCCGCGCAAGAACACGAACAGCAGGCGTGGCGTGGCCGTGTTGGGTGCGGCGGGCGCAGCGAACAACTGGCCGGCATTCAGCGCAAAGGGCAGGGCAGTGGCAGTCTGGAGCAGGTGGCGACGTTGCATTGTTCTCTCCTAACGGTGCATGAGCTCGGGGGAGGACAGTAAGAAGCTGTTCCACTCTTGCGGCGAGGTGGCTTCAGCCAATGCCTTCTGTGTATTGGGCCCCAGGGTCTGGCCCAGCGCGCGGTAGTAAAGCGCGTTGGCCAGTTGTGGGAAGGCGGCTTTTTCCATGGGCTGCGGGCCGTCGGTCTTGAACAGGCCGGCGTTGCCCGAGCCTATGGCCTTGGCGATCTCAAAGCGCGTGGCCATCTGGCCGGGGCTGGCCCAGGCGGCGGTGTCCAGGGCGTAGCCATCCGGCGTTTGGTGGCCGTACAGCGGCTCGCCCATGCGGTTCAGCCAGTTCAGCATGGGGCCGACGTTCAGGATGGGTTTGTTGTCGTAGGCCAGGCGCACGGCGGACACCACGTAGTGCATCGGGTCCTTGAACTTCTGGCCGGCACCCTGGGCAAATTCCGGCGAGGTCATCAGCGTCTGCAAGGTGACGGCGATGTCGCCATCGCTGCGCAAAAAGCTTTGCGCCATGCGCTCCACCAGGGCGGGTGGCGGCGTGTCGCTGAGCCAGTACTGGGCCAGCTTGCGGCTGATGAAGTGGGCAGTGGCCGGGTGCTTGGCCAGGCGGTCCAGTGCTTCGTCCAGCTCGGCCAGGCCTCGGCTTTTGATGGGCTGGCCCAGCAGGGTTTTCGGGCCGTAGTCGTGCCGGTTGGGGTTGAATTCGAACAGGCCCTGGCGCACGTAGTTGCCCTGCAGCTCTTTGCGCAGCTTGGGGGCGTCGGGGTTGAAGCTATAGCCCACGCCGGTGAGGATGCGTGCCATCTCCTGCACGTCTTGCTGGCTGTAGCCCGCGCCCACGCCCAGGGTGTGCAGCTCCATCAGCTCGCGGGCGTAGTTCTCGTTGATGCGGCCGGCGGCGTTTTGCTCGTTGTCCAGGTAGCGCAGCATGGCCGGGTGGTGGGCCACGGCGCCCAGCAGGTCGCGGAACTTGCCCAGTGCGTGGGGGCGCAGGGCCGTGTCCTCGTAGTCGCCCACCATGGCACGCAGATTGGCTTTGTACAGGTGCACGTTGAAGTGGTTCAGCCAGAACCAGGTCATTTGCTCCTGCACCTGGTTGCTGGAGTACAGGGCGCGCAGCAGGTGCCGGGTGGCGGCTTCGCGGCCCAGGCGGTTCATCTCCTGCTGGTAGGCCTGCTGTGCGGCTTTTTTATCGTCGTCATTGGCGAAGGTGGCGTTGACGTCCTTCTGCCGTTTCTCCATGTCGGTGGCCAGCTGCACCAGCGGCTGCTGGCTGATGGTCATGGCCGCAATCTGTTGCTGGACGACCGGGGGCAGGGTGGCGGGGCCGGGGTGTAGCTGCTGGTGGAGATAGGCCTGCAGCCCCTTGGATTCGGCTTGCTCCAGCGTGGCGCTATTGGCGCCCCAGGTAAGGCGGTTGGTGAGCTTGTAGGCATCTACCGGGGCGGGGCGGGATGTGGTGGCTGATGTGGCCGAGGGGTTGGCCGGGTCATGGGTGGCGCAGGCACCCAGCAGCAGGCTGGCCAGTAGCGCGGGGGGAAACCATCGGAAAGGCGGGACGCTCATCGCATGTCTCCTTGTGAGTCGCTCAGTGTGCAACGACCGCACGGTCCTCAGCGATGACGGGCTTTACATAAGTTTGCCCCTGTCACCGGCTTTTAACCTTGGGCCACGGGCCGCGACGGGTCGCTGCACCAGTCGCTCCAGCTGCCGGCGTACAGGCCAGTCGTGCCCATGCCGGCGATTTCCATGGCGATCAGATTCGGGTTGGCGCTGACGCCGCTGCCACAGTGGTGGACCACGCTGGCGGGGTCGCGGTTCCCCAGCAGGGCTTCAAACTCGGCGCGCAGCTGGGCGGCGGGCTTGAACTTGCCTTCCGGCCCCAGGTTCAGGCCGAACGGGCGGTTCAGCGCGCCGGGGATGTGGCCAGCCACCGGGTCCAGCGGCTCGACCTCGCCCTTGAAGCGCGGCGTGGCGCGGGCGTCGATGATGGTCTGGCCCGGGCGGCCCAGCTTGCTTACTACAGTTTCTGTAGCTACCAGCGCAGATAGGCTCTGCGCTGGGGCGAAGTTTGTTGTGAATTTATGGGGCTCTTCCGCGTCGGTCACGGCGCCGCCTGCGGCCTGCCAGGCTTGCAGCCCGCCGTCCAGCACGGCCACAGCGGCGTGGCCCATCCACTTCAGCATCCACCACAGGCGACCGCAGTAGTTGACGCCGTTGCGGTCGTACACCACGGCCTGCATGTCATTGCTGAAACCCACGCTGGACAGCCAGGCGGCAAAGGCTTCCTGGGTGGGCAGCGGGTGCCGGCCACCGGATACCGCCGGGCCGGTCTTGGCGCTGAGGGCGTGGTCCAGATGCGCATACACCGCACCGGGGATGTGGGCAGCGCGGTACTGCTGCTGGCCGGCGTCGGGCTGGGCCAGATCAAATGTGCAGTCGAACACCATATAAGGCTGGCCACTGGCTTGCAGGGCCTGGAGCTGTTCGACGGAGATGAGGGTGCTGTACATCGGTGCTTACCTTTCAGTGTTCTTCGGCGGGGGCATTCGGCGCGGCCTGGCCACGCAGCACGGTGGCGGCGATGCCACTGGCCATGATCAGGCCCATGCCCAGCCAACCCAGGGACGAGATTTTGTCGCCAAACAAGAGCAGGCTGTATACCGCGCCAAACACAATGCCCGAATATTGCAGGCTGGCCACCGTCAGCATGGCGCCCTGGGTCTTGGCGGAGGCGTAGGCGCGCGTCATGAACAGCTGGCCCAGCGCCGCAAACACGCCTATGGGCAGCAGCCACAAGGCCGTAGGCCAGTGCCACGCGGATGCGCCGGTCAGCAGCATGCCCAGACCGCCCGCCACGGCCGAGCCCACGGCGAAATAGAACACGGTGCGCGCCTCGGGCTCGCCCATGCGCGACAGCGCCATCACCTGCATATAGGCGAATGCCGCCGCCATGCCCGACAGCAGGCCGATCAGCCCGGCAAACATTTCGTTCTGGTCCAGGCTGGGGCGCAGCACCATCACCACGCCGATGAAGCCGGCCATCACGGTCAGTACCAGCGGGCCTTGCTGCAGGGCCGATTGGCTTTGGCCCGGGCGCCAGGTCAGCAGCGCGCCGCCGATCAGGAAGGCGGCGATCCAGATGCTGCTCATGTAGTTCAGTGTCATGGCCGTGGCCAGGGGCAGGTGGGCGATGGCGTAGAACCAGGCCCCCAGCGAGGCCACGCCAATCGTGCTGCGCCAGGCGTGCATGCCGGGGTAGCGGGTTTTCAGGCTGACCCCCTGGGCGCGCGCCAGGGTGGCCAGGAAGGCCATGCCGATCAGGCCACGGTAGAAGACCAGTTCAGCTGGATTGAAGTGCGCCGAGGCGAACTTGACGCAAACCCCCATGCTGGCAAACACAAATGCCGCCAGCACCATCCATAAAGCCTGCATCGCTCCGCTTTCTAAATTTATGAAAAATAGGCCGCTAGCGCATATACAACGTGTGCTAGCAGCTATTTATTTAATAGCGTTTCGGTACCACTCGTGGAAGTGCTGCATGCCATCTTCCATCGGGCTTTGGTAGGGGCCGACCTCGTTGTCGCCGCGCTGCAGCAGGGCCTTGCGCCCGGCGTCCATGCGCAGGGCGATTTCGTCGTCTTCCACGCAGGTTTCCATGTAGGCGGCCTGCTGGGCCTCGACGAAGTCGCGCTCGAAGGCGGCGATTTCCTCGGGGTAGTAGAACTCCACCATGTTCAGCGTCTTGTTTGGGCTGATGGGGTGCAGCGTGGAGACGGTGAGTACATGCGGATACCACTCCACCATCACGTTCGGGTAGTAGGTCAGCCAGATGGCGCCGTGCTTGGGGGCTGCGCCCTGGTTGTACGCCTTCAGGGCATCCTGCCAACGCTGGTAGGCTGGGCTGCCAGCCACACCCAGGCGCTGGGCCAGGCCCACGGTCTGCACCGAATACTGGTCCTTGAACTCCCACTGCAGGTCGTCACAGGTGACGAAGCCACCCAGGCCTGGGTGGAAGGGGCCTACGTGGTAGTCCTCCAGATAGACCTCGATGAAGGTCTTCCAGTTGTAGTCGCATTCGTGCAGCTCCACGTGGTCCAGCACATGGCCGGTGAAGTCAAGGTCGGCCAGCGGGCCCATGCCTGCCAGGTCGGCTTGCACATTTCTGCTGCCTTCGAACAGCAGGCCGTTCCATTCCTGCAGCGGGTACTGCTTCAGGTTCAGGCAGGGGTCTTGCGCGAAATGCGGAGCGCCCAGCAGCGTGCCGGTGGGCGTGCCATTACCGCCGCTGTAGGTCCAGCGGTGCAGAGGGCAGACGATATTGCCTCCGGCGCTGCCCTGCTGGTTGGTGTTCAGTGAACCCCGGCCCTTGAGCATCACCGCCTGGCGGTGCCGGCAGACGTTGGAAACCAGCTCCACGCCGTTTGGCGTGCGCACCAGCGCGCGGCCTTCGCCCTCTTGCGGCAGGGCGTAGTAATCGCCCACCTCGGGCACGGCCAGGTTGTGGCCGACATAGCGTGGCCCTCGCTGG
>JAPLPK010000156.1 GCA_026400275.1 Burkholderiales bacterium
GGCTTGTTTATCCAGCTGGAGCTAGGCTGGATGGACCACCCCTTTCCCAAGGGCAGTTTCAAGATCACGTCGGCCGACCAAATCAAGACGATTCTTTCCTTGGGCCTGAGTCGCGTCCGCTATTTTCCCGACCAAAGCGATGAGATTTCCGCGGTGCCCGATGGGCCTCAGCATGAGCCTGTGTCTGATGTGTCAACACTCCCCAGTCCGGATGATGCGCCTGTGGCGCCCGCGCCCGCTGGCGGGCAAGACAGCGCACGCGATCTGCGCCGTGAGCGCCTGGAGGCGCAGCGGCGCAGTCTGGCGCTGTGCGAGCGGCGTTTTGGCGAGGCAACACAACAATACCGGCGTTTGACGGACCAGGCCGCCCTGCGGCCAGAGCAGCTGCATGACGAAAGCCGTGCGCTGGTCGGGCGTTGCGTGCAGGACCTGCTGGCCGAAGGGGAGTCGGCCATTCGCCTATTGTCCGAAGCCATGGGGGAACGCAGCGCCGTGCACCCCGTGAATGTGATGGTGATTTCGATGCTGCTGGGCAAAGCCCTGGGGCTGCCGGCTGCTGCACTGGCCGACCTGGGCATGGCCGGGTTGTTGCATGACCTGGGCAAGATCCAGATGCCCGATCGGCTGCGTTCCGCAGATCCGGGTTTTTCAGCGTCGGAGTTGCAGGCCTACCAGGAGCACGTGGACCTGAGCCTGGTGCTGGCGAGGCGCATGGGTGCATCGGAAGATGTTTTACGCGCCATGTCGCAGCACCACGAGTTGGCCGACGGTAGCGGTTTTCCATCGGGCCTGGTGGGCGCAAACATGTCGGACATGGGCAAGATACTGGCCCTGGTCAACCGCTATGACAATCTGTGCAACCCGCCCCGGCTGGTAAATGCGCTGACGCCGCATGAGGCCTTGTCCCTGATTTTTGCCCAGATGAAGTCGCGTTTCGATGCGGTTACCCTGGGCGCATTTGTACGCATGATGGGCGTGTACCCGCCGGGTTCGGTGGTGCAGCTGGTAAACGACGGTTATGCCATGGTGGTGTCGGTCAATTCCAGCCGGCCTCTAAAGCCCAGCGTAATTGTGTTTGATGCCAACGTGCCTCGCGAAGAGGCGCTGATCGTCAATCTGGAACATGCACCCGAGATGGGCATTCGCCGCAGCCTGAAGCCGTCGCAGCTGCCGCGCGTGGTGCAGGATTACCTGTCTCCGCGTCAGCGAGTAGCGTATTACTTCGAGCAGATGCCTATTCACGAGAGGCCAGGTAGCGTCGCATGACGGCTTCCGTGTTGGGGACGTTGATCGAAGGCTTGCCAGAAGCCGTTTGGATCGTGTCGGGAGCAAATTTCTCTGTGATGGAGGTTAACGTCGCCGCGCTGGACCTGCTGGGCATGCTGCGGCAACAGGTGGTGGGCCAGCAGGTTACGGTGTTCCTGGCGGCGCTGGAAGATGTTTTTTTCTGGAGTGAAGTCGAGCAGGGGGGCTCCCAGCGCATACGCTCGGAAACCACGCTGCGCTGCGGCGACGGCAGCAGCCGATCGGTGGAGCGCTCTGTCAGCCCGGTCTTGCTGCCAGATGGCAAATCGGTCTATGTGGTGGGGCTACGCGATCTGGGCCCGCTACGCCTGGTCGAAGGCCAACTGGAGCTGGTGCTGGCTGAAATGCAGGCCACGCTGGAGTCCACTGTCGACGGCATATTGGCCTGTAATCTGAATGGCGTGGTTACGGTGTGCAACCAGCGCTTTTCGGAGCTATGGGGTGCGCCGCCCGAGCTTTTGCATGAGCGCAATAGCCAAGCCTTGTACGCGCATATGTCAGAGGTTGTGCACAACGCTGCGGTATACCGGCGGCGCATGGAGCACATTATTGCGACACCGCTCTACCAGGGGACGGACATCGTGTTGCTGCGCAACGGCCGTGTGCTGGAGCGCGTGACCCGGCCGCAAATGAGCCAGGGCCGTGCCATAGGGCGGGTGTATTCGTTTCGCGATATCACCGAACGGGTGGAGTCCGAGGCCAAGCTGCAGCTGGCGAGCAAGGTCTTTGAGGCCAGCCTGGACGCAATTTTCATCGCCGATGCGCAGCACCATGTTGTGGCCATCAACCCCGTATGCATGCGCCTAAGCCGTTGCCTGGAATCGCAGCTGCTGGGCCGGTATATCCCGGACCTGTTCCAGGACACCAGCGGTGCTGCCTTGTTCTCTCGTATCCAGGGTGGCTGGCAGCGTGACGGCCACTGGGATGGCGAGGCCCTGCATACCCGGGGTGATGACAGCGTCTGTACCGTCCATCTGGCGTGGATTGCCGTGCGCGACGCCCAGGGGCAGATCGTGCAGAGCATAGGTTTCTTCAAGGACCTGACCGAAAAGAAGGCCAACCACCAGCGTATCGAGCAGCTAGCCTACACGGATGTGTTGACCGGCTTGCCAAACCGTTTGATGCTGTCACAGCGCGTGGACTTTGCGCTGCGCCTGGCTGAGCGCGACGGCGGCGAATTCGCCATCCTCATTCTGGATCTGGACCGCTTCAAGAACATCAATGATTCCCTGGGCCATTTGTTTGGCGACCGGGTGTTGATCGAGGTCGGGCGCCGTATGGCAGCTTGCCTGCGCCAGGTGGATACGCTGTGCCGCCTGGGAGGCGACGAGTTCGTGATGTACGTGCACCAGGCCGATGCGGAAGGTGCCAAGATGGTGGCGGAGCGGGTGCTGGAAAGCATGACCGAGCCCTTCCACATGGACGATATGGACTTCTCTGTGGGCTGCAGTATTGGTGTGTCGATGTACCCCGCCGACGGGCAGAACCTGGACGACATGATCAAGGCGGCAGACACCGCCATGAACCGCGCCAAGGAGCGCGGGCGCGGCCATTTCCGCTTCTACCAGCCGCAAATGAATGTGGCTTTGCTGTCGCGCATGAAGATGGAACACCGCCTGCGTCTGGCGCTGGATGCTGGCCACCTGCAACTGTATTACCAGCCCCAGGTGAATCTGGACGACGGCGAGGTGCTGGGTGTGGAGGCGTTGATACGCTGGTTCGACCCCGAACTGGGTCAGGTGTCGCCGGCCCATTTCATACCGATTGCCGAAGAGTCGGGTTACATCATCACGATTGGCGCCTGGGTGTTGACCGAGGCCGTGCGCCAGGCTGCTGCCTGGCAACGCGCGGGAACGGCGCGCACCGTATCGGTGAATGTCTCGGCCCTGCAGTTCCAGCAAGCCGATTTTGTAGAGAAAGTTGCCGGTGTTTTGCACCAATTTGGGTTGGACCCCCGGCTACTGGATCTGGAGCTCACCGAGTCCATTTTGGTGCAGGATGCTGAGGAAGCTTTTGCGCGCCTGCAGGCATTGGCCGCGCTGGGCGTGGTGCTGTCGATTGACGATTTCGGCACCGGCTATTCCAGTCTGGCGTATCTGAAGAAGTTTCCCATCCACAAGCTCAAGATCGACCGCTCATTCATCCGTGGCTTGCCGTCGGACGAGAGCGATCTGGCGATCGTCAGCGCCATCATTCAGATGGGCCGTGCGCTCAAGCTCACCATCATTGCCGAGGGGGTGGAAACCATCGCCCAGCGCCAGGTGCTGCAGGGCTTGCGTTGTGAGCAGTACCAGGGGTTTTTGTATTCGGCGGCGGTGCCGAGTGGCGATCTCGATGGCGTAATCGACGATGCGGTAGGGAGATTTGCCGGGGCCTGTTAATAGGGCAGCAGCGGGGTAGAAGGTGTCTGCGAATGTCACCGGACCGGCATCCTGAACCGGGGTTCAGGTGGGCTAGGTCACCCTGAAGTTGGGTTCATCTAACGCGAGATGATCACGCTCCCCAGGGGATATTCCAGGCCCGGGCTCATAGAGCATTGGTTCAAGGAAATATAAAGCCCGGCATACATCGCAGACAACGCAATTCTAGGCCATTAAGTGCCGCGCCGACGCCGACGCCGCTAAATCCTGGGCTTGCTTTACAGCAATTGCCCGTCGTCGCCCAGCGCCAGGTCGAGCTTGGTGATAAGGGCTGCCAGCGCAGGATCGCCGTCTTCTGCGGCTTCAGCGCGGGGGCTGAGTGGCGCTGCGGCCGGGTTGTTACGGTCAGACAGGTCGAACGCCAGATTCAGCGCAGCCAGCACCGCAATACGGTCGCGGGCCTTGATCTTGCCGCCATCGCGGATAGCGCACATGGCCGTATCCACCATCTTCACCGCATCCAGCAAACGGGCTTCGCCGTCCTCGGGGCAGCCCAGGCGGTAGCTTTGGCCCAGGATCTGTACTTCCACTTGCTTCATGGCTGGTCCTTGCGGGGGGCTGCGCGTACGGCGGGCGGGCTGCTGATTTCGGGCAGGCGCTCCAGCAGGGCGTCGATGCGGGCACGTGCGGCGCCCAGGCGGGACTTCAGCGAGTCGCGTTCTTGCGCCAGGCTGTTGACCTGCTCGGTCAGCAATTGGTTGGTGCGTTGCAGCTCGCTATAACGCAGCAGCAGGCGCTCGGTGCGTTCAGCAATGTGTTCAATTTGGGTGGGGGAGGCCATAAGCTCTGTGATTGTAGTGGTGCGCCGTGGCGTCGTAAAATCATGGACTCGCTACGCGCAGCATGGTTCACACGCCGCAGTACAGCGGCTTGCGACAGCGGGCCAGCCACGGGCGGACGCCCCGCATCCATTCCTCCACCATCCCTATCCACGCAAGTGCTTATCCAGGACCATGTCCGTCCACACATTTCGCAGTGAACTCATACTCGGCGGCCAGAAAAGCGGCAAGTCGCGCCGAGCCGAACAGCTGGCCGCCGACTGGCTGGCCGCTTCGCCCGCGCACCGCGCCGTCTTCATCGCCACCGCCCAGCCTTGGGACGAGGAAATGTGCGCCCGCATCGCCCGCCACCAAAGCGACAGGGCCGAGCGCGTACCCGGCATGGAAACGGTGGAAGAGCCGCTGCGTCTGGCCGAAGCTATTCGCCAGCACAGCCGTGCCGACACACTGGTGGTGGTGGACTGCCTGACGCTGTGGTTAACCAACTTGCTGATGCCCGCAGACTTTGAAGAAAAAAGGCCTGCAGCGCAGGAAGTAGCTGCGCCAGTAGCTATATTTTTGGAAGCGATCACACAGGCACCCGGCCCGCTGGTGCTGGTGGGCAACGAGATCGGCTTGGGCGTGATTCCCCTGGGCCGCGAGGTACGCGCCTTTGTGGACGCGCTGGGCAGCCTGAACCAGCAGGTGGCGCAGCGCTGCCAGCGCGTTACCTTGATGGCCGCCGGTTTGCCCCTGAGCCTGAAGGGCGCTGCTTGAAACTGCCACATCTGTTTCTGTGGCTGCTGCTATGCCTGGCCCTGCCTGCCCAGGCGCTGCAGCTCACTGACGACCGAGGCACTGTGGTGCAGTTCAGCCAGGCGCCGCAGCGCATCGTCAGCCTGCTGCCGTCCTTGACCGAAAGCATTTGCGCGCTGGACCAGTGCCAGCGCCTGGTAGGCGTGGACCGCTATTCCAATTTTCCGGCCAGCGTGCGCGGTCTGCCCCAGGTGGGCGGTGGGCTGGACCCGAATATCGAGGCCATCGTCGCCCTGCGGCCCGACGTGGTGGTGCTGGCCACCGCCTCGCGTGCCAGTGCGCGGCTGGAAGCCCTGGGCCTGAAGGTAGTGGCGCTGGAGCCCAAAACCTCGGCCGATGTGCGCCGCGTGCTGGGCAAGCTGGGCCAGCTGCTGGACGTGCCTGATGCCGCCCGCATCTGGCGCAACATCGACGCTGGCGTGGCCGCTGCGGCCCAGTCGCTGCCGGCCCGGGTCAAAAACACGCGGGTGTACTTTGAGGTGAATGCCGCGCCTTATGCCGCCGGCACAGCGTCCTTCATCGGTGAAACCCTGGCCCGCCTGGGCGCGCAGAACGTGGTCCCCGCCGCGCTGGGCCCATTCCCCAAACTGAACCCCGAATTCGTGGTGCGCGCCAACCCCGACCTCATCATGGTAGGCGACCGCAACGCGCTGAACATGGCGCAGCGCCCCGGCTGGGCCGGCATACGCGCCATCCGTGAAAAGCGCGTGTGCGTCTTCACGCCCGAGCAGTCGGACACGCTGGTGCGCCCCGGCCCGCGCATGGCCGAGGCGGCCCGCACCATGGCTGCCTGCTTGCAGGACAAGGCTCCGTGAACCCGCGCAAAACCTGGCCCACGGCTGCGGCATTGCTGCTGTTGTCCCTGGCCTTGTTGCTGGTCGGCGCCAGCATAGGCAGCACCGGGCTGGACAGCCTGCTGGCCGCGCGCCATGACCCGGTGGCACTGCA
>JAPLPK010000056.1 GCA_026400275.1 Burkholderiales bacterium
GAGGGTGGGGGTGAGGGGCGGGCGGGCATCAGCTATCTTTAGATACGGCATATTTGCTCCTTATTTGCTAGCTGCTTGCGCAGGTACTACCTGCGCTGGAGCCGTATTTTGTTTGGAGGGTTCGAGTACCCGCACCAGGTCGCCGTCGTTCAGGAAACCGGCGCCGCTGGCCACCAGTTGTACGTCGGGCGGCAGCGGGCTCAGCACTTCGACCCGGTCGCCGATTTGCCGGCCGGTCTGCACCTTGATCTGCGTCACGCGCTTGTCGGCGTTCAGCCGGTAGACGTAGCTGAAGGCGTCGCGCACCACCACGGTGGTTTGCGGCACGGTCAGCGCATTCGTCTGGCCCAGCTCGAACGCGCCCTTGGCGAACATGCCGGCTTTCAGGGCGTTGCCTGCGGGCAGGTCCACGTAGACCAGGCCGGCACGGGTTTGCGTATCCACCGTGGGGGCCACCATGCGCACCTTGCCTTTGACCGGCGTGCCGTTGGCCGTGCTGACCTGCACGTTGGTGCCCACGCGGATGCGTTCCAGCTCGCTGGACGTGACTTCGGCGCGCCACTCCAGCCGGCCCTGGCGCACCATGCGGAACAGCTCGGTGCCGCTGCCCAAAACTGCGCCTACGGTGGCGCTGCGGGCGCTGATGACGCCGCTGTCGGGCGCCAGCACCGTGGTGTTTTTCATGCGCTGCTGCTGCACTGCCACCGTGGCCTTGGTGGCCTCGACGCGGGCCTTGGCGACCTGCTCCGTGGTCAGGTACTGGTTGATCTGCTGCTCGCTCAGGGCACCGGTGCTTTGCAGGGTGCGGGCGCGGGCCGCGTTGCCACTGGCGTCCAGCGCATTGGCCTGGGCCTCCAGCAGGTTGGCGCGGGCTTGGGCCAGGTCGGCCTGCACGCTCTCGGCGGCGAAGGTGGCCAGCACCTGGCCGGCACGCACCACGTCGCCCACATTGGCGCGCACCTCCAGCAGGCGCAGGCCGGCGGCCTCGCTGCCGATGCTGGCTTCCTGCCAGGCGGCGACGTTGCCGTTGGCGCTGAGCTGCAGCGGCCAGGCCAGCGCCTGCGGCTGCACCGTGGTGACGCTGAGGGCCGGCTTGGGCTGGGCTTGGGGTGTGCCATCCGCTGCTTGGGAATTTAAAGAAAAAAGGCCTGCAGCGCAGATAGACAGTGCGCAAGCAGCTGCGAAAACGATAGCGTTGGGTTTGAAAGTCATGCTGTGTGTCCAGGGGCGTGTCAGGGCTATTGCGCAGTGTTTGCGGTGCTGGCGGTGGTGTTGGCATCGGGGCCGGCCCAGCCGCCGCCTACGGCGCGGTACAGGGAGATCCAGGCCAGCAGGCGCTCGCGCTGCAGGGCGATGACGTTGGTGTCGGCGGCCAGGGCGTTGCGGCGCGCGTCTTCGAGTTCGGGCAGGCTGGCCAGGCCGGCTTTGTAGCGCGCCTGGGTGGCTTCGTACGACGCTTGGTAGCCGGCGGCGGCGGTCTGGGTGTCGGCCATGCGCTCGTCGCTGCTGCGCAGGTTGACCAGCGACTCCTCCACCTCGCGCACGGCCTGGCGCACCTTGGCCTGGTACAGGGCCACGGCCTCGGTGTAGCGGGCCTGGGCGGCGTCGATATTGGCGCTGCGCACGCCGCCATCCAACAACGGCAGCGACAGGCTCAAGGGGCCTATGGACCAGGTGTTCATGTCCACATTGCCGCCGCCGGTGCGGTAGCTCAGGGCGCCGATGTTGCCGCTCAAGGCCAGGCGCGGGTAGCGCTGGCCCTGGGCGTTGCCCACGTCGAAGCTGGCGGCGGCCACGTCGCGCTCGGCGCTGAACACGTCAGGCCGCTGCGCCAGTGCCTGGGCCGGGATGGATGCTATGGAAAACAGAGCTATCTGCGCAGATGGTGCGGGCGCTGCAGCCAGTTTTTGTGCAAGGTCCGCCTCGGGGAGCGCGGTCAGCGCCACCATGGCTTTCAGGTACAGGTCGCACTGCGTGAGCTGCTGGTTGAGGCGGTTATTCGCCTCGGCGGCGCTGGCGCGGGCCAGTGCGTCCACTGCCGGGGCGGTGAAGCCGGCGCGGGTGCTTAAGGCGGATAGGCGGGCTGTCTCCTGGCGCGAGCGGGCGTCTTCACCGGCCAGGCCGCGCAGCAGGGCGCAGGCGCGCACGTTGACGTACTGGTTGGCCACCTCGGCGGCGACCGAGACGCGGGCGTCATGCCACAGCGCCTGGGCGCCCTGCTGGCGGGCCTGGGCGGCGTTCAGCGCGGCGCGTTGGGTGCCAAACAGGTCGATCTCCCAGGCCGCCTGCAGCCCGCCTTGCAGCGTGGTGGCGACGGGTGTTGCGGGTTGTGCAATGCCCCGGCTGGCGCTGGCCGACGCGTCCAGCGTGGGGCCCAGCGCAGCGCCCGCGCCCACGGCAGTGGCGCGCGCCTGGCTGATGCGCGAAGCGGCCGAGGCCACCGTGGGGCTGGCGTTTTGCGCGGCCTCTATCAACTGCACCAGCAGCGGGTCGTCCAGCCGCTGCCACCAGCTGGCCAGGTCGCCCATGTCGCCGTGGTGGGGCACATTGGAAGGCAGTGGCGCCTGCCACTGCGCGGGGGCCAGCGCCGCAGCGCTGGGGGCCGGTGGCGGTGCACTGGCGCAGGCCGCCAGACACAGCGGCAGAGCACACAAAAGAAACCAACGGGGCACATGCATGCAGAAAGCTCCTGGGGATGGGGGGCCTATCGTAATGGGGGGAACCGGGCTGGTGGAAAGCCCCGGCTGGCGCATGTCCGCCATAGGGTGGACGCGGCGCCGCCATGGTGCCAGATGCGGCGGTTTTGCGCGTCGCAGCCGGGTATCGGATTGTGTCGATTTATGTCAGAAACTTGAACCGGTTTTCAAGAGGCTGGGTGGCTTATCTGGTCGCGGTGGCAGGCGCGGTTGCGGCCCAGGTCCTTGGCGGCGTAGAGCGCTTCGTCGGCCTGTTCTCGCAGCGCATTGGCGTCGGCGCGCTGGCCGGCTGCGCAGGTGGCGATGCCTATGCTGAGCGTCAGGTAGCGGTCGGTGGGCGAGCTGTCGTGTGGCAGGGCCAGGGCTGCCAAAGCCAGCATGCATTTGTGGGCCAAGGCAATGGCGCCTTCCGCATCGGTTTCGGGCAGCAGCAGGGCAAACTCTTCGCCGCCTATGCGGGCTGGCAGGTCTTGCTGGCGGCACAGGTCTTTCAGCAGCAGACCTATTTTTTGCAGGGCCACGTCGCCCATGGGGTGGCCATACAGGTCGTTGTAGCGTTTGAAGTGGTCCACGTCCAGCAGCAGCAGCGACAAGGGGGCCGGCCGGCGTGCCAGGCGCACGATCTCGTAGGCCAGGCGCTCGTCGAACTGGCGGCGGTTGGCGATGCCAGTAAGCGCATCGGTGCTGGACAGGGTCTTCAGCGCATCTACCTGGCTGTGCAGCACCTGCAGCAGGGCGTTCACCCCCTGGGTCAGGGCACCGATTTCATCGGGGCGCTTGGCCGTCAGCACGCGGTCCCAGCGCCGCGAGGCGGTCATGTTGGCCAGCTCGGCCTGCAGCTGGCGGATGGGGCGTACCAGCCAGTGGTGCAGGGCCAGCAGCAGTACCAGCCCAGTGACCAGGGCCAGCGCGGCGAGCTGCCAGGCCACTTCCTGCAGGATGCGCTGGGCCTCCAGGGCCAGGTTGCGCGCCAGGTTCATGTGCACGGTGGACAGGGGCTTGTCTTCCAGGTCGCGCAGCAGGTAGTGCAAGGTGATGTTCTGCGGCTCGTAGCTGGCGTGCACCTGGCGGTTGCTGAAGTATTTGAACTTGGGCAGTTCCCAGGCCAGCTCGACGGCGTCGGGGTTGTTGGGTTCCTCGGCGTGCGGTTCTATGGAGAAGGCGGTGCTGGCGTTCTGCGCGATCACAGCCAAGGCGCTGTCGTCCAGCTCTTGCACCATCACTACCAGGCCGCTGACAGCACCATGGCCATCGCTGTGCACGATGGGCGTCCAGCACACGGCGGACAGGATCTTGCCGACCTGTATGAGCCCGCATTCGGTGGGCCGGGAATGCCGGGGAAGGCGGGCCAGGCGGCGTTGCAGGGCTGGCAACACGTCATCCGGTTGCAGCAGGCTGTTGTCGCTCTGCGGGCGTCTGCCGATACCGACCAGCTGGCCCTGGCGGTCTACCAGCAGCACGGCGTTCAGATGCGAGGTCAGCATGGTGGCATCGCTGAGATTGCTGTCTTCAAAGGCTTTGCTGCGCTGCTGCATGTGGCTGTACAGCTCGTCCGAGAACGCCCAGTCGTGGTTGAGGATGCTGAGGGCCGCGAGCTGCTCGTCAAAGCCGCTGGCCACGCGCTTGGCACTGTCTTGGGCGAAGTGCTTTTCGATGGCGTCGAAGGCGGGCAGCAGCTTGCTCTGCATCAGCAGCAGGCCCAGCCCGCCCATCAGCCCGAATACCAGCACAAATAGGGCGACGATGCGCGGGCCTATGCCTAGCCCGCGCTGTGCCAGCCTGGCAAGCGGACTCTGCCTTAACGAACCCATGGAGCAAGTGCAAAGATATGCATATCGACACAGCTTAGCGCCGTATCGGGGGCATAGCAATGCGGATAAAACTCCTGCGGAAGGCCACGCCAGACTTATTCAGCGTCGCCTTTAGCCAAACACCGCATGCCACAGCGCCAGCACCGCGTCCCGCTCGGCCTGCAGTGGCTCGGGGGCGACCTGGGTGGGCGTTTCGTTCAGCCGCGCGTGGTGCTGTACCTTGCGCAGCACGCGGTAGGCGTTGGCGGCTGCCGTGCCTACGCCTGCCGGCACTAGGCCGCAGGCTTCAGCGCGCTGCAGCAGGGCGATATTGCCTACGTTGTCTTGCAGCGCCGGGTGCTGGGCCGCATGGGCCAGCACCAGGTACTGCACGGCGAATTCTGCGTCCACCATGGCGCCGGGGCTGTGCTTCACGTCGAAATTGCCGCCGCGCACCGGGTGGGCGCCGCGCACTTTGTCGCGCATGGCGACGATCTCGGCCTGCAGTGCGGGCAGGTCGCGTGGCGCGGTGATGACGGCCTGGCGCACTGCGTCGAAGCGCTGGTGCAGGTCGGCGGGGCCAAGCACGCAGCGCGCACGGGTCATGGCCTGGTGTTCCCAGGTCCAGGCGGTGTTGCTGCCACGGCCTTCCTGGTAGCTGGCGTAGGCGTTCATGGTGCTGACCAGCAGGCCGGAATTGCCGTTGGGCCGCAGCGCGGTGTCGATCTCAAACAGGTCGCCTTCGGCGGTCTTCACGCTCAGCCAGTTGATCAGCTTGCGCACCAGGTTGGCATAGGCTTCGGGGGCGCGGTCGTCGTCGTCTTCGTAGACGAAAACAATGTCCAGGTCGCTGCCGTAGCCCAGCTCCTTGCCGCCCAGTTTGCCGTAGCCAATCACGGCAAAGCGCGGCTCGTCCAGGTGGTGGTTTTTAAGGCGCTGCCAGCACCAGCGGGCGGTGACGCGCAGCACCACATCGGCCAGTGCGCTCAGGTCGTCGGCCACCTGCTCTACGCTGGTGCGGCCTTCCACGTCGCGCGCCAAGGTGCGGAACAGCTCGGCATGGTGGGCGCGGCGCAGCAGGTTGAGCAGGGTTTCGTCGTCGTCTTCCTGGGTGGACTGCAGGGCGGCGCGGCGGGCTTCGAGTTCGGCTTCGAATTCGGCGGGCACAAAGCGCTCGTCCAGCATGGTGTTGGCGGCCAGCTCGTCGATCAC
>JAPLPK010000023.1 GCA_026400275.1 Burkholderiales bacterium
CAGCTTGGCCGTCAAGCGGGCCAGGCGCAGCACATAGCGGTCACGCGGACCCAGCGGGTTAACGTTGTCCAGACGGGTTTGCATCTGCACCGCCAGGCTCTTGAGCTCGACATCGGACACGGTGACCACCTTGGGCGCAGCGGCTTCCACAGCCGCTTCGGCAGCGGCACTAGCGGCTGCCGCCGTTTCCGCAGTTTTGCTGCTGGCTTCACCCGATTTGGGAACGGTATTGCACGCCGCCAACAGCAGCGCCATGGCGATCACAGAAAGCTTTTTCATAAGTCGGTGTGGTTGGAAATAGAGAGGGGCAAGGCACAAGCAGGTGCTTGCGCAGCAGACGGTGGAGTGCAGCCTCCAGCGAACGGAAATTCTAGACGCGACCACCCGCGCGCCTGGCCCGTACGCCCTCTAAATGGAGGATAGAAAACCGCCCCGCCCGGCTCAGCGGTAGGCGTCCGGGTCCAGGCGGCGCATCTCGGCTTCGATCCAGGCCTGCACCTCGGCCATCAGCTCGTCCGGGCGCCGGCCGATGCTGGGAATGGGCTTGCCTATGGAAATATCCACAATGCCCGGGGTTTTGATAAAGGCCTTGCGCGGCCAGCATTTGGCGGCAGTCACCGCGATAGGCACCACCGGCACACCGCACTGGATGGCCAGGCGGGTGCCGCCGGTCTTGTACTCGCCGACCTGGCCGCGCGGAATGCGCGTGCCCTCGGGAAACAAGATGATCCAGGTGCCCTGCCCCACCAGGCGCTTGCCCGAGGCCACCATCTTCTTGAAGGCCTGGCTGCCTTGGCTGCGGTCGATGTGGATCATGTCCATGCAGGCCATGGCCCAGCCAAAGAACGGTATCCACAGCAGTTCCTTCTTGAACACAAAGGCCAGCGGGCGCGGCATGATGGCCGGCATCACCAAGGTCTCCCAGGTGGACTGGTGCTTTACCAGCAGCACCACCGACGCCTTGGGATCGGTCGGCAGGTTCTCCATACCGGTGACGCGGTTCTGGATGCCCAGGATCGCCGTGCCACTGTCCACCGACAGCTTGAGCCAGCGGGCGCACAGCCAATAGATGCGGGTGGCGCCGGCAAACGGGGCCACCAGCAGCACGAACAGCGCCCACGGCACCACCGTGATCGCCAAAAACAGCATGTGCAGCACGGATCGGATGAAAGGCATGGGTATCTTTTTGGCAGTTGGCGCAGTTTTTATCTGCGCATACAGCTATACAAAATATAGCAAACGAAAATCAGGACTTGGCGGGTTGCTCGCGGCCGATGACGAAGTTGGCGAAGGCCAGCAAGTCCTGGTGCACCCAGGTACCCACCGGATATTCGGGCGGCAGGCTGGCCTGCCCACGGTAGCAGGCGGCCTTGCCGGTCAACACCAGGTGTGGCTCGCAGCCGGCTGCAATGCCAGCCTGCAGGTCGCGCAGGCTGTCACCCACGGTCGGAAGGCCTTTTAGCTCAATGCCGTAGCGGTCGCCGATCTGCTCGAACAGGCCGGGAGCGGGCTTGCGGCAGCTACAGCCCTCGTCCGGTGCATGCGGACAGAAGAACACCGCGTCCACCTTGCCCCCCACCAAAGCCAGCAGCTTGTTCATCTTGGCGTGCATGGCGTTCAGCGCCGCCATGTCGAACAACCCCCGTCCCAGGCCGGACTGGTTGGTCGCCACCACCACATGCCAGCCCGCGTGGTTGAGCTTGGCAATCGCCTCCAGCGCACCCGGCAGCGGCAGCCACTCTTCCGGCGACTTGACGAAATCGCTGCTGTCGGCATTGATGGTGCCGTCACGGTCCAGGATGGCGAGTTTCATGGCGTGGGCTCCAGGCATAAACGCAGCTTTACGAGGCCAATTTGGACAGGTCGGCCACGCGGTTCATGGCGTTGTGCAGGCTTTGCAGCAGGCCCAGGCGGTTCAAGCGCACGTCGGCCTCTTCTGCATTCACCATCACGCCGTCGAAGAACGCATCCACCGGCGCACGCAATGCCGCCAGGGACTGCAAGGACGCGGTGTAATCGCCGGCCTCGAACTGCGCCAGGGCCGTGGGAGCGACTTCTTGCATCGCCGCAAACAGCGCGATTTCAGCAGGCTCTTGCAGCAGCACCGCGCTGACATGGGCATCGACCGCGTCGGCCTTTTTCAGGATGTTGCCAATGCGCTTGTTGGCTGCTGCCAGGGCTGCGGCTTCGGGCAGCGCGGCAAAGGCGCGCACGGCGGCAAGGCGCTTGGGGACTTCGGAAACAAACCAGAACTTGTCTCCAGCTAATACCGCAGCGGATTGTTGCGCTGTCGCACCTTGATCCTTCAACATCACCGCCAGCCGATCTTCAAAGAAATCAAGTAATAGTGATTGCGTCCAACGAACTGATCCATCAGGCGATATGGTTGAAATTTCATATGCTGTGGGCCACTGAGGCTTTTGCATGGCTATGCGTAAAACCGCGTCCAAATTCAATGACGGCGTAATGTCCATCAGCATTCGCAGGACACCAAGCGCATGGCGGCGCAGCCCAAACGGGTCTTTGTCACCCGTCGGCAGGTTGCCGATACCGAACATACCCACCAGCGTTTCCAGCTTGTCGGCCAGCGCCACGGCAATACCCACCGGGTTGCGTGGCAGGCTGTCGCCGGCGAAACGGGGTTTGTAGTGGTCTTCAATAGCGTCGGCCACGTCGGCGGGCAGACCGTCGTTCAGCGCGTAATAGCGGCCCATGGTGCCTTGCAGCTCAGGGAACTCGCCGACCATGTCGGTCACCAGGTCGGTCTTGGCCAGCAGTGCGGCCTGGTCGGCCTGGGCCGCCAGCGCGTCGCCGCCCAACTGCTGCGCAATCGCCTTGGCAATGGCGCGCACGCGCTCGACGCGCTCGCCCTGCGAACCCAGCTGGTTGTGATATACCACCTTGCCCAGGCCTTCGACGCGCGACAGCAGCGTCTTCTTGCGGTCTTGGTCGAAGAAGAACTTAGCATCGGCCAAGCGCGGGCGCACCACGCGCTCGTTGCCGCCAATCACCTCGCTGGCGTCGGCTGGGCTGATGTTGCTGACCACCAGGAACTTGTTGGTCAGCTTGCCGGCAGCGTCGAGCAGCGGGAAGTACTTCTGGTTGGCCTTCATGGTCAGGATCAGGCATTCCTGCGGCACGCCGAGGAACTCTTCTTCGAAGCTGCAGACCAGCACATTGGGGCGCTCAACCAGGGCGGTCACTTCGTCTAGCAATGCTTCATCTTCGATAGCACGCACCCCACCACCAATCTGCGCTGCAGCCGCATTCAGCTGGCGCACGATGTCGGCACGGCGGTCGGCGAAGCTGGCGATCACGGCGCCGTCCTGGGCCAGCGTGGCGGCGTAGTTGTCGGCGTCTTTCAACACCACAGGGTCCACAGCGGCTTCAAAGCGATGGCCGTGCGTGGTGTTGCCGGACTGCAGGCCCAGGGCCTCCACCGGCACCACGTCGGCACCGTGCAGTGCCACCAGGCCGTGCGCGGGGCGCACGAAGCTCACGCTGCTCCAGCCAGGCAGCGCGCAGCCGCTGGACAACTGGTAGGTCATGACCTTGGGGATGGGCAGCTTGGCGATGGCTTCCAGCAGGGCTTTTTGCAGGCCTTCTTGCAGTTTGGCTCCAGCCACGGTGCGTTCCAGGAACAAGGCCTCGGCCTTGCCGTCCATGGCGCGCTTCAGGCTGGCGACGGCGGATGCATCGGCGCCCAGGGCTTGCAGTTTTTTGAGCAGCGCAGGCGTGGCCTGGCCATCGGCGCCCAGGCCTACCGCCACGGGCATCAGCTTGGCGGACACGGCCTTGTCGGCAGCGAATGCGGCCACGGCGGTGATGTGCGCGGCCAGGCGGCGTGGTGAGGCAAAGGCGGTGACTTGCGATGCGGCGCTGGCCAGGCCCTGGGCCTGCAGCTGCTCCAGCAGCACGCTGGCAAAGGCGTCGCCCAGTTTCTTCAAGGCCTTGGGTGGCAGCTCTTCGACAAACAGCTCCACCAATAGATTCTTCACGGTCATGTGCGCTGTCATTTAGGCGGCTTTCTTTTCAATCTGGGCCAGGACTTCGGCAGCCCATTCCTTGGGCGCCATAGGGAAGCCCAGGCGGGCACGGCTGTCCAGGTAGCTTTGCGCCACGCTGCGGGCCAGGTTGCGGATGCGGCCCATGTAGGCGGCGCGTTCGGTCACGCTGATGGCACCGCGTGCGTCCAGCAGGTTGAAGCTGTGTGCGGCTTTCAGCACCTGCTCGTAAGCCGGCAGGGCCAACTGTTCGGCCACCAGGTGCTTGGCCTGCTTTTCGTGCGCGGTGAAGGCGGTGAACAGGAAGTCCGTGTCGCTGTGCTCGAAGTTGTAGGTCGATTGCTCGACCTCGTTCTGCTTGTACACGTCGCCGTAGCTCAGGCCTTCGGTCCACTGCAGGTTGTAGACGTTGTCCACGCCTTGCAGGTACATGGCCAAGCGCTCCAGGCCGTAGGTGATCTCGCCAGTAGCGGGCTTGCAGTCGATGCCGCCGACCTGCTGGAAGTAGGTGAACTGGGTCACCTCCATGCCGTTGAGCCAGACTTCCCAGCCCAGGCCCCAGGCGCCCAGCGTGGGGTTTTCCCAATCGTCTTCGACGAAGCGGATGTCGTTCTTCTTCAAATCGAAGCCAAGCGCTTCCAGAGAACCCAGGTAGAGCTCCAGGATATTTGCCGGTGCGGGCTTGAGCACGACCTGGTATTGGTAGTAATGTTGCAGGCGGTTGGGGTTCTCGCCGTAACGGCCGTCCTTGGGGCGGCGGCTGGGCTGCACGTAGGCGGCCTTCCAAGGCTCGGGGCCGATGGCGCGCAAAAAGGTGGCGGTGTGCGAGGTGCCCGCGCCCACTTCCATGTCATAGGGTTGCAACAGGGCGCAGCCTTTGTCAGCCCAGTAGGACTGCAGGGTCAAAATGATTTGCTGGAATGTCTTCATGGAGGTCTGCAAAAGAAGAGGCCGCCGGAGGCGGACTAATCTTTGATTTTACGGGGCTGCGAACCTTGGCCCGCAAACCGACTCTGCCAAGTCGGAGGACCAAGCAGAGGGACCAAGCGCCCCCATCACTTACATTTACATACAAATCGCAGAACAGGAGGACGAATGGAGCAGGCAGGCAGCAATTTTGCGTGGTTTATGGCGTACCTGGTCGGCGGTATCGTGCTGCTGCTGGGCGTCGTGGTGTGGGCGCTGGCCCTGCAGCACCGCAAACACCAGCGCGAGCGGCGGGCCACCGCACGGGCCTCCAAGGCCCGGTCCAAAGCCTGGCGCGAAGGCCGCCCTTCCCCGTCCAAGCAAGCACCGCTTGAACCAAAAAAATAGCCGCTAGCGCACATAAATCGTGCGGTAGCAGCTATTATTTTTAGAGCATCAGCAACTTAAACAGCCACCCCTCCCCATCCCAGAGATACCGCGGATCTGGCTACGCCAGTCCGCAGGTATCGCCCCCTGCAAGGGGGTTGGCGGCCACTTGCGTTATCGACCCTTTGGGTCGATCCCGGGGCAGTGGGCAAGCCTGGGGGTGTTCAATACTCCCAGAATATGCGCTGCAGTTCCTTGGTGTCGGAGGTCTTGGTCAGGGCCACCATGGCCAGGATGCGGGCCTTTTGTGGGCGCAGGTCATTGGCGACCACCCAGTCGTACTTGTCATCAGGCTGCTCGGCATTGCGGATGACGAAGCCGTCCGGCACGCGCGAGCTGCGGATCACGATGGCGCCATCGGCACGCACTTTTTGCAGATACGGCACGATGCGGTCGGCCACCGAGCCATTGCCCGGGCCACCGTGGACCAGCGCCTTGATACCGCTCTTGCCCAGAGCCTCAATGGCGGTGGGAGCCACGCCTTCGTAACCCATGGCGATTTCCACCTGGGGCAGCGAGGTGATGGTGTCGATATCAAACTCAGAGTTCATGGTGTGGCGCTTCACAGGGGCACGGAACCAGTAGTTCTTGCCTTCCACGATCATGCCCAACGGGCCCCATTGGCTGGAGAAAGCGTTGGTCTTGACGTTGACGTTCTTGCTCACGTCACGGCCGCTATCGATGGTGTCGTTCATGGTCAGCAGCACGCCCTTGCCCATGGCGTCCTTGCTGCCGGCCACGGCTACCGCATCGTACAGGTTCAGCGCGCCGTCGGCCGACAGGGCCGTGCCCGGGCGCATGGAGGCGACCATCACGATAGGCTTGTTGGTGTGTTCCACCAGGGTCAGGAAGTAGGCGGTTTCTTCCACGGTGTCGGTGCCGTGGGTGATGACGATGCCGTCTACGTCGGCCTGCTTGGCCAGCGCGGAAACACGCTTGGCCAGGGTCAGCAGGTTGTCATTGGTCAGGCTTTCAGAAGCCACCTGGAACACCTGCTCGCCACGCACATTGGCCACATTGGCCAGCTCGGGCAGACCGGCGATCAGCTTGTCAACACCCACCTTGGCGGCGGCATAGGTAGCGCTGTTGATGGCCGAAGCACCCGCGCCCGCAATCGTGCCGCCGGTAGCCAGAATCACCACATTGGGTTTGGCCGTCTGGGCATGGGCCAGGGTAGCCAGTGCGGACAAGGCGGCGATGGCGGTACCTGCAATGAATTTTTCGATCCGGAAATGGGCTCGCATAGAGAAAAGCTCCTGGTAATTTTGCTTATGGAAACACGCCTCAAATCAGAGGTGCCCGATGGTATCGGCGCTCCCACAAAACACTACGCAAGAGCCATGCCTTGTCGGCATAACCCGTCACACAAACGTCATACGGCGGGTTTTTCCCTATAAGCGCGCCGGCCCCATTTCCAAGCCGTAAACCAGGTCAGCACACCCAGCAGCCACAAGGGCCACAGCCCGCAGCGAGACACCCACCAGGCATAGGGCGTGATGCGCCAGCCACTGGTGGCGTTCAGCCCCCGGCCCTGCACCTCGCCCACCAGCACGTCGCGGGTCAGGCGCGGCAGCGCCTGCAGCACATGGCCCTGGTGGTCAATGATGGCCGTAGCGCCGGTATTGGTGGCGCGCAGCATGGGCCGCTCAAATTCCAGCGTGCGCATGCGAGAGATGCTCAAGTGCTGGTCCATCGCCAGCGAGTCGCCAAACCAGCCGATATTGCTGACGTTGACGAAGATGGTGGGCGCTTGCGCCGGGTCGATGAAGCGTGCGCCCAACTCTTCGCCAAACAAATCCTCGTAGCAGATATTCGGCGCCAGCCGCTGCCCTGCCACCGGCCAGGATGCCTGGCCCACCGCACCCCGGTTGAAGTCGCCCAGCGGGATGTCCATCATCTGCGTGAACCACTTGAACAGTGGCGGAATGAACTCACCAAACGGCACCAGGTGGTGCTTGGCATAGGTGTACATCTGCGGCTGGCCAGGCTGCAAGCCGACCACGGCGTTCAGATAGCCATCGCGCGCATTGCCCAAGGGCACGCCGACCAGGGCGGTCTGCTCGCCCGTGGCAAAGCGCTGCAGCAGAGACGGCCAGTAGCCGGCGGGCAATTCCTGCGGCAACATGGGTATGGCGGTTTCCGGCGCCACCACCAGAGGGGTCTGCGCCTGGCCCAGCTGCTGCGCGTACCACTGCAGTGCGATGGGAATGCCGGTGCCGGCTTGGAACTTTTCGTCCTGCGGGATATTGCCCTGCAGCAGGCTCACCGACAACGTGGCCTGCAGGTCGCTAGGCGGCAAACTTAAAGAGCCAGCACCCAGCGCCAGCAGCAGCATGCCGCCCAAGCCCCACCACTGCCGCGCCACCAGCCAGGCCGCTGCCAACGCCGCCACCCAGCCCACGCCGTACACGCCCACGTAGCGGGCCAACACAGCTAGGCCATCCAGCTGGGCATAGCCGCCAGCCCCCCAAGGGAAGCCGGTCAACCACTGGCCGCGCGCCAGCTCGGCCAGCAGCCAGGACGACGCAAAAACAATAGCGCTCAGCGCAGTATTTACGGGCGCCAGCGCCCTAAACCCCGCAGAAGCCAAACCATACAGCAAGGCCAGGGCTGCCGCCAACCCGCCGACCGCCAGCACCGCCGGCAGGCCGCCGTAGGTGTGCATGGAAATAAACAGCCACCAGAAGGTGCCCGACAGCCAGGCCCAGGCAAACAGCCAGCCGCGCAGGCCGGCTTGCCGGGGCATCGCACTGCCTTGCAGCAGCCAGACCAGTACAGACAGAGAAAGGATTTGCAGCCACCAGAGCGGCTGGCCGTTCCAGGGCGTGGCGATGGACAGGGCCTGTGCCAGGCCCGCCAGCACACACAGCACCAGCGCCACACCGGCGCTAGGTCGCAACAACGGGCGGCGCATCAGCCGGAGTTGTCGCCGTCAGCCACCGGAGAGACCTTGAACCAGCGCACCGCACCGCCTTTGGCGTGCAGCACGAGAAAGTTCAGTCCCGCCATGGCGTGGTGTTCGCCGCGCTTGGGCACATGGCCCATTTCATGGGCGATCAGGCCGCCGATGGTGTCGAACGTATCTTCCGGGTCACTACCTGCCAGCTTCACGCCGAAGGCTTCGTTGACGCGGTCGATGGAGGTGTCGCCGCTGACGCGGTAGGTGCGGTCGGCCAGGCCGAAGATGTCGCCTTCGTCCTCGGCGATATCGAACTCGTCTTCGATCTCGCCAACGATCTGCTCCAGCACGTCTTCAATGGTGATCAGGCCCGCGATGCGGCCAAATTCATCGACCACGATGGCCAGGTGGTTGCGGTTGCCGCGAAAGTCACGCAGCAGGTCGTTCAGGCCCTTGGTTTCCGGCACAAATACCGCCGGGCGCAGCAGGGCGCGGATGTTCAGCTCAGGGGCCCGCTGCAGCTTGAGCAGGTCCTTGGCCATCAAGATGCCGATGATGTTTTCTTTTTCGCCCTCGTACACCGGAAAACGGGAGTGGGCGGTCTCAATGACCACGTGCAGCAGTTCGTCAAACGCATCTGCGATGTTCAGCAAGTCCATGCGCGTGGCGGCGACCATGACGTCGCCGGCGCTCATGTCTGCCATGCGGATCACGCCTTCCAGCATGGCGTGGGACTCGGCACCGATGATGTGGTTTTCTTCGGCGTCGGAGAGGGTTTCTAGCAATTCGTCGCGCGAATCGGGGCCGGGATGGATGAATTCGGCCAACTTTTGCAAGAAGCCGCGCTTGTCTTCGCGTTCAGGAACAGCTAAGGACGAGCGCGCGGGATACGGGTCTGACACAGCCTTGGGCGCAGGACGTGCGGTTGTTAAGAAGCCGCTAGGATAGCGGATTGCTGTGAACAAAGGGTAAAACCGGGCAAATACCTCACATTGCCGGCTTTTTGTGCGCCTAGCGCTTGCCCTGGCGCATCGACTGCAAGCTTTCCAGGAAATCCCAGAAATGCTTGGCCTGGATCTTCAAACGGTAATCGGTCTGGGCGAACTGCTCTTCCATGATTTCGGCGATGCGGCTGTCCAGCGTAGCGGGCGGCAGGCGCAGAAAGGCCTCGCTCTCCGTGCCATCGCGCTCCACCACGGCGCCTGCGTTGCGGGCAATTTTCAGCATGGCGGTGTTCTGGCTCAGGGCGTGGACAAATAGCAGCTCCACACCCTCATTGCGCGCATGGATGGTGGCGCGCTCAAACAGGCGCGCACCATAGCCACGGCCACGGGCCTTGCTGCGCACCGACACACCAAACTCCGCGCAGGCCTTGAATTCAGGGTTCACCGTGTAGGCCAGGTGCGCCATGGCGATCAACTCCAGGCGGCGGTTATAGATGCCAAAGATGTCGTCGCGCTCAAAGTTCAAGCCGTCCACGTAGGCCTGGATGTTTTGATCCTGCGCCTGGTAGCCGAAGCGCAAAAACCGGTCCTGCGCATCCAGCGCCAGCAAGTGGGCCGCGATGCGCGCACGGTGGCCCTCGCCAAGGGAACGTATGGGCACCAGCACCGAGCTGGCGCCGCCCCCCGACTTTGCCCGCCCAAAATCGGCCAGCAAAGATTCCCGCCCGGGCGGGACAGCCGTCTTCAAAGCGTGGATGGAATCAATCATCCGCGAAATATAAGGGTTTACACCTAAAAACCCAAGCCCGCCCGTCTACCCCTTTGCATCCTGAGGGGCAATTCACCCGGAATATGCCGAATAGTTCCGCCACCTGGGCCAGCCTCTCACACCGGTAGGGCAGTGGTCACCTTCACATGGTCCAGCACAAAGCTGGTTTTGCAGTCTTCGACGCTGGGGTGCTTGAGCAGGGTGTCCATGATGAAACGCGAGTACGCCTGCATATCGGCCACCACCACGCGCAGCAGGTAGTCCATCTCGCCGGTAAGGGACGCGCACTCCACCACCTCAGGCCAGGTCTGCACGCTGGCGCGGAACACGTCCATGGGGTTGCGCTTGTGGATCTCGGTATGCTTTTCCAGCCGCACGTTCAGGTAGGCGGTCAGGCCCAAACCCACGGCCTCGGGCTTAACCAGGGCAACGTAGCGGTCGATCACGCCCGAGTCCTCCAGCCGCTTGACCCGGCGCAGCACGGCGCTGGGCGACAGGCTCACGGCCTCGGCCAATTGCTCGTAGGTGGCCCGGCCATCGGCTTGCAGGCTGCGCAAAATGAGGCGATCTATCTTGTCTAGTGCTTCCATGGCGGCTATTTTGCAGCTTTAGTGCACACCCATGCCTCTCGCAGCACGTATTTGCAGCAAAGCTGAGCCGCCCTCGGGCTACAGTTCCCTCACCCGCAACAGGAGACATATTCATGGCCATCGAACCCGCCGTTTACGGCAGCAGCGACCGCCCGCCACGGGGCGACTATGCGCGCGGCGGCCTGGTGCTGGCCGACTACACCTGCCCGCAAAACTACGCGGCCTACACCGCGCAGGACCACGACACCTACCGCCAGCTGTTCGAGCGCCAGTCCGCCCTGGTGCCGGGCCTGGCCTGCGATGAGTTCATCGCCGCCCTGCCCTTGCTGGGCGTGAAAGACCGGATTCCGCGCTTCGAGGAAATCAACGCGCGGCTGCGCCCGGCCACCGGCTGGGAGGTGGTAGCCGTGCCCGGGCTGATCCCCGAGGTGCCGTTCTTCACCCTGCTGGCGAACCGCAAGTTCCCGGTGACCGACTGGATACGCACGCCCGAGGAGATGGACTACATCGTCGAGCCGGACGTGTTCCACGACATGTTCGGCCACGTACCCCTGCTGTTCAACCCGGTGTTTGCCGAGCACATGCAGGCCTATGGCGCGGGCGGGTTGAAGGCGCACGGCCTGGGCGCTTGCGAACAGCTGTCGCGCCTGTACTGGTACACCATCGAGTTCGGCCTGGTACGCCAGGCAGACGGCTTGCGGGCCTACGGCGCGGGCATCCTCAGCTCCTCCGGTGAGCTGCAGCACAGCGTACGCAGCGCCGCGCCGCAACGCCTGCTGCTGGACGTGCTGCGCTGCATGCGCACCCGCTACAAGATCGACAGCTACCAGCAGACCTACTTCGTCATCGACAGCTTCCAGCAGCTATTCGACCAGACGGCGCCCGACTTCACGCCGCTGTCACGGCCGACGACACGCGTATCTAGAGCGCTTGCGGCACGGAAGGAAGTGGGGGCCGTTTGAAGTTGCCGAAACCCCAAGAGGTCTTCATATCTATGGCTTCAGGTAGCTCTATCAAAACGCAGCACTCAACCGATGGATACCCCAGATATTTCAAACTGAAACCGTTGGAGGAATGCCCCCCCCACAACCGCGACCACTACAAGGCCATCTGGGGCAAATTAGCCTAGGGCGACGCTGAATAAGTCTCCGCGAATCTGCGTGCCCTGGATCGGGATGGGATGCAAGGCGCAAACCGCAGACATAGCCTGAGCTATGGCGAGGATTTGCAACGCCGCAGACCGCCCGAGGCCAGGGATGCGCAGACCGCGAGGGACTTGTTCAGCGTTGCCCTAGGCCACCGGGCGCAGCATCTCGGTAAAGCGCTGCGCCACGCCCGTCAAGGTGCCGCTGGCCCGCGTGACGATGCCGAAGGGCTGCGTGCGAGAGGTCAGCGTGATGGGCAGAATCTTCAGCAGCTTGTGCGCCTTGAAGAACTCGCACACATCGCGCGGCAGCAGGGCCACCAGGTCCGGGCTATTGCGCAGCAGCACCACGGTGGTGAACGTGGAGGCGGTTTCGATCAGGTTCGCCGGCAGGGCCTGGCCGGCGTCTCCCATTTCGCGCTCCAGCAGCGAGCGCAGCGGCATGCGGCTGGGGTAGACGATCCAGTTGTAGGGCGCCAGGTCTTTCAGGCCCACGCTGCGCATGCGCGCCAGCGGGTGGGCCAGGCCGGCCACCACGCACAGCGGCTCGTCACGTAGCGGCTCGTAGCGGTACATGTCCGGCCTGGGGCTCACGGCCACGCGACCCAGTACCACCTCCAGCTGGCCCTGGTCCAGCATGTGCAGCAGGCGCGCGCTGGTGTCTTCCACGATCTCTATCGACACATCGGGCTCCTCCTGGCGCAGCTGGCGAATGGCATTGGCCAGCAGGTCGGGCACAGCCCCCATGATCACGCCCACCTGCAGGCGCCCGCCGCGGCCCCGGCGCAGATTAGCTACCTCCTGCACCATGGCGTCCACATCAGAGCGCAACAGCCAGGCGTAGCGCACCACGCAGCGGCCCAGCTCGTTGGGTGCGATGCCGGAGCGCGAGCGGTCAAACAGGCTGCCACCCATCACGCTTTCAATTTCCACCAGCGCCTTGCTGGCGGCGGACTGCGTCATCGACAGGCTACTGGCGGCCTTGCGCAGCGAGCGGTGCTGGTCCAGGGCGATCACCAGGCCCAGCTGTTTCAGGCGCAGGCGATTGAGTACGGAATGGGTGGTGGTGGCCATGGCGGGAGTGTTGGGGATAGTCGTAAAAGCGATCACATTATGGAAAGAATTCTATCGACAGCCCCCAGGCCGCGCACTACATTCGGGCCCACAACTACCCGAGCGAGACCATGACCGCAACATTCACCGCATCCACAGCACGCTACCGTGGCGTATTCCCGGTGGTCCCCACCACCTTCACCGAAGACGGCCAGCTGGACCTGCCCAGCCAGCTGCGCTGCGTGGATTTCATGATCGACGCGGGCTCTACCGGCCTGTGCATCCTGGCCAACTTCTCCGAGCAGTTCGTGCTGTCGGACGAAGAACGTGAAGTTCTGACCACCACCATCCTCAAGCACGTGGCTGGCCGCGTGCCGGTGATCGTCACCACCACCCACTTCGGCACCCGTGTGTGTGCCGAGCGCAGCCGCCGCGCCCAGGATGCCGGCGCCGCCATGGTGATGGTCATGCCGCCCTACCACGGCGCCACCATCCGCGTGTCTGAAGAGCGGATTTACGAGTTCTACGCCAGCCTGTCGGACGCGATCGACATCCCCATCATGATCCAGGATGCACCGGTCAGCGGAACGGCCCTGTCGGTGGCGCTGCTGGCGCGCATGGCCAAGGAGATCAAGAACGTGGCCTACTTCAAGATCGAAACGCCTGGTGCCGCCTCCAAGCTGCGCGAGCTGATCCGCGTGGGTGGTGACGCCATCGAAGGCCCGTGGGACGGCGAAGAAGCCATCACCCTGCTGCCCGACCTGGATGCCGGCGCCACAGGTGCGATGACCGGCGGCGCCTACCCGGACGGCATCCGTCGCATCATGGACGCGTATGCCGCCGGCCGCCGTGAAGACGCCGTGGCCGAATACACCCGCTGGCTGCCGCTCATCAACTACGAAAACCGCCAGGGCGGCATCTTGACTGCCAAGGCGCTGATGAAGGCCGGCGGCATCATCGACTGCGAAGCGCCGCGCCACCCCTTCCCGGCCATGCACCCCGAGGTGCGCAAGGGCCTGATCGAGACCGCCCAGCGGCTCGACCCGATGGTGCTGCGCTGGAAGGCGTAACCCTCGGATTGCTACAACTTCAGTAGCTGCCAGCGCAGGTAACACCTGCGCTGGCGCCCGATTTCATTAAAATTTCGCCGCAGGCATCAATAGTGCGGCGGCAACTCGTCGCGCAGACTGCGCGGCGCGCCCAGGCCTCCGTCGGTGGAGGGCTGCTGCAGGCGGGCGATCTCGCGCACCAGCAGGTCGATCTGCTGCTGTTGGCGCACCACCACCTGGTCCAGCTGCTCCAGCAGGTGCTCGGTGTAGCTGAGCTTGATTTCCAGGTCGGTCAGGCGCTGGTCTTGCGGATCGGTATCTTGGTGGGTTTCCATAAGCCTATTGTCTCCGCGCACCTATTGCTATCAAAAGCAGAGCTTTCAGCGCAGGCGGGCATTGCACCAGAAGCACTTTTCACGCTCTTCTTTCGCAGATCCAGCCCGCAATTGCTTGCCGACCTGGAAACAAAATGTTGCAATACGCAGCATTTTTCTTGCCCCAACTACCCCCCTGCCTATGCAAAAACTCTCCTCGATTGCCGGCGTCTCATACCATTACATGACCGCCTCACTGGTGGTCGCAGCTGTGCTGGCGACAAGCTCATCATGGGCCCAGCAGACCATCAAGATCGCCAATATCGTAGAGCTGTCGGGCGCGGGCGCCACAGCGGGCACCAACTTCAAGAACGGGGTGGAGCTGGCGGTCCAGGAGATCAACGCCAATGGCGGCATCCTGGGCAAAAAGATTGAAAGCAGCACGGCAGACACCCAGAGCAACCCGGGCATCGCCAAGGGCTTGACGCAAAAAGCCATAGACAACAATGTGTTCGCCATCTTCGGGCCGGTGTTTTCCGGCTCCATCATGGTCAGCATGGCCGAAAGCCGCCGTGCCGAGGTGCCCAACTGGACCGGTGGCGAAGCTGCCGGCATCACCCAGCAGGGCAACCCGTATATCTTCCGCACCAGCTTCACGCAGGCCACGGCCATGCCCAAGGTCGCCACCTACATCACCAAGACCAGCAAAAACCTGGCCGTGCTGTATGTGAACAACGACTTTGGCAAGGGCGGGCTGGACATGCTCAAGAAGGCGCTGGCGGGCTCGCCCACCCACATCGTGGCCGAAATCTCCACCGAGTCGGGCCAACTGGACTTCTCTGCTGCCGTAATCGCCGCCAAGCAGTCGAATGCCGACGCACTGTTCATCTACACCAATGAAGAGGAGTCCGCCCGCGCGCTGCGCGAACTGCAAAAGCAGGGCTGGACCAAGCCCGTCATCGGCGAAACCACGCTGACCGGGCAGAAGGTGATTGAGCTCGCAGGCGACGCGGCCAACGGCGCCATCGCCCATGTGGGGCTAGCGGTGGATGCGCCCATTCCCACCGTGCGCGCGTTCAACGCCAAGTTCGAGCGCGAGTACAAATACGTGTCCGACCACAACGGCATGAAAGGCTACTCCGGCGTGTACGTGATGAAGGCGGCCATCGAGAAAGCCGGTGTGTTGGACCGCAAGGCCGTGGCCGCAGCCATGAAGGGGCTGAAGGTCAACACCGACCGCTACCCCGGCGCGCTGATGTACACCGAGTTCGACAACAAAGGCGACCTGGACCGCATGAGCTTCATGGTGCAGGTGAAGAACGGCAAGCAAACCGTGGTGGATTTTGTGCCGCCTCTGCCCAAGGACAAAGGAATTGCTGCCGCGCCCGCGCCGGCTGTGGCCCCGTCCGCCCCCAAGGCCGGCGGCAAGCCCGCAGCCAAGCCCTGAGCGATAGCGAGGCCCATGTCGCCCAGGCGACGCGGCCCCGCCTCGCACTAGGACAAGCCCGGTAACGCCGGCGAAGCAGGCGCTCCAGAATGGTCTCCATAAGGAGCAATGCATGGAAAAGTGCTGGTTGAAAAGTTACCCCGACGGCGTGGCGCACGACATCGACGTGCACCAATACAGCTCGCTGGAGCAAGTGCTGAGCACCTCCTTCAAGCAGAACGCCGACAAGCCCTATTCCGTCTGCATGGAGCGCTGGATGCACTACGGCGAGCTGGACACACTGTCCACCGCCATGGCCGCCTGGCTGCAAGCACAGGGCCTGGAGCCCGGCGCCCGGGTAGCCATCATGCTGCCGAACATCCCGCAGTTCTCAGTTGCCATGGTGGCCGTGCTGCGCGCCGGCTATGTGTGCGTGAACGTGAACCCGCTGTACACGCCGCGCGAGCTGGAGCACCAGCTGAAGGACTCGGGCGCCACCACCATCGTGATCCTGGAGAACTTCGCCCGCACGCTGGAAGAAGTGGTGGGCCGCACCGCCATTAAGCACGTGGTCCTGACCCGCATGGGCGACCTTCTGGGCCTGGCCTATGGCAGCCTGGTCAACTTCATGGTGCGCCATGTGAAGAAGCTGGTGCCGGCCTACCGCCTGCCCAGCAGCGCCACGCTGCGGGTCACCGCATTCAACATGGCCCTGGCAGACGGGCGCAAGCTGCCCTTCAAATCGGCCCACTGCAGCCTGGATTCCACCGCTTTTCTGCAGTACACCGGGGGCACCACAGGCCTGTCCAAGGGCGCCATCCTGACGCACGGCAACATCGTGGCCGCCATGCTGCAGACCGAGGCCTGGTTCAAGCCGGCTTTGAAGCAAGTAGGCGAGACCCACAAGGTCAACTGCATCATGGCGCTGCCGCTGTACCACATCTTCGCGCTGACGCTGTGCTTCATGGGCATGCGCCTGGGCTCGCACATGACCCTGGTGCCCAACCCACGCGACATCGGCGGCTTCATCCAGGTGCTGAAGAAGCGGCCATTCCACCTGCTGCCGGCTGTGAACACGCTGTTCAATGCCTTGCTGCAGCACCCCGATTTCAAGACGGTGGATTTCTCCAGCCTGTGCGTGTCCCAGGCTGGCGGCATGGCGGCCTCGGAAGGCACGGCGCAGCGCTGGATGGAGGTCACAGGCTGCCCCATGATTGAAGGCTGGGGCATGAGCGAGACCTGCGCGGTCGGCACCAACAACCCGGTGCTGAGCAAGACATTCAGCGGCAGCATAGGCCTGCCCCTGTCCAGCGTGGACATCGCCATCCAGGACGACGACGGAAACACGCTCCCCATCGGTGCCGCAGGAGAGATCTGCATCCGGGGCCCCAACGTCACCATAGGCTATTACAACCAGCCCGAGGAGAACGCCCGGGCCTTCACCGCCGACGGCTATCTGCGCACCGGCGACATCGGCACGCTGGACGCACGCGGCTATGTGCGCATCGTGGACCGCAAGAAGGACATGATTCTGGTCAGCGGCTTCAACGTATTCCCCAACGAGCTGGAGAACGTGATCTCGCTCTGCCCCGGCGTGGTGGAATGCGCTGCCATTGGCATTCCAGACGAACGACAAGGCGAATCCATCAAGGTGTTTGTGGTGAAAAGCGACCCTGCATTGACCGAGGCCGATGTGCTGACCTACTGCCACAAGCACCTGACTGGCTACAAGCAGCCCAAGTCCATCGAGTTCCGTGACGCACTGCCCAAATCCAACGTGGGCAAGATCCTGCGGCGCGAGCTACGGGCTTAGACAGCCCAGTGCGCAGGCACCTCAGCGCGGCCACATACGGCGCAGCAGGCCATCTTTCAGCACCCACTGGTGCCACAGCGCCGCAGCCGCATGCGCCCCCGCGACGACCAACAAAATGTTGGCGACCAGGCCATGCAGCTCCACCGCAACATGGCGCAGGGCTTTGTTAGCGGGGTCGAAAGCAGGCACCACGCAGTGGCCGCTTCTAGCCCCCAAAGCAGCGATGCGGCACTTGGGCCCGCTGGTTAAAATCGCAGGCTGCCTGCCTGGCCATAGCAGCCCGCTCACACCCGCGCAGCGCCCCCGTTTTTCTCTGGAACCCACCTTGTCTTACGCATCTGAAACCCGCCGCCGCCGCACGTTTGCGATCATTTCCCACCCGGATGCGGGTAAAACCACGCTGACCGAAAAGCTGCTGCTGTTCTCGGGTGCGATCCAGATTGCAGGGTCGGTGAAGGCGCGCAAGGCGACACGCCACGCCACGTCCGACTGGATGGAAATTGAAAAGCAACGCGGTATTTCGGTGGCGTCGTCGGTGATGCAGATGCTGTACCGCGACCACGTAATCAACCTGCTGGACACCCCCGGCCACAAGGACTTCTCGGAAGACACCTACCGCGTGCTGACCGCCGTGGACTCGGCCCTGATGGTGATCGACGCGGCCAACGGTGTAGAAGCGCAAACCCGCCGCCTTATCGAAGTTTGCCGCCAGCGCGACACGCCCATCATCACCTTCGTCAACAAGATGGACCGCGAAGTGCGCGAGCCGCTGGACATCCTGGACGAGATCGAACGCGAACTCGGCATGCCCTGCGTGCCCATGACCTGGCCAGTGGGCCAGGGCAAGAGCTTCGGCGGCATCATGAACATGCGCACCCAGACCATGACGGTGTTCGACTCCGGCAAGGAGCGCCTGCCACAGGAATTTGAAACCATCGCCCTGAGCAACCGCGACGAGCTGATCAAACGCTTCGGCGCTGAATTCGAAACCGCCGAGCAAAGCATGGAGCTGGCCGCCGGCGCCTCCCCCGCTTGGGACCTAGAAGCCTTCCTGGCCGGCAAGCAGACCCCGGTGTTCTTTGGCTCCGGCGTGAACAACTTCGGGGTGATGGAAGTGCTGGACGCACTGGTGGACCTGGCGCCCTCGCCCCAGTCGCGCACCAGCACCACGCTGGTAAACCGCCAGCCGGTGGTCAAGGAAATCCAGCCCGAAGACAAGGCCTTTGCCGGCGTGGTCTTCAAGGTACAGGCGAATATGGACCCGGCCCACCGCGACCGCATCGCCTTCGTACGCATGGCCTCCGGCAAGTACACGCCCGGCATGAAGCTCAAGGTGCAGCGCACCGCCAAAGAGCTGCGCCCCACCAGCGTGGTGACCTTTCTGAGCCAGCGCCGCGAGGCGGTGGACGAAGCCTATGCGGGCGACATCATCGGCTTTACCACGCACGGCGGCGTGCAGCTGGGCGACACCATTACCGACGGCGCCAGCCTGCAGTTCACCGGCCTGCCCTTCTTCGCGCCCGAGCTGTTCATGACCGTGATTTTGAAGAACCCACTGCGCACCAAGCAACTGCAACAGGGCCTGGCCCAGCTGGGCGAAGAAGGCGCCATCCAGGTGTTCCGCCCCGACGTCGGCGGCCCCATGCTGCTGGGCGCCGTGGGCCAGTTGCAGTTTGAAGTGGTGCAACACCGCCTGAAGGCCGAATACGACGCCGACGTGCGCCTGGAAAGCTGCCAGTACACCGGCGCCCGCTGGATCACCGCCGACACCCCGGCCGAGCTGCGCAGCTTCACCGACGCCTACCCCCTGCGCATGGCCCACGACGCGGCCGACACGCTGGCCTACCTCTGCACCTCGCCCTACGACGTGCGGCTGGCGCAGGAACGCTTCCCGAAGATCCACTTCCACCCGCTGCGCGAGCACGCCGGGTTGGCGCTGCAGACTGCGGGTTAAGCCCGTGCGCGCCCTGCCCCCCTTTCTGCGCTTTTGCGTGGTCGGCGTCATCGGCCTGGGGGTGGACCTGGCGGTGCTCTATGTGCTGGCCTGGGCCATGGGCTGGTATGCGGCGCGGGTGCTGTCGTTTATCGCGGCGGCCACGGCTACCTGGTGGCTGAACCGGCGTTTTACCTTCCAGGCTGACGCGTCTGCATCCGTGTGGCAGCAGTACCTGCGCTACATGGTGTCCATGCTGGGGGGCGCGGTGCTGAACTACGCAGCATATGTGGCAACTTTGCACTGGATCCACATACCTGGCCAAGCGGCGCTGGGCGTGGCGCTGGGCAGCTGTGCTGGCCTGGTGTCCAACTACCTGTCGGCACGGCACCTGGTGTTCAAACAGCGCCGTCAGTCTTAGAACGTGTTTACGTTCTTAACGCTCCACTTGTAGCGTGGAGTCGCAGCCTATGCCGGCGGCAATCCAGCGCCGGGCCCAGCGGCCTAGCCAGGGCGCAGCCCAGAGCATGCGCGGACCCAGCACCTCGGCGGGCTGGCTGATGGCGCCGCACAGATAACGCGCCTGGCCCTCATCCCAGCGCAAGGCCGCACAGGCGCCTGTGCGCCGGCCCGACAGCAGAATACCCAGCGGACATGGCGCCGATAGGCAGCACACACCACAACCATTGCAGGCCGTACCCAACGCCGGCTTCTGCGGCGCCTCGGGATGGATGTGCAGCACCTGCCATGCATGTGGGGGAGGACGGGACATACGCCATTGTGACCCCAGCGCACTCGCTACACTTTCAATAGCACCTTGCGCAGGTTCTACCTGCACTGGCGGCCTAAAAGGCTTAGGAACGTGTTCAAAGAGTGCATCAGGCGGGAAAACTGCTGCGCAGGGTCTGGTAGAGCGCCCGGAAGCGGGTGTACCGGGCCACCGCCGACTCGGTCTGCGCCACAGGCTCGAAGCGTTGGGCGACAGGCGGGCTGGGGCAGACATCGGCCTCGGTGCCACCATCCGCCAACCAGGCCAGGCGCGCTGCACCCAGGGCGCCGCCGGTGGCTCCGCCCTCCTGTGTGACCAAAGGCACACCGAGGGTGTTGGCCAACTCTTGCGACCACCAGGCGCTGCGGGCACCGCCACCCACCACAGACAAGGCATGCACCGGCTGGTCCGTGGCCAGCGTGCGCCAACCATCGCACAGGCCAAAGTTCACACCCTCGACAACGGCGTAGGCGAGTACCGAGGCATCAACGCTGTGCGTCAGGCCGAACAGCACGCCCTGGGCGTTCGGGTTGTTGTGCGGCGAGCGTTCGCCGGACAGATAGGGCAAGAACAGCGGCGCCTGGGCGCGGGCTTGTGGCGAGAGCTGGGCGGCAGCGGCCAGCAACGCAGCCTCGTTCTCGAACTTGAGTAATTTGGTGGCCCAGGTCACGGCGCTGGCGGCCGACAGCATCACCGACATCTGGTGCCAGCGGTTGGGCAGCGCGTGGCAGAAGGCGTGCACGGCCTGCGCCGGGTTCGGGCGGAAGCTGTCGGTGGCGAGGAACACCACGCCCGAGGTGCCCAGCGAGACAAAGCCCTGCCCTGGCGACACCACACCCATGCCGACGGCGCTGGCCGCGTTGTCGCCCCCGCCGCCCGCCACAGGCAAGCCGGCACGCAGGCCCCAGCGCTGGGCCAGAGCCGCAGACAGGCCGGCAGACACCTCGCTGCCCTCGACCACGCGGGGCATATGCGATTCAGACAGACCGCAGGCGTCCAGCAGCTGGGACGACCAGCGCCGCGCGCCCACGTCCAGCCACAGCGTGCCGGAAGCGTCGGAGCAATCGGTCACGGCCTCACCGGTCAGCAGCAGGCGCAGATAGTCCTTGGGCAGCAGCACGCGGGCGGTCTGGCGGTAGATCTCGGGCTCGTGTTCGCGCAGCCACCATAGCTTGGGAGCGGTGAAACCGGGCATGGCCAGGTTGCCAGTGATCTGGCCGACCTCGGGCACGGCCCGGGTCAGGGCCTCGCAGGCGGCACCGCTGCGGCCGTCGTTCCACAAAATCGCCGGGCGCAGCACCTTGTCCTGCGCATCCAGCAGCACGGCACCATGCATCTGGCCAGACAGGCCTATGGCCCGCACGGCGGACAGCTCAGCCCGGTGGCCGGCGGCCAGTTGGTCCATGACGGACTCCAGCGCCAGCCACCAGCTGTGCGGGTCTTGCTCCGACCACAGCGGTTTGGGCTGCTGCACCGTGAGCTGCGCATGGGCCACGGCGACCACACGGTGGTCGTCGGCCAACAGCAAAGCTTTGAGTTCGGAGGTGCCTAAATCGAGTCCAAGGTACATGGCATTGCCTTATGAATAGAAGGTACGGGGAAATAAAAATGTGGCGAAATGGGCTGCGTAGGGCGTGAAACGTCGCAATTAGTTCTAAGGAAAAACTAACTCTACCGCATATTCCCCGTGCGCGAGCAGCTATGTTTTATATAGCACTAGGGGTTTTTACCACCATACCGGGCTTCGGCCTGGCGGCGAAAGTCCTTGGGCGTCATGCCCTTGATCTGCATGAAGCGGCGGTTGAAATTGGCCACATTGTTGAAGCCCACGTCGTAGCACACATTGTTGATGTAGCGGTCGGTTTCCATCAGCAACTGGCAGGCGCGGTTGATACGCAATCGGTTCACGAAATCGGTAAAAGTATTGCCGGTGGCGCGGCGGAAGTAGCGCGAGAACTGGCTCTCCGTCATGCTGACGCGGGCCGATACATCGGCCATGGTGAACTGCTCGGCGCTGTGCTCGGTCAAGAAGCTGACGATGCCGCTGATCTGCGCCAGCGAGGCGTCATCGTCAAAGCTCTGCATCTGCACCGTGGACAACAAGCGGTAATCGGTGCAGCTGGCCAGCTTGTCCAGCAACATCAAGAACTCGCCAAAACGCGCCAGGCCATGGCTGTGCTTGATGCGCACCAGGGCATCGCGCGTAGCCTCGCTCATGCCAAAGAACTCGATGCCATGGCGCGCCCGTTCCAGCAGCGGCAGCACGCCCTGCAGCTCACCCACCTCGGCGCCCGCCTGGCGCAACGGAGCTTCCGAAAACTGCAGCACCATATCGCGCAGAACCACGCCTTCGGCCGGGCTGTCGCTGGAGATCCAGTTGTGGGGCAGGCGTGGGCCGGTCAACACCAGGTTGCCAGGCTCGAAGTGGCCTATGTAGTCGCCCACAAACAGCTTGCCACGCGTCTGCACGATGAGATGCAGCTCACACTCCTCGTGCTGGTGCCAGCGCACCAGCGGCGTGGGAATGCCGTGCTCCAGATAGCGCAGGCTGCCATGGGCTTCGCGGGGCTCATAGCCCAGTGTCAGGTCGCGGCCAAAGTCGTGTTCCAGCTCGGGTTCTCGGGCCCGTTGGCGCAGGCTTACCATCGTCGTCTCCTTTTCATCTCAGCTCATCACATTACCACCATCCACGTTGAGTGTTTGGGCTGTGATGTAGGAAGCCTCGGGGCTGGCCAGGAATACCGCTGCGCGTGCCACGTCCTCGGGGGCGCCCATGCGGCCCAGCGGGACGGCCAGGCCCACGGCCTTCTTTTTTTCACCGATCTGCAGACCCTCAGCCTTGGCAAACTGGGCGTCCACCTCTTTCCACATCGGGGTGTCGATGACCCCTGGCGAGATACCGTTGACGCGGATGCCGTGCGGTGCCATGGCCAGCGCGGCGGACTGGGTGTAGCTGATGACGGCGGCCTTGCTGGCGCAGTAGTGCGCTACCAGGGCCTCGCCACGGCGTCCGGCCTGAGATGCGAGGTTTGTCACGCTGCCTTGACAGCCATCGGCCACCATCTGCTTGAGCACCGCCTGCATCACGAAAAACATGCCTTTGACATTCACGTCGAAGATCACGTCATATTGCTTTTCGGTGATCTCCAGGATATTGCCCAGGCTGAACACCGCTGCATTGTTCAGCAGCGTGGTGACGGTGCCAAAGCGTGCACGGGCAGCGGCCAGCATGGCGTCAATGCTGTCCTGGCGCGATACGTCGGCACTGAGGTACTGGAAGTGGTCCGGGTACTGGGTCTGCAGAGCTTGCAAATCGGCAGACGGCGTGGCCGCCAGATCAACGGCGGTGCAGCGCGCGCCTTCCCGCAGAAATGCCTGGGTAGCCGCTAGACCGATGCCCCCCGCAGTACCGGTCAGCAAGGCGTGTTGGCCGGCGAGGCGTTGAATGTGGCTCACGAGACGTCCTTGATGAACTGTTGAACCTGGGCAGTGGCCGAGCGCAGGGCCGAAACCAGGCGCGCGTCGCCAGCCAGCTCGCCCCAGAATGGAACGTTGCCCGCCAGCGCCAGCACCGGATCAGCCGCCTCGCACATGGCGTGCGCCACGGCCGGGTCCATCGCCTGGTCCTGGTACGCATAGGACAGCTCGCCACGGTGCCAGCGCTGCAGGAACGCCAGGAACAGCGCCGGCAGCACGGCCACGGCATCAATGCTGGCGCCACGGGCCAGGCACTCGCGCACAGTGGGTGCGATGAAGCCCGGAATCTTCGAGAAGCCGTCGGCTGCCACGCGCTGGTTGGTGTCTCGAATGGCGGCGTTGCCGAAGCGGTCCAGCACGGTGTCGCGGTAGGCCGCCAGGTCCAGCGGGCTGGGGTGGGCCGGCGTGTCCAGGCAGGGCATGACGTCGGTGGTTACATAGTCATAGGCCATCTTGCGGATACGCGCATCGTGCGTACCTTCATGGATGTACTGGTAACCGGCCAGCGTGCCTGCCCAGGCAATGCAGCTGTGGGTGGCGTTCAGCAGGCGGATCTTGGCCTCTTCAAACGGCGCCACGGACGCCACCATCTGCACGCCCACAGCCTCCCACGCGGGTCGGCCATTGGCGAAATTGTCTTCAATCACCCACTGGATGAAAGACTCGCCCATGATGGGCGCGGCATCATCCCAGCCGGTGGTAGCCAACACACGCGGGCGCAACTCAGGTGCAGGGCGCGGCGTGATGCGGTCCACCATGGCATTCGGGCAGGTGGTGTGGGCCTGCACCCAGGCGTGTAAAGCGCTGTCGCCCGCCAGCTGGATGAAGGACAGTAGGCCCTTGCGCACCCGGTCGCCGTTGTGGCGCAGGTTGTCGCAGTTCAGCAGGGTCACGGCACCGCTGCCACGGCGCATGCGCTCGCGCAAGATGGCGGTCAACGCTGCATAGATGGTGCTGCCGGGTTGGCCCGCTTTGGCGCGCTCCAGGTCAGCGGCCAAATCTGCCACGCTGAGGTCCAGCGCGTCATTGGCATCCAGGTAGTAACCGGCCTCGGTAACGGTAAAGGAGATGATGCGGGTGCTGGCCGTAGCGCCCACGTCGATCAGGCCCACCAGGCTGGGCTCATAGGGCAGGATGCGCCGAATCGACTCGATACGTTCGTAGCTGCGTTCGTCGGCCGGGGTGACGGTCTCCAGCGTATAGGCGCCGCCTTGGGCCGCCAGTGCAGCCATGGTCTCGGGCATATCGGGGCGGGTATTGCCTCCGGCCAACGACCAGCGCGTATCCCCAGAAGCCCGCAGGCGGTGCATGTACAAAGCCTGGTGGGCGCGGTGGAACGAGCCCACGCCCAGGTGCAGCATCACATAGTTTTCGGTAGAAGACATAGGTAGCACCTCCTTACGCCAGGGCGACCATGCGGCCAGCCTTGTCAAAGCAATGCAAGGTGTTCAGGTCGAACTCCAGGGACACGGGGTCGCCAATGTGCAAGCTGGTACGTTCGGCCTGGCGCGAGATCATGGGCGTGCCCATGACGTCTACGTGGATCAAGGTATCCGCCCCCAGGGCTTCGATCAGCTCCACCTTGCCCGGTACACCTGCGCTGCCCACGGGCAAGACGCGCACACCCTCGGGGCGCACGCCGATCAGGCCGTCGGTAGGCACGCGGCCCGCCGCCTGCCCGGCCAGCGCACCGAACTGCGACAACTGCGCCGCCTTGACGATGTTCATCGACGGCATGCCGATGAATTGCGCCACAAACTGGTTGGCCGGCTTGTCGTACAGCTCCAGCGGTGCGCCCACCTGTTCGATGGCGCCGTCGCGCAGCACCACCACGCGGTCGGCCAGGGTC
>JAPLPK010000085.1 GCA_026400275.1 Burkholderiales bacterium
CCTGGAGGACGATGGCCCGGAGGGCACGTTGACGCTGCCTGCCGGCGTCCGCGTGCTGCGCGATGTGGCCTATGGCCCGGATGCGCTGCAGCGCATGGATGTCTACCTGCCGGCCCACCCAGTGGGTGCGCCGGTATTGTTCATGGTGCACGGCGGTGCCTGGCGGGTGGGGGACAAGGCTGCTGCGGCGGTAGTGCAGAACAAGCTGGCGCGATGGGTGGGCCAGGGCTTCATCTTCGTGTCGGTGAACTACCGCATGTTGCCGCAGGCCGATGTGCTGGTGCAGGCACAGGACGTGGCGCGAGCTTTGGCGGCGGCCCAGCAGCAGGCGGCGGGCTGGGGCGGCGATGCGGGCAAGTTCATCCTCATGGGGCATTCGGCCGGGGCGCATTTGGTGGCCTTGCTGGATGCTGCGCCAAGCCTTGCGTCGGGCGTGCGCCCCTGGCTGGGCACGGTAGCTTTGGACAGCGCGGCGCTAGACGTGGTGCAGATCATGCAGGCACGGCATATGCGCCTATACGACACGGCTTTTGGCAGCGACCCCGCTTTTTGGCGCCAGGTCTCGCCGGCACATGTGCTGCAGGCCTCTGCGGCGCCGCTGCTGGCCGTATGCTCCACCCGCCGTAGCGACTCCTGCGCGCAGGCGCGGCAGTTTGTGGACCGGGCCACGGCACTGGGGGTACACGCCACCGTGCTGGAGCAAGACCTGTCGCACCGTGACATCAACCAGCAACTGGGGCTGGAGAGCGGCTACACCCGCGCGGTGGAGTCTTTCATGGGCGGGTTGGATGCTACCGTGCAGCGCTTGCTAGCCCCGCACTGATGCCTGTGCCGAGCCTGCCCGGGACCCGAAGGTATTGGCATACCCCCAGGTGAATTCAGCGCCTATGAGAAAGATCTGCGCCGAGTAGTACACCCACAGCAAGATCACTACCAGCGAGCCGGCTGCGCCGTAGGCCGATGTCACACCGCTGCGGCCCACGTACAGGCCAATCAGCGACTTGCCCACGGTGAACAGCAAGGCGGTGAAGACGGCACCAATCCATACGTCCTTCCATTCCACGCGGGCGTTGGGCATGAGCTTGTAGATCAGGGCAAACATGGCGGCCACCAGGGCAAAGCCGCCCACCGCATTGGCCACGGCGGCTACCAGGAACCAGCCGCCAAACACCGGCTCCAGCCAGCGCTCGGTAGCGGTCAGCCCGGCGCTGACCACCAGGGACACCATCAGCAAGAAGCCTATGGCCAGGATCATGCCGAACGACAGCAGGCGCGCCCGCACCAGTGCGATCCAGCCGCGCTCGCTGTCTTGCGCTGGCACACGCCAAATGCGGTTCAGCGCGTTTTGCAACTCGCCGAATACCGAGGTGGCGCCTATGAACAGCAGGGCCAGGCCCAGCAGCGTGGCCAGCGTGCCCTCGGCCGGCTTGTGCACGCTGACCAACAGGCTCTGCACGGCATCCGCACCCTGCTCGCCCATAAAGGACTGCAGCTGCGCCGCGATCTCGCCGCGCGCGGCGGTTTCGCCAAACACCAGGCCGGCCACCGAAATGGCGATCAGCAACATGGGCGCCAGCGAAAACAGCGTGTAGTAGGCCAGTGCCGCGCCCATGCTGGACGCGTAATCATTCACCCAGGATTGCGCTACCTGGGTGATCAGCTTCCAGCTGTTACGGGCAGTTATGGGAGTGGTGGCAGGTGGGGCGGTATTCATCTGGCTGCATCGTCGCGCAATTGGTCGCCATAGCCTACCAGCCATAGGCGCTAGGCGCTGTCAGACGTTGCCTACAGGCAGGGCGTAGGACTGGGCTTACAGGCAGGCTGCCGCTGGGCCGATAGAAATTTACAGGCAGCCGGCCAACAATCCATCCATCGCTCGCCGTGCTCACAACGGCATTCATCCGATATTAGAAAGAGACCTTTATGCACACCCAACTAGAACGTTACGCCGCCAAAGTCCTGTTGACCACCGCCATCTCCATGTCCCTCATGGCCTGCAGCAAGCCGGTGGACACGGCTGCCAGCATGCCCAGTACGACTGTGGGTACCGAGATTGACGACACCGTGGTGACGGCCAGCGTACGGTCCGCCCTGCTGGCCGACCCCGATGTGAAGAGCCTGGACGTCAAGGTGGAGACCCGCAAAGGCGAAGTTCAACTCAGCGGTTTTGTGGACAACCTGGCCCAGGCCGAACGCATCAGCGCCATCGTCAAGGGGGTTCAGGGCGTCAAGACCATAGACAACAAAATGGCCATGAAGACTGCCGACACCACCGTGGGCAACAAGGTGGACGACGCCATCGTCACCACCCGCGTCAAGGCCGCACTGCTGGCCGACGAGAGCGTGAAAAGTTTCGACATCGCCGTGGTGACCCGCAAGGGCGAGGTGCAGCTCAGCGGCTTTGTGGAAAACCAGGGTCAGATCGACCGCGCAGTACAGGTGGCACGTGCCGTGGAAGACGTGCACAGCGTCAGCAACCAGATGACCCTGAAGAAGTAGCGCGTTCCCGCGCGCGGATAGGACCATCTGACCGCGCTGCGTTACCCGCCACCCCCTGGTACCGCCAGCGGGTGGTTTTTTTTTGTTTTTTAGCGTGTTCTAAGCCTGTGGTGCATATAAAACAAGCGTGTATTGCTATAAAAAATAGAGCGTAAGTGGTGGGCCTTGTAGGTGCATGGCCCTGTCTGGTTGCTGTGCTTGTCCTACCGTGGGGCGCGTTGGTGTCCGCTTCTGGGCCTGGGGGCTTCTGCCTAGACTGGCTGTAGACCAACGCATCGCCATGACCACCACCCAGTTCCCTTCCAAGCCTCCCCCGGTGCGACTCCAGTTTTCGATTGGCTTGGACTACGCCATCTCTGCGACCGCATGTGACTTTATCTTCAACATCCATGCGGCCCAGACTGCCCACCAGACCGTGGTGGCCGAGGCCCTCACGGTTAGCCAGCC
>JAPLPK010000039.1 GCA_026400275.1 Burkholderiales bacterium
CAGACTCTGCGCAAGCAGCTCTCGAAACTGTAGCATCTGGGCAGTATTGCAAAAGCTGGCACCGTCCTCCAACGCCTGCAGTACCGTACCCAATGCAGCAATACCCGCCACGTTTTCAGTGCCCGAGCGCATGCCCGCCTCCTGGCCGCCGCCGGCCATCAGCGGGGTGAACGGCGTCCCCTGGCGCACATACAGCATGCCTATGCCCTTGGGCGCGTACAGCTTGTGGCCGGAAAACGGCGCGTAGTCGATGCGCGTCTGCGCCAACTGCAAGGCCAGCTTGCCCAGCGCCTGCACGCAGTCCACCAGCCAATAGGCCTGCGGGGCAACGTCGCTCAATACGGCCTCGATGCCGGCCAGGTCAGACACCACGCCGGTTTCGTTGTTCGCCGCCATGGTGCAGACCAAGGCAGCCTGCGAAGCCAGGGCGCGCAGGGCAGCCAGGTCGTGCTGGCCGCTGCGCAGCACCGGCAGGGCGCGCAGCTCCAGCTGCAGACCCAGCAGCTGGTTCCAGTGCGCCAGGCTTTCGGGCACGGCCTTGTGCTCGGTCGCGCCGTACAGCAACAAGCTGCCCACATCTTCGCCCCGGGCACGCCGGTCGCGCACAGCGCACAGGGCCGACAGCACCGCCGTTTGTATGCCCTCGGTCGCACCGCTGACAAACACCACGTCGCCCGCACCCGCGCCCAACACCCGGGCCGCACGGGCCCGCACCCCGTCCACCAGCTGGCGCGCCTGCAGACCGCTCACATGGGTGCTGCTAGGGTTGCCATACAACGTGCCCATGGCCTGCTGCGCGGCGGCCAGGGCGGCGGGCAGCACAGGGGTGGTGGCGTTGCAGTCCAGGTAAATATCGGTGGGCATGGTGGTTGTGGGGCAAGCTAAAAAGAAGTCCATGCTACCTACCGCAGGGTGAATACACGTTCTAATCTTTAACGCTATTGCACCGAAAAAAGGACAAAAAAACCATATAAATTAAAATAGCAGTATGAACACACTAGACCGACTGGATTACGCCATCCTGGGTGCCTTGCAGGTGGATGGCAACCTGTCCGTGGCCGCGCTGGCTGAGCGCGTGGGCCTGTCCAGCACGCCCTGCTGGAAGCGGCTCAAGCGGCTAGAGGACGAGGGCTACCTCACCGGCCGTGTGGCCCTGGTCCATCCGCAAAAGGTGGGCCTGCCGGTGACGGTCTTCGTCAGCGTACGCACCCAGCAGCACGACGACAAATGGCTGGCCCAGTTCGGCGCCGCCGTGTCTGCCCTGCCCGAGGTGCAGGAGCTGCACCGCATGAGCGGCGACGTGGACTATTTGCTCAAAGTCGTGACCACCGACATCGGCGGTTACGATCGCTTCTACAAAAAGCTCATCCAGGCTGCGCCGCTCAGCGGCGTGTCCAGCGCCTTTTCCATGGAACAGATCAAATCCACCACAGCACTGCCGCTGGATCTGGTGTCCTTTGGCGCATCCAAAACCTAGAAAGAAAAGAACATGCCCATCCAATGGTTCCCCGGCCATATGCACCTGACAAAGAAGGCCATCACCGAACGCCTGAAAGAAACCGATGTGGTGATCGAGCTGCTGGACGCGCGCCTGCCAGGCTCCAGCGCCAACCCCATGCTCGCCGAACTGATCGGCAGCACGCCCACGCTCAAGGTGCTGAACAAGCAGGACATTGCCGACCCGGCGCGCACTGCATTGTGGCTAGACCACTACAACGCCCTGCCCGGCACCCGCGCCATCGCCCTGGATGCCAGTGAAACTGCGCCGGCCCAGCGCCTGATCCCCGCCTGCCGGTTGCTCGCGCCCTTGCGCGGCGGCATGGTCAAGCCCATGCGGGTGCTGATCTGCGGCGTGCCCAATGTGGGCAAGTCCACCCTGGTCAACACCTTGAAAGGCAAGCGCGCCGCCAAAACCGGCGACGAGGCTGGCATCACCAAGCTGGAGCAACGCATCGTGCTGGCAGACGACTTCTACGCCTACGACACACCCGGCATGCTGTGGCCGCGCATCATCGTCGAGCAAAGCGGCTACCACCTGGCCGCTGCGGGCTCCATTGGACGCAACGCCTTTGACGAAGAAGAGGTAGCACTAGAGCTGCCGCTGATTCTGCAAAAACACTATGCCGGCCAGGTAGAACAGCGCTACAAGCTGGACCCCATCCTGGGCCTGACCGACGTAGCCCTGCTCACCGAAATCGCCCGCAAACGCGGCGGCCTGCTGGGCAAGGGCAAGGTAAATCTGCAAAAAGCCGCCGAGATCGTGCTCACCGAATTCCGCGCCGCCACCCTGGGCCGCATCACCCTGGAAACACCGGAAGAATTCGCCCAGTGGCTTGCCGAAGGCAAAGCCTTGGATGCCGCGCGCCAGGCGAAGAAGGATGCGCGGAAGAACAAGAAGGGGCCAACGCGAGACGCGTTACCAGAATAAATTAACAAGCATAAAAAAACCCGCTGCATTTCTGCAGCGGGTTTTTTTGTTTTAAACCTGAACTGGCTTACGCCAGCAACAGATTAGAAACGGTGCTGAATACCAACAGCGAACAGGTCGTGCTTGGTGGTAGCTGCACCGGAAACCTTGCTGTCGTCAGCTTCGTAGCCGCCGTACAGAGCCGTACGCTTGGACAAAGCGTACTTGGCGCCCAGGCCGTAACCCTTACGCTTTGCGTTACCAGCCGTAGCGTTGTCCTTGGACTGAGCGTAGCTAGCAGACAAGGTCAGAGCAGCACCGACGGGAACGTCAACACCCAGTTGGTAATCGGTTGCATCAGCACCCGACACGTTACCCATGTTTGCAGCCTTGCCGTAGATAGCGTAAGGCTTAGCAACGCCGAAGTCATAAGAACCACCCAGACGGGTGAACTTCTTGGCAGTCACGTCGCCAGCAGACTTTTCATCTTGGTAACCAAAGTTCACGCTGATAGGGCCATTGGCATACACCAAAGCAAAGCTGGTCACGGCGCCGGCATTGTGCACGGTAACTGCAGGAACTGCAGCAGTCGTAGCCGTTGCTGGAACTGCAGCAACTGCCGTATTCGTCTTGTTCTCACCCAGGCTGTAGCTCAAAGAGCCAGAGAAGCCGCTGAAGCTAGGGGTGTAGTAAGCGATCGTGTTGCCTGGGCGAACCAAGTAACCGGTCGACTTGAACGTGCTGTTCATTGGCGACAAAGCCGAGTCAAACACGGCATCAGACGCGCCGCTGACATCGTCAAAAGGCGTGGGGGTCAAGCCGAAACGGGTGGAACCGAAGGAGCCAGCCAGACCAACCCATGCTTGACGGGAGAAGGCAGTGTTGGTCACTTTGCTGGTCAACAGAGTCGTGGACTTAGCAGTACCGTCATCAGCAGCAATACCTTGTTCCAGTTGGAAGTTGGCAGCCAAACCGCCACCCAGATCTTCAGAGCCCTTCAGGCCAAAACGCGAGGTATTCACCAGGCCGCTTTCCAGCTTGGATTGACGCAGGCTGGTCGTGCCGTTGTCGGTCTTGGTGCTGCCGAGGTACATGTCAACGATACCGTACAGGGTCACGCTGGACTGAGCCATGGCGGCGCCGGAGGTGGCGAGTACTGCCAGGGCGATCAGGGATTTTTTCATGGAAAGGTTCTCCAAAGATTAAAAGATGTCGGGTTCACAGTCAGGCTGTAACCTCAACCCCACTCCTTGTTTCAGAAGCTGATCGGATTAAAGCAGACGACCCCGGATAAACCGGTGACGTTTTAGTCATAAACATATGATTTGTTAATTAAAAACAACACTCCAGACATACAAGAAGGCTCCGATTCCAGGCTGCCACGCCCGGCAATTCGTATATTCCACATGAATTGACCTGTTTCGCACGGCCAACTTACAAAGAGTCACGAAACTACATAAAAAATTTACAGCGACGGACAGATGCAAAGCTAGGTACAAAATATGTAACTTCGTAAGGGGGTTACCCTTTGCCAGGGATCTGCCACGCCGGCGCTACTGCCAAGCCTGGGCCACTTTGACGACAGCAACCGAGGAAAAATGTGAAAAAAAACAGTTTGCTGGCTACAACAGCATTGCTCGCAGGCATGGCGTCCATCACTGCAGCACAAGAAACGCCGACCAGTAACGTCACGATTTACGGCATCGCCGACGTGGGCATCAACCACGTCACCGGTCTAAAGCAAGGCACGGTCACGCAACTGGCCAGCGGCGTCATGGAAGGTTCACGCTGGGGTCTGAAAGGCAGTGAAGACCTGGGCGGCGGCATGCGTGCATTATTTACACTTGAAAGCCGGTTTGAAATAGATACCGGCGCGGTCTACAACGTCCCGGCCTCCGGCGCACAGGTGCCGGACCGTTTGAATACAGCCACGCTGATGGGGCTTCCCGCCACGGCGCAGCCTTTGGTTAACGCGGTCGCTGGTGCACTGGGGTCGCGGTTTGGCGTCAATGTTGCCGACAAAAACCTGTTTGACCGCCAGGCCTTCATGGGATTGGTCACGCCAGTCGGCGCGATCATGGCGGGCCGCCAATACACCCCTGGCTACGTGGTGTCGGCCACTTTTGACTCCATGCACGGCGAATCCAGCCTGGCCCTGGGCCAATTGGTGTCGGTCCCCGCGTCTTTCACCATCCGCACCAGCAATGCATTGCAATACGCCGTCCAGGCCAGCGGACTCAGCGCAAGTCTGATGGTGGCAGCCGGCGAAGTGGCGGGCAACAACTCCGCGAACCGACTTCTGGGCGCCATGGCCACTTATAAAGGCACCGGTTTTTCCCTGGGTGCGGGCTACAACACGCAGAACAACGAGCTAGGTGAGAAAGGGCTAACGAACACCCTGCTGGGCGCTTCGGTAGATATCGGCCCAGGCAGCTTCAGCACCATGTACGCCACCATAAAAGACGACCACCCCGCCGACCTGTCGAGCGTGTCGGCCCTGCTCGTTTCCAAAGGAGCCAGCGCGGCCAGTGCCGAAGCCGTGCAAAACGCCTTCATCCGGGCGGTGCAACAAGACGCGCGCCTGCTGCATATAGGCTATCGCATCCGCAGCGGCCCGCACACCTTCACTGTGGCCTATAACACTATGAACGACAGGACCGCCAACAATGCCGACCGCGACTCCTATGGAGCAGCCTACACCTATGCGCTGTCCAAACGCACCGATCTGAACGCCGTGTTGACGCGCTTCAACAACAGCGGTGCATCGCAGCTGGCACCGGGTGGCAACGGCTTTCTGGGGGGCGTCACCGCCAGTGCGGGCACCGACTCGAACAGCTTGGCGCTGGCCCTGCGCCACCGCTTCTAACCCCAGAACAAGCCCTCGGTCCTCGGGGGCTTGGGTCTCAGGCGGCATGAAACCGACGCAGTGATTTACAGTGAAGCCCTGTTTGCCCAACTACACGCACCGCATGTCGCTACCCAGCCCTCCTTCTTTAGACCAAATCTGCCGTGTCGCAGACTCTGCGCTGCGCACTATCTTCACCCGACCGCATGGCAACCGGGCCTGCCCTACGGTGCCGGAACACACGCAGGAGCTGAGCGCCGAGGAGAAAACCCAGTCCGCCGCGCTCATGCGCGTCAACCATGTGGGCGAGGTGTGCGCGCAAGCCTTGTACAAGGCCCAGTCACTGGTCACACCAACGCCGGCTCTGCGCGCGCATTTTGAACATGCTGCCGGCGAGGAAACCGACCACCTGGCCTGGACGCACCAGCGGCTGGACGAATTAGGCGGCAGGCCCAGCATGTTGAATCCGCTGTGGTACGCGGGCGCCTTCGGCCTCGGCCTGGCGGCCGGTCGGCTCGGCGGCGACCGCTGGAGCCTGGGCTTTGTAGTGGAAACGGAGAACCAGGTGTCGGCCCACCTGGAAAGCCATCTGCAGCGCCTACCGAGCAACGACCACGCATCCAAGGCCATCGTGGTGCAAATGAAGGATGACGAAGAGCGCCACGCCCACGAAGCCAAGATCCAGGGTGCGATCGATTTGCCGGCGCCCATCAAAACCATGATGCGCGTGGCGGCCAAGGTCATGACGACCGTGGCCCACAGAATCTAAACCTTAGGTGGCTTCCACCAGATCAAAGCTGGTGGTGATCTCGGCTGTCTTGCCCAGCATGATGGTGGCCGAGCAATATTTGTCATGGCTCATGGCAATTGCACGCTCCACCGCAGCCGCTGGAATGCCCTTGCCGGTCACGGTGAAATGCATATTGATCTTGGTGAACACCTTGGGATCGACGTCGGCACGGTCGGCAGCCAGCTTGACCGAGCAGCCGCGCACGTCGTGGCGGCCGCGCTTCAAAATCAGCACCACGTCATAGGCAGTGCAGCCACCGGTGCCGGCCAACAAAGTCTCCATCGGACGGGGCGCCAGGTTCTGGCCACCGTTCTCGGGTTTGGCGCTGTCAGGCGCGCCATCCATGGTCAAAGTGTGGCCACTGCCGGTTTCGGCCACAAACCCCATGCCGGAGCGGGTACCCGCTGCGCCGGTCCAACTGACTGTGCATTCCATGCTGCGTATCTTTCTGAGGCAAAGCCCAATTATGAGAACAAGCCCGATTTTGCCTAGCCGCGCGCATTAATTCACGGTTTTAACAACACGCGGATGCTGCAACGCAGCAAGACCTAGGGAAAACGACTACAATAAATCCATCGCACACATTTAACCCGTGTGCACCGTTTGTCTCCTCCACCCTCTGAAAAGGTGGATTTAAGCCCCGAGTCGAAAGACTTGGGGCTTTTTTTATGCCCCAAGCGGTGGCAAACGGCGTGCGCGGGCCGGCCCCTTATGATCTCCCTCCCAGGAGAACCCATGACGACCGCACCCGCCAAAGCCCCCAAGGCCCAGAAACCAGTCCAAGCGGCCAAGCCGCTGACCCCCGCCGACTATCTGAAAAAGATTCTGACCGCCCGCGTCTACGACGTCGCCATCGAATCCGCCCTGGAGCCCGCGCGCAACCTCAGCCGCCGCCTCGGCAACACGGTTCTACTCAAACGCGAAGACACACAGCCCGTGTTCAGCTTCAAGCTGCGCGGTGCTTACAACAAGATGGCCCACCTGACGCCGCAGCAGCTCAAAAAGGGCGTGATCTGCGCCTCCGCCGGCAACCACGCCCAGGGCGTGGCCATGAGTGCGCGCAAGCTCGGCACGCGTGCCGTCATCGTCATGCCCACCACCACACCCCAGGTCAAGGTGGACGCGGTGGCCGCGCTGGGCGGTGAAGTAGTGCTGTTTGGCGAAAGCTATACGGACGCCTACAACCACTCCCTGTCGCTGCAGAAAAAGCAGGGCCTGACCTTTGTCCACCCGTTTGACGACCCCGATGTGATTGCCGGCCAAGGCACCATCGCCATGGAAATCCTGCGCCAGCTACAGGGCCTGGGCTCGCAGCACCTGGACGCAGTGTTTGTCGCCATCGGCGGCGGTGGCCTGATCTCCGGCGTGGCCAACTACATCAAGGCCGTGCGGCCCGACATCAAGGTCATCGGCGTGCAAACCAGCGACTCCGACGCCATGCTGCAGTCGGTCAACGCCAAGAAGCGCGTGACCCTGGCCGATGTGGGCCTGTTCGCCGATGGCACCGCCGTCAAGCTGGTGGGTGAAGAAACCTTCCGCGTGGCACGCGGCCTGGTGGACGAATTCATCACCGTAGACACCGACGCCGTCTGCGCCGCCATCAAGGACGTGTTCGTGGACACGCGCAGCATCGTCGAGCCCTCGGGCGCAATGGCCGTGGCCGCCATGAAGCAGTACGTGTCCAAGCACAAGACCAAGGGCCAGACCTACGCCGCGATCCTGTGTGGCGCGAACATGAACTTCGACCGCCTGCGCTTTGTCGCCGAGCGGGCCGAGGTGGGCGAGGAACGCGAGGCCCTGTTTGCCGTCACCATCCCCGAAGAGCGCGGCAGCTTCAAGCGCTTCTGCGAAGCCATAGGCCAGCTGCCCGGCGGGCCGCGTAATGTGACCGAGTTCAATTACCGCATCAGCGACGCAGCCAAGAGCAACGCCGCCCATGTGTTCGTCGGCCTGACCACCACGGCCAAGGGCGAATCGCAAAAAATCGCCAGCAACTTCAGCAAACACGGCTTCAAGGCGCTGGACCTGACCCACAACGAGCTGGCCAAGGAGCACATCCGCCACATGGTGGGCGGGCAGTCGGCACTGGCGCAAGATGAACGCCTGCTCAGCTTTGTGTTCCCCGAGCGGCCCGGCGCGCTGATGAAGTTCCTAAGCCTGGTGCGCCCGGGCTGGAACATCAGCCTGTTCCACTACCGCAACCAGGGCGCGGACTACGGCCGCATCCTGGTCGGCCTGCAAGTACCCAAGGCCGATGCGAAAGCCTTCGACAAATTCCTGGCCACGCTGGACTACCCCTACGTCGAAGAAACCAACAACCCCGTCTACCAGCTATTTCTGCAGAGCTGACGCGATTGAGCTTCGTACGCCACTACCTGCTGGCCGTCCAGTTCTTCACCCGCATCCCCATCACCGGGCGGCTGGCGGCCTGGGTAGGTTACAGCCCAGCCATGTTGCGCGCCAGCGCGGCGCACCTGCCCGGCGTGGGCTGGCTGGTGGCGGCCCTGGCCTGTGGCGTGGCGGCGGCCAGCATGGCGCTGCTGCAGCAACGCCCGGGCAGCGCACTGGTAGCCGCCGTGCTGTGCACCGTGGCCACGGTGCTGCTGACCGGCGGCTTCCATGAAGACGGCCTGGCCGATGTGGCCGATGGCCTGGGCGGCAGCGCCGACCGGGCCCGCGCGCTAGAGATAATGAAGGACTCGCGGGTCGGCGCATTCGGTGCCATGGCGCTGGTGCTGGCCCTGCTGTCCAAGGTCGCGCTGCTGGGCCTGCTCGGCAGCTACAGCAGCCACGCCCTACTGGCAGCCCTGCTCGGCGGCCATGTCTGGTCGCGCTTTTGCCCGCTGCTGCTGGTACGCCTGCTGCCCCATGTGGGCGACGCGGCCACGTCCAAAAGCAAGCCCCTGGCGGGCCAGATCAGCGGGACTGCGCTGGCAGTTGCGTTGTTATGGTGTTTTATGCCGCTGGCGCAGGTATTACTTGCGCAAGGTGCTAGATTTTTAATAGCAAGTCTGATAAGTAGCAGCTTGGCGTTTTTATGGATGAAGCGCCTGTTTACTCGGCGGCTACAAGGCTTCACCGGCGACTGCCTGGGTGCCACACAGCAAGTCTGCGAGATCGCCTTCTATCTCGGCGCCGCCGTGGCCCTGCCATGAGACTCTGGCTGGCCCGCCATGCCCGCCCGCTGGTGGCGCCAGGCGTTTGCTACGGCGCGCTGGATGTGGCGGCTGACGCCATGGCGACACAGGCCGCCGCTGCCCGGCTGGCCGCAGCCCTGCCCGAAGGCATGGTTGTTTACAGTTCCACGCTACAAAGATGCGAGCAGCTTGCGCAGGAACTGTCTGCGCTGCGGCCCGATTTGACGCTGAAATTTGATGCAGGGCTGCGCGAGATGGATTTTGGCCAATGGGAAGGCCAGACCTGGGACGCCATTGGCCCAGCCGCGCTGGACGCCTGGACCGCCGACTTCGCCGACTACCGGCCGGGAGGCGGCGAATCGGTGCACGGCTTCATGCAGCGGGTGGGCTCTGCCTGGGACGCTATAGACGCTGTAGGGCCGCAACCCACGCTGTGGATCAGCCATGCCGGCGTGGCGCGGGCCTGCAGCCTGCTGGCCGCCGGCATCCGCACACTGCACCGCGCCGACCAATGGCCGCAGGCCGCCCCCGGCTACGGCGAATGGATTACTTTCTGATGGGCAGTTCCAGCGCGAAAGCGGCTGGGCCGTCCATGCTGGACGCCAACTCGGCCCGGCGCGGGCCCACGGACTGCAGCAGCAAAGCCCCATCGACCAGACTGCCCACCCGGTAGGGCTTGGGCGGTTTGCCGTCCACGGCGATCAGGGCTGCGCCCTGGCGGCCATGCTCGGCAATCACGCCCGACAGCACAAAGCGTGTGGACGGGTTGACCTCTGCCACCGGCATCGGCCCCACACTGCCCAGCACATGCGCCACCGCCGCCGCGTCCACGGCAACCGCCCCCGGCCCGGCCACGGCGGCCTGCGGACCACTGGGTGCGGCCGTGGCCTTCAAGCCCCAGTACGCCACGCTGGCCAGGGCCAGAGCCCAGACCACAAAGGCCACCAGGCGCGGGGCCCAGCGTTCCATTACAGAATCGGATGCATTGATTAACATGCATTGATTATCATCGCAGCCCATGACACTCCACAGCCCTATTCGTCCCTCCAGCCCCCTTTACCGCCACGTGCGTAAAGTGCGCAATGCCGGTTTCACCCTGATCGAATTGATGGTGGTGCTCGTCATCATCGGCGTGCTGGCCGCGCTGATCGTGCCCAATGTGCTGGACCGCGCTGACGACGCCCGCGCCACCGCCGCCAAAACCGATGTCCACAACCTGATGCAGGCGCTAAAGCTCTACAAGCTAGACAACCAACGCTACCCCACCGCCGAGCAAGGCCTGCAAGCCCTGGTCGCCAAGCCCAGCACCAACCCGGTGCCGCCCAACTGGAAGCCGTATGTGGAAAAGCTGCCCAACGACCCCTGGAGCCGCCCCTACCAGTACCTGAACCCCGGCGTGCAGGGCGAGATTGATGTGATGTCCTTCGGCGCCGACGGCCAACCAGGTGGCGAAGGCAAAAATGCCGACATCGGCAGCTGGCAGTGATTTTGCCCCCCCGGCTTGTCGCTTCGCGTACTTCTCCACCCCCCGGGGGGGAGGCGTTTTGCCTTGGGGCGGCCCGGCGGCAAAGCCGGACTCTTTGGCGTTTAAAGTGATCGCTAGGCGGCCCAGTGTGGCGCCAGCCTTCAGCCGGGGCTTCACGCTGCTTGAGTTACTGGTGGTCGTCGCCATCATCGCCATCGCCAGCGCAGGCGTTGCCTTTGCCATGCGCGACAACAGCCAGACCTTGCTGGAGCGCGATGCGGCGCGGCTAGCCGCCTTGTTTGAATCGGCGCGGGCCCAGTCGCGAGCGACCGGTGTGCCGGTGCGATGGAACAGCACGCCAGACGGCTTCCAGTTCTACGGCCTGCCGCCCCATACCCTGCCCGAGCGCTGGCTGGGCAACGACACCGTGGCGCGCAACACCAGCCCGGTCGTGCTGGGCCCCGAACCAGTCATTGGCCGCCAGGAGGTGGTACTGCAGTCCATCAGCCAGCCCAACGAGCTGCTGCGCATCGCCACCGATGGCGCACGCCCCTTTACCGTGCAGCCGGCCACACCGTGAAGGCCCGCAACCGCCTGTTAAAAGTCCGTGGCTTCACCTTGATCGAGGTGCTGGTCGCGCTGGGCATCGTGTCGATTGCGCTGATTGCCGGGATGCAAGCCACCCAGGCGCTGACCACCAACGCCACCCGCCAGACCGATGTGCTGCTGGCCCATATGTGCGCCGAAAACGAACTCATCAAAATGCGCCTGTCCACCCAGATGCCCGGCGTGGGCGACTCCGACATCACCTGCGAACAGGCTGGCCACAGCTACCAGGTACGGCTCAGCGTGCTGCCCACGCCCAACCCCAGCTTTCGCCGGGTGGATGCGCAGGTGTTTGCCGCCAACGCGCCCATCCTGCGCCTGTCCACCATCGTAGGGCGATTTTGATGAACACCCCCAGGCTTGCCCGCTGCGCCCCGACATTGGCGAGAGCCAATGGCGCATGGCCTCCAACCCCCTTGCAGGGGGCGACGCCTATGGCCCGGCAAAGCCGGTTCCATGGCGTCTCTGGAAGGGAGAAAAAATCGCGTGGCTTCACCCTGGTCGAACTGCTGGTGGCCCTGATGGTCATGGCGCTGCTGGCCGTGCTGAGCTGGCGCGGGCTGGACGGCATGCAGCGTGCACAAACCCGCACCCAGCAACGCGCCGACGAGGTGCTGACCCTGCAGGCCGGCCTGGGCCAATGGAGCGCCGACCTGGACGCCCTGCTGCAGCTGCCCAACACCACCACCATCGACTGGAACGGCCGCAGCCTGCGCCTGGTGCGGCGCAGCAGCGAGCCCAACGCCGCCGGCCCGCTGGTCGTAGCCTGGTCGCTGCGCAATGTGGATGGCACCGACCAGTGGCTGCGCTGGCAGTCGCCGGTGGTGCGCAACCGCGCCGGGCTCACCCAGGCCTGGGGCAATGCCGCACTGTGGGCGCAGAACCCGGGCGACGAGGCGCGCCGCGCCGAGGTGGCTTTGACGCCGCTGATCGATTGGCAGGTGTTCTATTACCGCGACGGCGCCTGGAGCAACCCGCAATCCAGCAGCGCCACCACGGCAACCGCACCCGCTACGGGGGCATCCAGCGTCGCCTCCACCGACTCCGCCATCCCCGACGGCGTACGCCTGGTGCTGACCCTGCCGCCCGGCCAGGCCCTGAGCGGCGTACTGACGCGCGACTGGATACGGCCTACCGTCGGCGGAGGCAAATCGTGAGCGCACCCCCGTCTTGCATTTATAAGAAATCGGCCTCTAGCGCAGCTAATACCTGCGCCAGCAGCTCCCAAAACCATAGCAAACGCCAGCAACGTGGCGCAGCGCTGCTACTGGCCATGCTCACCGTCACCCTGGTGGCCACGCTGGCCGCCGCCTCGCTGTGGCAGCAATGGCGCAGCGTGGAGGTGGAAGCGGCGGAGCGCCAGCGCGTGCAGTCGGCCTGGATACTCACCGGCGCGCTGGACTGGGCGCGGCTGATACTGCGCGAAGACGCCCGCTCTGGCGGCGCCGACCACTTGGCAGAGCCCTGGGCCGTGCCGCTGCAGGAGTCGCGCCTGTCCACCTTTCTGGCGGCCGACCGCAACAATACCGGCGGCATGAGCAGCGACGAGGAGGTGGACGCGTTTCTGTCCGGGCAGATCACCGACATGCAGTCGCGCATGAACATCATGAATCTGGTGGAGAACAACAAGATCTCCGAAGTCAGCCTGGCCGCCTTCGGCCGCCTGTTCGAAGAACTCAAGCTGTCTCCCCAGGAGCTGACGCAAATGAGCAGCCAGCTGCAGCTGGCGCTGGACAGCAGCCAGTACAACACCGACAACCCGAACATCCCGCTGGTGCCCCGGCGCGCCGAAGACCTGGGCTGGCTGGGTCTGAGCCCCAGCAGCGTGGCTGCGCTGCGGCCCTATGTGTCGGTGCTGCCGGTGCGCACCTCCGTCAACCTGAACACCGCCAGTGCCGAGGTGCTGGTAGCCAGCGTGCCCAATCTGTCCATGGCCGATGCGCAAAAGCTGGTCAGCGCCCGGGCCAGCAAGTACTTTCGCAGCACGGCCGATGCCAGCGCCCTGCTGAACCAGCCAGGCATCAGCTTCAGCGAATCCGAGCAGGGTGTGGCCACCCGTTATTTCGAAGTACTGGGCCGGCTGCGCATGGGCGCCACGACGGTGCTGGAGCGCTCGCTGGTACAGCGTGACGGCATCAATGTCACCACCTTGTGGCGCGAGCGGGCCGTGGCCGATCCGTCCGGCAAGGCGCCCCTGTGAAGCAGGGGCTTTTCCCACCTGGAATGTCACAGTCTCTACATACAATGGCCGGCCTGAGTTTCGTCTGCCGCACGCAGGGCGCCCCAGCGCATGCCAGTTGTTCCACGTTGTCACGCCCATGAGCACCCTGATCGTTCTACTCCCTCTTGAATCTACCGGCAGCGCAGGCCCGCTGGACTACGTGCTGACGCCGGACGGCCACAGCGTGGGCTCGCACGACCGCGCCCCCGCCGCCCTGCTGCCCGTGGCCACCGCCACCGAACTGGTGGCCGTGGTGCCTGCACAAGCCCTGTCCTGGCACCGCGTCGAGCTGCCCAAGGGCAGCCTGCAACGCAGCGCCCTGGGCCGCGCGGCCGACACGCCCCGCCTGCGCGCCCTGCTAGAAGGCCTGCTGGAAGAACGCCTGCTGGAAGAACCCGCCGAGCTGCACTTCGCTGTCCAGCCCGATGCGCCCAGCGAAGGCCCGGTCTGGGTGGCGGCCTGCAACCGCGCCTGGCTGCGCAGCGCCCTGGCGGTGCTGGAGGCCAGCCAGCGCACGGTGGCGCGCATCGTGCCCGAATTCACCCCCCTGGCTGAGGGCAGCGACAGGGTGCACATCCTGGGCACACCCGAGGCGGCGCAAATCGTCCACGCCGGCCCCCAGGGCATCCACCTGCTGCCGCTGAACCACGCCACGCTGGCCATGGCCCTGGCTGGCGCAGCCGATACGCTGGAAATCATCGCCGAACCCGCTGTCGCCAGCATGGCCGAACAGCTGGCGCAGCGCCCCGTCACCCTGCAGCACAGCGCCGAACGCTGGCTGGCCTCGGCCCATGGCCGCTGGGACCTGGCGCAATTCGACCTGACCAACTCCGGCAGCAGCCGCGCCTGGAAGAACCTGGCCGGCCACACTGAGCGCATGCTGCAAGCCCCCGCCTGGCGCCCCGCGCGCTGGGGCGTAGGCTTGCTGCTGCTGGCCCAGTTGATCGGCCTGAACGCCTGGGCCTGGAAGGAAAGCCACAGCCTGGAAGCCAAGCGCAAGACCATCCGCGACAGCCTGACGCAAACCTTCCCGCAGGTAAAGCTGGTGGTCAATGCGCCGGTGCAAATGGCGCGGGAGCTGGACCTGCTGCGCCAAAGCGTGGGCGCCACCTCGGCGCGCGACCTGGAGCCCATGCTCAGCGCACTCGGCGCGGTGCTGCCGCCGCAAACTTCTGCCAGCCAGCTGGACTTCAGCCCCGGCGAAATCCGGCTCAAAGGCCTGGACCCGGCACCCGGCCCCGACGCCATCACCAGCCTGCGCAGCAGCGGCTACAGCCTGCGCAGCGAAGGCAACCTGCTGGTACTGCAAGCCGCCAACGGAGCCGCACCATGAAAACTCCGTCCTTCCTGCTGCAGCTGCAGCCCCACTGGGCCGCCCTGGCGCCGCGCGAACGCCGCAGCGTGTTCGCGGCAGGAGCCCTGGTCTGCCTGGCCCTGCTGTGGTGGCTGGCCCTGGCTCCCGCGCTGCAAACCCTGCGTGCAGCCGATGCGCAGCACCGCGAACTCGACGCCCAGCTGCAAAACATGCGCCGCATGCAGGCCGAAGTACAAGCCCTGAAAAGCCAGAGCGCCATCGACTTTGACGAGGCCCTGCGCAGCGTGCAGGCCTCGGCCAAGACCGATTTGTCTGGCACCGCGCAGATCAATGTGCTGGGCGAACGCGTCAGCGTCACCCTGAAGAACACCCAGGCCGATGCGCTGGCCCGCTGGCTGGCACAGGTGCGCATCAACGCCCGCGCCCTGCCCACCGAGGCCAAGCTGGTGCGCAGCCCCGCCAGTACCGCCGCCAACGCGCCCCAGCCCGGTCTACCCGCCTGGGACGGCAGCCTGGTCCTGGCACTGCCCAAGCGCTAACGTGGCACTGAAACCCGCATCCGCCCCGCAACGCACCGCGCCCTGGCGCTGGGCCTGGGCGGGCGCCTGCCTGGGCCTGGCCTGGGCCCTGCTGGTGTTTGCCCCGGCGCGCTGGCTGGCCGCTGCACTGGACCAGGCCAGCCAGGGCCAGGTCCAGCTGGCCGACCCGCTGGGCACGGTGTGGGACGGCTCAGCCCAGCTGGTGCTGTCGGGTGGCAAGGACAGCCGCGACCAATCGGCCCTGCCCGAGCGCCTGCGCTGGCGACTGCGCCCCTCTTTCAACGGCGTATCTGCCGACATCCTGGCCGAATGCTGCATGGCCCAGCCCCTGCAGCTGCGCGCCGCGCCGCACTGGGGTGGTGGCGAGCTGACGCTGGCCGACAGCCAGTCGCACTGGCCGGCCGCCTGGCTGGCTGGACTGGGCGCCCCCTGGAATACCTTGCAGCCCGAGGGCACGCTAACCCTGGCCACCCAGGGCCTGGTCGTGGACCTGAACAGCGGACGCATGCAACTCAGTGGCCGGGCCCAGCTGGAAGCCATCGACATCGCCTCGCGCCTGTCCACCCTCAAGCCCATGGGCAGCTACCGGCTCACACTGGCCGGCGGCAATCCGAACACCTTGCAGCTGGAAACCCTGAAGGGCAGCCTGCAACTGACCGGCAGCGGCCAATGGGTCGGCAACCGCCTGCATTTCGACGGGGTGGCCACCGCCGCCCCGGAGCGTATCGACGCCTTGTCCAATCTTCTCAACATCATCGGTCGGCGCGACGGCGCGCGTGCCATCATCAAAGTAGGTTAATGGAATGACCCCAGCCCGCACACCCACGCTGTCTTCGCGCTTTCCTAAAGCTATTGTTTCGATAGCTATTACCGCAGGATTTACCTGCGCCAGCGGTCTTTTTTCTATAAACGCACTGGCCCAGGGGCCGGCCAGCGACAAGGCCAGCACGGCCAAGCGCGGCGAGCCCATCACGCTGAACTTTGCCAACGCCGAGATTGAATCTGTGGCCCGCACCATGGCCGTGATCACCGGCCGCAATGTGGTGGTGGACCCGCGCGTCAAGGGCACCATGACGCTGAGCACAGACCACCCGGTCAACCCCACCGTAGCCTACAGCCAGTTCCTGGCGGCGCTGCGCCTGCAGGGCTTTACCGTGGTCGAGTCCGGCGGACTGGACAAGATCGTGCCCGAGGCCGATGCCAAGCTGCAGCCCGGCCCGGTGACCATTGGCGAAAACAATGCCGCCGTGGGCAGCCAGATCGTGACGCAGATCTTCAAGCTGAACTATGAAAACGCCGCCAACCTGGTGCCGGTGCTGCGCCCGCTGATCAGCCCGAACAACACCATCAACCTGAACCCCGGCAACAACTCGCTGGTGATTACCGACTACGCTGACAACCTGCGCCGCATTGGCCGCATCGTGGCAGCCATGGATGTGTCCAACGCGTCGGATTTGGAAATCATCCCGCTGAAATACGCCATTGCCAGCGACCTGGTGCCGCTGGTAACCAAGCTGGTCGAGTCCGGCAGCACCACCGGCGCTGCCCCCGCCGCCGGGCAAACTGACACCTCCTTCAAGACCACGCTGCTGGCCGAGCCGCGCAGCAATGCCATCATCCTGCGCGCTGCGAACCCGGCGCGGGTATCCCTGGTCCGCTCGCTAATCGCCAAGCTGGACCAGCCCACGGTCAACACCGGCAATGGTGAAGCCGGCAACATCTATGTGGTCTACCTGAAAAATGCCGACGCCACCAAGCTGGCCACCACCCTGCGCGCCGCGATGAGCGGCGACGCACGCGGTAGCTCCAGCGGCGGCAGCCCGGGCAGCGGTAGCAGCTCCAGCCTGTCCAGCGGGCTCAGCCAGACCAGTGCAAGCAGCACCACAGGCAGCACCAGCACTACGGCCAACTCCATGGGCAGCTCCAGCAGCAGCGCCCTGAGCGGCACCACCAGCAACCAGCCTTCCACCGGCGGCCAGATCCAGGCCGACCCGTCCACCAACTCGCTGATCATCACCGCGCCCGAGCCGCAGTACCGCCAGCTGCGCGCCGTCATCGACAAGCTGGACGGCCGGCGCGCACAGGTGCTGGTGGAGAGCCTGATCGTGGAGGTCAGCAGCGACAAGTCGGCCGAATTCGGCATCCAGTGGCAGGGCGTGCTGGGCAGCGTGGGCCTGGGCACCAACTTCGGCACCGGCAGCAGCAACCTGGCCACCCTGGCCACCAACATCGCCGCCGGCAGCACCAGCACCACCCTCAGCTCGGGCCTGAACCTGGGCGTGGCCACCAAGATCGGCGGCACCTATGTGCTGGGCGCGCTGGCCCGGCTGATGGACCAGACCGGCACTGGCAACGTACTGTCCACGCCCAACCTGCTGACGCTGGACAACGAAGAGGCCAAGATCGTCATCGGCCAGAACGTGCCCTTCGTCACCGGCACATACACCACCAACAGCGCCACCGGCACCTCCAACCCGTTCCAAACAGTGGAACGCAAAGACGTAGGCTTGACGCTGCGGGTTCGCCCGCAGATCAACGAAAACGGCACGGTGAAAATGGCCATCTACCAGGAGGTGTCCAGCGTAGACGCCTCCACCAAGAGCAACACCAATGGGCCCACCACCAACAAGCGCTCCATCGAGTCGAATGTGCTGGTGGACGACGGCTCCATCGTCGTGCTGGGGGGCCTGCTGCAGGACGACTACTCCGGCAACGTGGAGAAGGTGCCAGGGCTGGGGGACGTGCCCTTCCTGGGCAACTTCTTCCGCAGCGAGACCCGCACCCGCAAGAAAACCAATCTGATGGTGTTTCTGCGGCCCATCGTGGTGCGTGACGCAGGCACCAGCGACGCCCTGGCGGTGGACCGCTACGACATGATGCGCGGCCAGCAGCAGGACGTGAACCCGGTGCCACGCATCGGCCTGTCGGCCGTGCCAGATGCCTCGGTGATTCCTGTCCTGCCCACCTCCGACAAAAAAGCCGTCGTGCCCAAGCCCCTGACCACGCTGCCCTCGACCACCACGACCACGCCGTAAGCAATGCGCCACCCCCTGCCCTACGCTTTTGCACGCGCCCAGCAGCTGCTGCTGGAAGAGAACCTGGGTGAGTACACACTCTGGCTACACCCGGCATCCACACCATCGGCCCTGAGCGAGGTGATGCGCAAATACCCGGTGCGCCAGATCGAAACCCTGAGCGCCGAGGCCCTGGCCCAGCGCATCAGCGCAGCCTACGCCCAGGGCGAATCCAGCGCCGCATCGGTGGTCAGCGAGGTCGAGAGCGATGCCGACCTGTCGCGCATGATGCAAGAGCTGCCTGCTGTCGAAGACTTGCTGGAGATGAGCGACGACGCGCCCATCATCCGCATGCTCAACGCGCTGCTGACCCAGGCCGCGCGCGACGGCGCCAGCGACATCCATATCGAGCCGTATGAGCGCCATTCCAGCGTGCGCTTCCGCGTGGACGGTACGCTGCGCGAAGTGGTGCAGCCGAATCGCGCATTGCACGCCGCCCTGATCTCGCGCCTGAAGATCATGGCGGATCTAGACATTTCTGAAAAACGCCTGCCGCAAGATGGTCGCATCTCCTTGCGCATCGGCACCCGCGCGGTGGACGTGCGCGTCAGCACCCTGCCCAGCGCCCATGGCGAACGTGCCGTGCTGCGCCTCTTGGACAAGAGCGGCGCCAAGCTGACGCTGGAATCGGTGGGCATGCAGGGCGACGTGCTGGACAAGCTGCAAAACCTGATCAACCAGCCGCACGGCATCATCCTGGTGACCGGCCCCACCGGCTCGGGTAAAACCACCACGCTGTATGCCGCCCTGAGCCGCCTGGACGCCAGCACCAGCAACATCATGACGGTGGAAGACCCGATCGAATACGAGCTACCCGGCGTCGGTCAGACCCAGGTCAACGCCAAGATCGACCTGACCTTTGCCAAGGCCCTGCGCGCCATCCTGCGGCAAGACCCGGACGTGATCATGATTGGCGAAATCCGCGACTTCGAGACCGCGCAGATCGCCATCCAGGCCTCTCTCACCGGCCACCTGGTACTGGCCACGCTGCACACCAACGACGCGTCCAGCGCGGTGAACCGGCTGATCGACATGGGGGTGGAACCGTTCCTGCTCAGCAGCTCCCTGCTAGGCGTGCTGGCCCAGCGCCTGGTGCGCAAGCTGTGCCCGGTGTGCCATCCTTCGACAAGCTCAGGACCGACCGGCGGTTGTGAAGCCTGCAGCCACACCGGCTACCAGGGCCGCACCGGCATCTTCGAACTGCTGGTCACCGACGACGCCATCCGCGCCCAAATCCACAACCGCGCCGCCGAGGCCGACATCCGCAGCGCCGCGCGCACCGCCGGCATGCTGCTGATGCGCGAAGACGGCGAGCGCCTGGTGCAGGCCGGCGTGACCTCGCGCGAAGAGTTATTGCGCGTGACGCGGGATTGACGCCCATCTTTGACACAAACCAGAAGCCAGAGCTAATATAACAACCGTTATAACGGAGATACGACGTGCACGCGCTCAAACTCACCCAGATTGGCAATTCGATCGGCGTCATCCTGCCCAAGGAAGCATTGGCCCGGCTCAAGCTGGGCAAAGGTGCCTCGATCTTCCTGACGGAAACCCCTGAGGGCTACACCCTCACCCCCTACGACCCTGCCCTGGAAGAGCAAATCCAAGCGGGCCGCGCGTTTATGAGCGACTTCCGCGACACCTTTCACCAGCTCGCCAAATGAGCTGGCGCTGGGTCAGCAAACAAGCACTCCTGCTGCTGCACGACGAAAGCCTGGCCGAGCACGGTGGCGGCACGGGTTTGCGTGACGAGGGCCTGCTCGATTCCGCGCTCGCTCGCCCCTTGAATCTGGCCGCTTATGGCGAGCCAGACTTTGCCGCCCTGGCGGCCAGCTACGGTCTGGGTTTAGTGAAAAACCATGCCTTCGTCGATGGCACCAAACGCGCAGCCTTCCTGGCTGTCGGTCTGTTTTTGTACCTCAATGGCTATCGGCTGACGGCGTCGCAGGCCGACGCAACACTGATGGTCATGGGCGCGGCCGCAGGCGATATCCATGAAGCTGACTTTGCTGCCTGGCTGCGCCAGAACGCCCATATACGTTGAACACTTAGCATGCCCGCCTATTCCTTCGAAGCCGTAGACGCCCAGGGCCAGTCCCGCAAAGGGGTGATGGAGGCCGACACGGCCAAAGCCGCGCGGGCGCTGCTGCGCGCCCAGGCCCTGGTGCCGCTGGCGGTGACGCCGGTGAGCACCGGCAGCGGCGGCGCATCTGCCGGCACCGGCCTGCGCACCACGCTGTTCGAGAAAAAAGTCTTCAATGCCTCTGGCCTGGCCATCTGGACCCGGCAGGTCGCCGGCCTGGTGTCCAGCGGCTTGCCGCTGGAGCGGGCGCTTACCGCGCTGACCGACGAGGCCGAGGACGAGCGCCAGCGCAATCTGTTGGCCTCGCTGCGCGCCGAGGTGAATGCCGGCGCCAGTTTCGCCAAGGCGCTGGGCCAGCATCCGCGCGAGTTCTCCAGCATCTACACCGCCGTGATTGGTGCAGGCGAGCAAAGCGGTGCGCTGGGCGATGTGCTGGAAAGCCTGGCCACCGACCTGGAAGAACGCCAGGCGCTGCAGTCCAAGCTGATCGGCGCAGCACTCTACCCGGCCATCGTGACCCTGGTGGCGATTGCCATCGTGCTGTTTCTGGTGGGCTATGTGGTGCCCCAGGTGGCCAACGTGTTTGCCGGCAGCAAGCGCGCGCTGCCGTTCTTGACGGTGGCCATGCTGGCCATCAGCGACGCGGTGCGCAACTACGGTTGGGCCATGTTGATTGCTATTATTTTTGCAGCTATCGGCGCACGGTTTGCCTACGCAAACGCCCTTATTCGCCAAAAATTTGACGCCGCCTTTTTGAAGCTACCGCTGGTGGGCACACTGGCACGCGGCTATAACGCGGCACGCTTTGCCAGCACCCTGGCGATGTTGGCCGCTGCCGGCGTGCCGATTCTGAAAGCCCTGCAAGCCGCCGCCGAAACCCTGAACAACACCGCCATGCGCGCCGATGCACTGGACGCGCTGGTGCTGGTGCGCGAAGGCGCGCCGCTGGCCTCGGCCCTGGCGCAGAAGAAACGCTTCCCCGGCCTGCTGGCCATGTTCGCCCGCCTGGGTGAACAGACCGGCCAGCTGCCGCTGATGCTGCAGCGCGCCGCCCGCCAGCTGGGCACCGAGGTACAGCGCCGCGCCATGGCCCTTGCCACCATCCTGGAGCCGCTGCTGATCGTGGCCATGGGCTTGGTGGTGATGCTGATCGTGCTGGCTGTCCTTATGCCCATCATCCAACTCAACCAGTTTGCGAAGTAGCCATGGCTCTGACCCTAGACGACAAATTGGTGGTGGCGATTTCATCGCGCGCCCTGTTCAACCTGGAAGAGGAAAACCGGCTGTTCGACGCAGGCGACGACAAAGCCTATATGCAGCTGCAGTTCGAGCGGCTGGACATACCCGCCAAGCCGGGCGTGGCGTTTTCGCTGGTAAAGAAGCTGCTGGCCTTCAACGCCGATGGCGTGAAACGGGTCGAGGTGGTGATCCTGTCGCGCAACGACCCGGTCAGCGGCATGCGCATCTTCCGCTCCAGCCAGGCCAGCAATTTGCAGCTGGAGCGCGGTGTGTTCACCCAGGGCCGCGCACCCTTCGGCTATCTGCGGGCGCTGGGCGCGCACCTGTTTCTGTCGGCCAATGAAAAAGACGTGCGCGAAGCGCTGAACCTGGGCTTCCCCGCCGCACGGGTGCTGACCGAATCGGCCCAGGCCGGTGACAGCAACCCGCATGAAGTGCGCATCGCTTTTGACGGCGACGCCGTGCTGTTCAGCGACGAGGCCGAGCGCGTCTATCAAAAAGACGGCCTGCCCGCCTTCCAGCAGCACGAGGTCGAACATGCCTCCATACCGCTGCCCGACGGCCCGTTCAAGCCCCTGCTGGCCGCGCTGCACCGCCTGCAAAAAGCCAGCACCCCGCACATGCGCATACGCACCGCCCTGGTCACCGCCCGCAGCGCACCGGCGCATGAACGCGCCATCCTGACCCTGATGCGCTGGAATATTGCCGTGGACGAGGTGATGTTCCTGGGCGGGCTGGAGAAAGGCCCGTTTCTGCGCGAATTCGAGCCGGACTTCTTCTTCGACGACCAGACTGGCCACGTCACCTCCGCCGCGCAGCATGTGCCGGCCGGCCATGTGAGCAGCGGCGTATCCAACCCATCGCACTAAGCCCGCGAACTATTCCGCGCCGCCGCAGTCCATCTGCGGGCTTGTCAACTCTACCCACGGCACACACCCATGCGTCTTGCTTCGCGCTTCTCCAACCTGAAAGCCCAGACCGCCAAAGTCTGGGCTTTGTCGATTCCGTACTTCAAATCCGAAGAAAAATGGAAGGCCCGCGCCCTGCTGGCCGCCATCGTGGCGCTGAACCTGCTGGGCGTCTACCTGCTGGTGCTGCTGAACGAGTGGAACCAGGTGTTCTACGATGCGCTGCAAAACAAAAACGCCGCCGTGTTCTGGCAGCAACTGGGCCGCTTCACCTACATCGCCTTCGCGCTCATCATTCTGGCGGTCTACAAGTTCTACCTGACCCAGCTGCTGGAAATGCGCTGGCGCGCCTGGATGACCGAACACTACCTGGCCCGCTGGCTAAGCAACCAGTCCTTCTACAAGATGGAACTGGCCCGCTTTGCCAAGACTGACGCGCTGGCCACCCCGGACAACCCCGACCAACGTATCCAGCAAGACCTGAACCAGTTCACCAGCCTGACCATCGACCTGACCATGGGCGTGCTGAACGCACTGGTCACCCTGGTCAGCTTTGTCGGCATTCTGTGGGGCCTGTCGGGCAACTTCTCGTTCCACCTGGGCGGCAGCGAATACTTCATCCCCGGCTTCATGGTATGGATGGCCGTGCTGTACTGCCTGGCCGGCAGCATCATCACCTACTGGATAGGCCGCCCGCAGATCAAGCTGAACTTCCAGCAACAAAAAGTGGAGGCCGACTTCCGCCACCACATGGTGCGGGTGCGCGAATACAGCGAGTCGATCGCGCTGGACCGGGGCGAGGCCGCCGAAAAAGCCCATCTGGACCTGCGCTTCAAGGCAGTGTTGGCCAACTACCTGAAGCTGCTGAAGGCGCAGAAAAGCCTGATCTGGTTCAACAGCTTCTTCGGCCAGGCTGCGGTGGTCTTCCCCTTCATCGTGGCGGCACCGCGTTTTTTCAGCGGCGCCATCCAACTGGGCCAGCTGATGCAGATTTCATCCGCCTTTGGCCGGGTGCAAGATTCGCTGAGCTGGTTTGTAGACAACTACAGCAGCCTGGCCGCCTGGCGCGCCACCACCGACCGCCTGACTTCGTTTGAAGAACAAATTCAGGCGCTAGCGCAGGTAGAGTCTGCGCAAGCAGCTATCAATTCTGAAGCACCCGATACCCTGGATGTCCATGGGCTGACCCTGCGCCTGCCGAATGGGCAAGTCTTGCTGCAAGGGCAAAACCTGCACGCTGCCCCTGGCGACAGCATTCTGCTCAACGGCCCTTCGGGCAGCGGCAAGTCCACGCTGTTCCGTGCGCTGGCGGGCATCTGGCCGTTTTCCAGCGGGCAAGTCGCACAGCCGCAGGATGCGATGTTCATCCCCCAGCGGCCCTACTTCCCGGACGGCAAGCTGCGCGACGCCCTGGCCTACCCCTTGGCAGCCACGCAATACGACGACGCCCAGCTGCGCCAGGCTTTGGCAGATGCACTGCTGCCCGACCTGTGCGAACAACTGGACGTGGAGGCCGCCTGGAGCCAAAAACTCTCGGGCGGCGAACAGCAGCGGCTGGCGATTGCGCGCGTGCTGCTGAAGAAACCCCGCTGGATTTATGCCGACGAAGCCACCAGCGCACTCGACGCCCCCACCGAAGAAGCCATCTACAAACGACTGCTAGCGCAGGTAGAACAAGCGCAAGGCGCTATTATTTCAATAGCACACAAGCCAACCATTGCCGCTTTCCACCACAGCCGCTGGACGCTGGAGCCACAGGCCGAAGGCGCTGCAGCCCGCTACCAACTGGTGCAAAGCCGGGCCTGAAACAACCAGGGCCCCGTCGGGGCCCTGGAAGAAATACGTTGAAAGCGTTAAACGCTGCTGCTGGTCTTTTTCACGACGGTGGGATCGGAGTAGGTCAGCGGTCCTTCGGACTGCTTTTCGGAGTTCAAAACCTGGTTGGTCGCCTGGTTGTTCACGTCCACCGCGTTGCCGCCGGCGCGCCACAGGGCCTGCAAAAAGTCCAGCAGCTTCTTTGACAGCGGTTCCGGCGGTGGGTTTTCCACCTTTTTATCGGACGCCTGGGGCGTGGTGGTCCAGTCTTTGGAAGGCCCTTTTTCCGTCGTCGTAGGCTGGTTCGGACCCGGCTCCTTGCCGGCATCGACCAGTTTGGCCGTCTTGGCGGTATCTTCAGGTGCTGCGCTTTGCACCGGGTCTTGCAGCTTTTTGGCCTCGGCAGTCGCTGCCGACACTGCAGCAGTGGCCGCGTTGGCTGCGGTACTGGCCACATCGGCCACCGCTTTGATACCACCCGCCTCGTCGGCTTTTTCCTTGGCAGCTGGCTGGATAGACGCTCGCAGGCGTGCGGCAGCCTCTAACGCTGCAATCTCTTGCTGGGTGGTGGAAATATCCACCTTAGTGGAGGGTTCGGGTTTGGATGCCACCGCCTCAACCTTGGCGGTCGCTTCCTGAATCAATGCGGACTCGGCCTTTGGCGCGGCCGCACCGATGCCCGAATGCGTACCGGCGGCAGCCGGCGGCCAGCTTGCGGTTCGTTCAACAGAGGGCAGTTGCATAGCGTTCACCAGGTTAGGGGGCGGTGGAATACTTTTTCCACACCACGTATCTTGGTTAACGGCAGAAATGGAGGGTTATTTAGGGCTATTTCTTAAAAAAGATAAAAATCTTTACAAAACAACTTCGCCCCCGCCCTCAAGTTTTCAGAGAAAGCGCTCCAGTAGACGGCGCGAGGCCCGGTCCAGGGCCAACATGTCACGTACGCGGAACTGCACGCCCGCCCCGCCAGCGATCAGCAGGCCGGCACGGCCCAGGCGGCGGATGTCTTCCTCGGTCTTGAGCACGAACTCGGTATCGCCACGGTCGGTCTCCACCGTCCACACACTGGGGGTGGAAAAGGTGGACACGGCCTTCAGGCGCCGGATCTCGGGCACAAACTCGCGGTTGGCCAGCTCCTCGGACAACAGCGCCCACACCGCCGGCGGCAGGCTACTGGTCTGCGGCACCCACACCAGCTCGCGGCCTTCGGTACCGACCAAGGACAAGCCCTCTTCCGGCGAAGTAATAGGAAATGCCCGCACCGGCAGCACGCCCTCGTGGCGCTCACCGCTGGCAAGCACCAGCACCAGACGCCCAAAAGCGTCACGTTCCAGTTGGAAATCAGGGTCGTTATTGTTCATAAATAGTCACTACTCAACAGTCAAAACGCACATATTCGTGGGATGCCGTGGAACCGGCTTTGCCGGGCCACTGGCATCGCCCCCTGCAAGGGGGTTGGCGAAGACGCACAGCGCGTAGCCTGGGGGTGTTCCATTAGCCTCCTGCAGGGTGGGCCGAATGGGCTATTGGGGCCATCGGCAAGGAGGCGGACAAACTTAAACCATCGTCTTCGGATTCAGTGCGGCGCAGCTGGGCCTGGTAGAGGCGCCAATAGGCACCTTGGCGTTCCATCAACTCCTCGTGCGGCCCGACCTCGACCACCCGGCCTCGGTCCATCACCACCAGGCGGTCGGCCTTGCGCAGGGTGGACAAACGGTGGGCAATGGCGATGGTGGTGCGGCCTTTCACCAGGTTGTCCAACGCTTTCTGGATTTCGTTCTCGGTTTCGGTATCCACCGAAGAGGTGGCCTCGTCCAATATCAGGATGCGCGGGTCGATCAACAAAGCCCGGGCAATGGAGATGCGCTGGCGCTCTCCGCCCGACAAGCCCTGGCCACGCTCGCCCACCAGCGAGTCATAACCCTGGGGCAGGCGCAAGATGAACTCGTGCGCATGCGCGGCGCGCGCGGCCGCCACAATCTCAGCCCGGGTGGCGTCGGGCCGGCCGTAGGCGATATTCTCAGCAATCGTGCCGAAGAAGAGGAAGGGCTCTTGCAGTACCAAGCCGATGTGCCGGCGGTAGTCGGCCACGGCAAAACGGCGGATATCCGTGCCATCAACCTGGATGGAACCGTCGGTCACGTCGTAGAAGCGACAGATCAGGTTCACCAGGGTACTTTTGCCCGAGCCGCTGTGGCCCACCAAGCCAATCATTTCACCCGGACGAATCACCAGATCCATATCGCGTATGACCGAGCGGTTGCCGTAGCGGAAACCAATGCCTTTCATCTCGATCTGTCCGCGCACCTGCACGGCGCCAGGCATGCCCGAGCCGACCACCACCGGCTGGGTGGGTTCCGGCACGTTCGATACATGGTCCAGGATGTCAAAAATGCGCTTGGCGCCAGCCGCTGCCTTCTGGGTGACAGAGACGATGCGACTCATGGAATCCAGACGGGTATAGAAGCGGCCGATATACGCCAGGAAGGCGGTCAACACACCCACGGTGATCTGGCCTTTGCTGACCTGCCAGATACCAAAAGCCCAGACCACCAGCAAACCAATGTCGGTCAGCAGGGAAACGGTGGGGGTAAACAAGCTCCAGGTCTTGTTCAGTCGGTCATTCACCGCCAGGTTGGCCTGGTTGGCCGCGTGGAAGCGGCCAGCCTCGCGCCGCTCTTGCGCGAACGCCTTGACCACGCGGATACCCGGAATGGTGTCGGCCAGCACATTGGTGACCTCACCCCAGACCCGGTCGATCTTCTCGAATCCGGTGCGCAGCCGGTCACGCACGGTGTGGATCATCCAGGCGATAAAGGGCAAAGGCAGCAAAGTTACCAGCGCCAGCCAGGGATTGACCGAGAAAAGAATCGTTGACGTCATCACCAGCATCAGCACATCGGTAGCGAAATCCAACGCATGTAGCGACAGAAACACCGAAATACGGTCGGTTTCCGAGCCGATGCGGGAAATCAGGTCGCCGGTACGCTTGGCGCCAAAATAGTCCAGTGACAGGCCGAGCAGATGGTCAAACGCGGTGGTCCGCAGGTCGGCCGCAATGCGCTCGGACACCAAGGCCAGCAGCCAGGTACGCACCCAGCCCAGGCTCCAGGCCAGCAAAGCCGAGCCCAGCAGGCCGGCCAGCAGCCATTTCACCTGGCCTACATCGATCTGCTTGCCGCTCTGGAATGGAATCAATACCTCGTCCATCAGCGGAATCGTAAGGTAGGGCGGCACCAGCGTGGCAGCGGTGGAAGCCAGCATCAATAGGAAGCCACCGAGCAGCTGGAACTGGTAAGGCTTTGCAAAACGCCACAAGCGCAGCAACACCCAGGTGCTGGGCGGGCTGTTCAGCTCGCGGTTGCATACCGCGCATTCCTCGCTGTCAGCGGGTAGCGGGGCATGGCAGTTGGGGCATTGGCCGGGTTCGTCCTGGCTGGGGTCCTGCGGCAGCAAACGCTGGCCGAACAGCTTGACCAAGCGCAGCGCCTGGGGGTCAACGGCCAGCGTGTAGCGCCAGCGGGCCAGCAAGGTGCGGGCGTCGTGCAGCTCCAGCGTGCCCACACCGGCGTGGTCGGAGTGGCGCAGCACCATGTCGGGCGTCAGCGCCCAGGTCTGCCAGGCCCCTCCCTGGAAGGCCAGCAGGCGCTGGTTGGTCAAGGCCAATAGGCCGGGCGCAAAGCGCAGCTGGGTGTCCAGGTCAACGGACAGGCTGGCTACGACGTTCTCGTGGGCAAGGAGCTGCGTTTGCAGCCCAAGGGAAATATCGACTGTATGGTGTTCTTGCATTTTTTTAACCCCGCGATCTCTTACCTGGTGCCAGATGGACCAGCGCCTCAGCGGGGCCTCAGATTCTCGCCGATGGCGCCTTCATTTCTCACTACCATATAGCAAAGTGCACAATAGCCACCCGCAGCCGGGGTGCCCGGCCACAACACCCCCGAAGAACATGAGCCCCAAGGACGATATCCAACTTCTGCGCATCAACTATTTGCGCGGCCCCAACATCTGGACCTACCGACCGGCTCTCGAAGTCTGGCTGGACCTGGGGGAACTCGAAGACTACCCCTCCAATTTGCTGCCCGGTTTCACCGACCGCCTGGTCGCCATGCTGCCCGCCCTGGTGGAACACCACTGCGGCGTAGGCGAGCGCGGCGGCTTTCTGCAGCGCCTGGTGGAAGGCACCTGGGCCGGCCATATCCTGGAACACGCGGTGATCGAGTTGCTGAACCTGGCGGGCATGCCCACCGGTTTCGGCCAAACCCGCAGCACCTCGCAGCGCGGCATCTACCGCATGGTGTTCCGGGCGCGCGACGAACAGGTTGCCCGCACCGCCCTGGCCCAGGGCCACCGGCTGCTGATGTCGGCCATCAACGATATTCCATTTGACGTAGCCGCCGCAGTAGCCGCCGTACGCGCCGAGGTGGACGACTGCTACCTGGGCCCCAGCACCGCCTGCATCGTGGCCGCCGCCACGGACCGGGGCATCCCGCACATCCGCCTGAACGAAGGCAACCTGGTGCAACTCGGCCATGGTGCCCGTCAGCGCCGCATCTGGACGGCAGAGACCGAATTCACCAGCGCCATCGCCGAAGGCATTGCGCACGACAAAGACCTGACCAAGACCCTGCTGCAGTCCTGCGGCGTGCCCGTGCCCGAAGGTGTTGCCGTGGACAGCCCGGCCGCCGCCTGGGAAGCCGCGCAAGACATCGGCCTGCCCGTCGTAGTGAAACCATCCGATGGCAACCACGGCCGCGGCGTGACACTGGACCTGAGCAACCAGGCCGACATCGAAGCCGCCTACCTGGTGGCCGAAAAGCACGGCAGCGAAGTGCTGGTAGAGCGTTTTGTGCGCGGCAACGAGCACCGCCTGCTGGTGGTCGGTGGCCGCGTGGTCGCCGCCGCACGCGGCTCGGTGGCCTGGGTCACCGGCAACGGCCACTCCACCGTGGCTGAACTGGTAGATGCCCATATCAATACCGACCCGCGCCGTGGCACCCACGAAGACGCGCCACTGGGCCTGATCGACACACGCGGCGACGAAGCCGTACTTCTGGACCTGCAGCGCCAGGGGCTGACGCCTGACTCCATCCCTCCCATGGGCAAGCAGGTGCTGATCCAGCGCAACGGCAACGTGGCTATCGACTGCACCGACCAGATGCATCCCGAGGTGGACCACATCGTGTCGCTGGCGGCACGCATCGTGGGCCTGGACATTGCTGGCGTGGACGTGGTGGCAGAAGACATCTCCAAGCCACTGAGCGCCCAAGGCGGCGCCATCGTGGAAGTCAATGCCGGTCCCGGCCTGCTGATGCACTTGAAACCGGCCGAGGGCGCCCCCCGCCCCGTGGGCCGGGCCATCGTAGACCACCTGTTCTCCGAGCACGAAACCGGCCGCATTCCGGTGGTTGGCGTAGCCGGCACCCAGGCCACGCACACCATTTCCAGGCTGGTCGCCTGGCTGCTGCACCTGAGCGGCCTGCGCGTGGGCCTGGCCTGCCGCGACGGCCTGTTCCTGGACACCCGCCGCATCGAGTCCACCGACTGCGCCCATTGGGCGCCATCGCACCGCCTGCTGATCAACCGCTCCATGGAAGCCGCCGTGATTGAAAACGGCGCAGCCAGCATTCTGCGCGATGGCCTGGCCTACGACCGCTGCGCCGTGGGCATCGTGACCGACATGGGCGGCGCAGACAAGCTGGCTGAATTCGACATCACCGATGAAGACCAGCTCTACAAAGTGCTGCGCACCCAGGTCGATGTGGTCTTGCCCGAAGGCGTGGCGGTGCTGAATGCGGCCGACGCACGCGTGGCCCAAATGGCCGAGCTCTGCGACGGCAGCTCCATCCTGTATGGCCTGGACCCGCAACTGGAAGCCACGGTGGCCCACCGCGCTACCGAAGGCCGCGCCGTTCTAGTGAACAAGGGCTACATCATGTTGGCCACCGGTAGCTCTGAAGCCCCGCTGGTCAGCCTGGACATCCTGTCTGCCGTCTGGCACCGCGAGGTGCCGCTGGAACCCATACTGGCCGCGATTGCCGCCGCCTGGGCCATGGACATCTCGCCCGACCTCATCGTCGCCGGCCTGAAAACCTTTGAGCTGGACCTGCCCACCGCGCGCACCGTACTCCCCGCCGTGCCCACCGCAGCCCCCTACCGTACCGAACAAGAAGATAGAAAGACCGACTGATGGAAGTCTCACGCATTCGGGCCCTGCGTGGCCCTAATCTCTGGAGCCGTCATACCGCCGTGGAAGCCGTGGTTTCATGTACGGAAAGCGAACGCGCCATCGCACAACTACCCGGCTTCGAGGCCACCGTACGCGCCCTGTTCCCGGCCATAGGCCCGCTGCGCCCTAACCGCGAACACGCCTCGGTATCGCTGGCCCATGTATTGGAAGCCGCCACCCTGGCCCTGCAGGCCCAGGCCGGCTGCCCTGTGACATTCAGCCGCACGGCATCTACGCCGCAGGCAGGCACCTACCAGGTCATTGTGGAATACAGCGAAGAAGCTGTAGGCCGCCAGGCTCTGGAGCTTGCCCAGGCGCTGATCCAGGCTGCGCTGAGCAACACCGCCTTCGACGTGGACAGCGCCATCGCCCAGCTGCGTGAAACTGACGAAGACGAACGCCTGGGCCCCAGCACCGGCGCCATCGTGGACGCAGCCGTCGCCCGTGGCATTCCCTACCGCCGACTGACCAAGGGCAGCATGGTGCAGTTTGGCTGGGGTTCGCGCCAGCGCCGCATCCAGGCAGCCGAGTTCGACGCCACCAGCGCCGTGTCCGAGGCGATCGCCCAGGACAAAGACCTGACCAAAAAATTGCTGCACGCCGCCGGCGTACCCGTGCCCCTGGGCCGCCCCGTCAACAGCCTGGATGAAGCCTGGCAAGTGGCGCAGGAAATCGGTCTGCCCGTGGTGGTCAAGCCGCAGGACGGCAACCAGGGCAAGGGTGTGACGGTCAACATCGTGGACCGCGCCCACCTGGAAGTGGCCTATGCCGCCGCCGCCGAAATCGGCGAAGTGATGGTGGAAAAATTCCTGCCCGGCAGCGACTTCCGCCTGCTGGTGGTGGGCAACAAGCTGGTGGCCGCCGCCCGCCGCGACCCGCCCCAGGTGCTGGGTGACGGCGTGCACACCGTGCGCGAGTTGGTGGACATCGTCAACTCCGACCCCAAGCGCGGCGAAGGCCATGCCACCTCGCTCACCAAGATCCGCTTTGACGATATCGCCATCGCCCGCCTGGCCCTGCAAGGCCTGCAACCCGAGTCGATTGCCGAAAAAGGCCGCCGCATCATTCTGCGTAACAACGCCAACCTGAGCACCGGCGGCACCGCCACCGATGTAACCGACGACGTGCACCCCGCCGTCGCGGCCCAGGCCGTGGCCGCCGCGCAAATGATTGGCCTGCACATCTGCGGTGTGGACGTGGTCTGCGAAAGCATGCTCAGACCGCTCGAAGACCAGCACGGAGGCATCGTCGAAGTAAACGCTGCACCCGGTCTGCGCATGCACATCTCGCCGTCCTTCGGCAAGGGCCGCAACGTCGGCGAAGCCATGGTCAGCAACTTGTACGCACCGGGTGAAGACGGCCGCATTCCGGTGGTTGCCATCACCGGCACCAACGGCAAAACCACAACAGCCCGCCTGATTGCCCACCTGTTCACCAGCAGCGGCATGCGTGTCGGCATGACCAATACCGACGGCGTTTACGTCAACGGCCGCCAGATCGACAGCGGCGACTGCTCGGGCCCGAAAAGCGCGCGTAACGTACTGATGCACCCTGACGTGGATGCCGCCGTGTTTGAGACCGCGCGCGGCGGCATGCTGCGCGAAGGCCTGGGGTTTGACCGCTGCCAGGTCGCCGTGGTGACCAACATTGGCGCCGGTGACCACCTGGGCCTGAACTACATCACCACGGTGGAAGACCTTGCCGTCCTCAAGCGCGTGATCGTGCAAAACGTGCAGGCCACCGGCTACGCCGTGCTGAACGCGGCAGACCCCATCGTCGCCGCCATGGGCGCGTCCTGCCCCGGCAACGTGATCTTCTTCACCGCCGACCGCCACCACCCGGTGATGGCCACGCACCGCGCCCAGGGCCGGCGCACGGTGTATGTCGATGGCGACCACATCGTCGCCGCTGTGGGCTCCTGGCGCGAACAGATTGCCTTGCGCGATGTGCCGCTGACCCGTGCCGGCACCATCGGCTTCCAGGTGGACAACGCCATGGCCGCCGTGGCTGCCGCCTGGGGTGTGGGCCTGAACTGGGACACCATCCGCCGTGGCCTGTCCAGCTTTGCCAACGACGCCGACAACGCGCCTGGCCGCTTCAACGTGATGGACTACCGCGGTGCCACCATCATTGCCGACTACGGCCACAACCCGGACGCCATGCGCGCCCTGGTCGCCGCCGTGGACGCCATGCCGGCCAAGCGCCGCTCGGTGGTCATCAGCGGCGCGGGCGACCGGCGTGACGAAGACATCCGCGAGCAAACCATCATCCTGGGCGACGCATTTGACGATGTGATCCTGTTTGAAGATGCCTGCCAGCGCGGCCGTGCCGATGGCGAAGTCGTGGCCCTGCTGCGCGAGGGCCTGGCCAACGCCCAGCGCACCCGCCAGGTGGACGAAATCTATGGCGAATTCATCGCCATCGACAAGGCTCTGGAGCGCCTGCAGCCCGGCGACTTGTGCCTGATCCTGGTGGACCAGGTGGAAGAAGCCCTGGCCCACCTGGCCCAGCGCGTCGCCGCCGCCTAAGCCGTTCTATGCAGCGCCCCAGTTTTATAAAAGAAATGGGGCGCTCGCGCAGATTCCACCTGCGCGAGAAGCTACGAAAAATATAGCAATTACATTCGTTAGCGCAGATCGGGCTCGGTACAGATTCGCAACAGGGTGTAGCCGACGCGGCGGCCGCTCGGCTGGACTGTAAAATCGCGCCTTTTCGCCCCCTCCCCTCCCATGTCGTCTGTCCCCGCTGGGCACTCCCGTGCCTGCTTTGACCTGAAAAGCGCTACGCTGCCCCTGATGGCGCTGGTGCTCAAGACCGCCAACCTCAACATCCTGGGGCAAGAGCTGGAAGCGCGCTATGGCGACACGCCCGACTTCTTCGACCAGGACCCCGTGGTGGTCAACCTGGTACATGTGGAAGAAGAAGCCCTCCCCATAGACTTCAAACAATTGTGCGTACTGCTGCGCAGCTACCGTATGCACGCCATTGCCGTACACGGCGGTAGCGCAGAACAGCGCGCCGCCGCCGTCGCCGTAGGCCTGGTCGATGCGCCGGACATCACGCATGCGCTGCCGTTGCCAGCGCCCGCTCCAGCACCGGCGCCGGTTGCCCCTGAGGTGATTGCCCCCGCCGTGGCGCCCGGCACGCTGGTCATCGACAAGCCTTTGCGCTCGGGCCAGCAGGTCTATGCCCGAGGCGGCGACCTGGTGGTGCTGGCCGTGGTGAGTTTTGGAGCCGAAGTGCTGGCCGACGGCAATGTGCACGTCTACGCCCCGCTGCGCGGCCGGGCTATTGCCGGCGCCAAGGGCAATACCGAAGCACGCATTTTCAGTACCTGTCTGGAAGCCCAGTTGGTGTCGATTGCCGGCACTTACCGCACTTCCGAAATCCCGCTGCCCGCCGACGTGCTGGGCAAGGCGGCCCAGATTCGCCTGGTAGGCGAAAAGCTGGTGATGGAACCTCTTCTTTAAACACTCTCAATCCAGAAAGACCCGCAACCCATGACCAAGATCATTGTGGTGACATCCGGCAAAGGTGGCGTTGGCAAAACCACCACCAGCGCCAGCTTCGCATCCGGCCTCGCACTGCGCGGCCACAAGACGGCGGTGATCGACTTTGACGTCGGTCTGCGCAACCTGGACCTGATCATGGGCTGCGAACGCCGCGTGGTGTATGACCTGATCAACGTGATCCACAATGAAGCGAATCTGAACCAGGCGCTGATCAAGGACAAGCAGTGCGACAACCTGTTCGTGCTGGCCGCCTCGCAAACCCGTGACAAGGACGCCCTGACGCAAGACGGCGTGGAGCGCGTGCTGAAAGACCTGGGCGACATGGGCTTTGAGTACATCGTCTGCGACTCCCCTGCGGGCATCGAAACCGGTGCGCTGATGGCCATGCATTTTGCCGACGAAGCACTGGTGGTGACCAACCCCGAAGTCTCTTCGGTGCGCGACTCTGACCGCATCCTGGGCATGCTGGGTTCCAAGACCAAGCGTGCCATCGAAGGCCAGGCACCCGTCAAGGAACACCTGGTCATCACCCGCTACAACCCCACCCGCGTGGAAGACGGCCATATGCTGTCGCTGGAAGACATACAGGACATCCTGCGCATTCCGCTGATGGGCGTTATCCCAGAATCGGAAACCGTGCTGCAGGCATCTAACCAGGGCCTGCCCGCCATCCATTTGGCAGACAGCGATGTGTCCGAGGCGTATAAGGACGTAGTGGCACGCTTCCTGGGCGAAGAAAAACCCATGCGTTTTGTGGAAGCCGTGAAGCCCGGGTTTTTCAAGCGCCTGTTCGGGGGGAAATAAACCATGTCTTTCCTGTCTTTCCTGCTGGGGGAAAAGAAAAAGACCGCCACGGTCGCCAAAGAGCGGCTGCAGATCATTCTGGCGCATGAGCGCAGCGGCAGGGGCAATAGCCGCCCCGACTATCTGCCCGCGTTGCAGCGTGAACTGGTGGCGGTGATCAGTAAATACGTGTCTATCAACGCCGACGACATCAAGGTCCACCTGGAACGCCAGGACAACCTGGAAGTGCTGGAAGTGAAGATTGAGCTGCCAGAGGCCCTTCGATGAAAGCGTGGATGCTAGCTGCAACGCTGGCTTGCGCCGGCAGCCTGCACGCCGAGCAGATCGGCGCGGTAGACACGGCCTTCCAGTGGATAGGCCCGGACCACAAAATCGTGGTCGAAGCCTATGACGACCCACAGGTAAAAGGCGTCACCTGCTATGTCTCGCGCGCCAAAACCGGCGGTATCAAGGGCGCGCTGGGCCTGGCCGAGGACAAGGCCGAGGCGTCCATTGCCTGCCGCCAGGTTGGCCCCATCAGCTTCAGCAAGCCGCTGCCGCAGCAGGACGAGGTGTTCAACGAGCGCCTGTCCATTCTGTTCAAGAAGCTGCGCATCGTGCGCATCGTGGACAAGCAACGTAACGCGCTGATCTACCTGACCTACTCCGACAAGCTAATTGACGGCTCGCCGCAGAATGCCGTCACAGCCGTGCCGGTAGACCGCGGTACGGTGATTCCACTCAAGTAACGCCTTGGGCCGTTCAGGCCCAATCGTTACCGCCCATATCGCCGAGGTCAAACACCTCGTCGTTGCCCGAGCTGTCCATGCTAGACGGTGCATCCAAAGTAAAAGCCCCGGCATCCCTGGCCAGGCTGTCGCTCTGGCCTATAAAGTTGCTGTCCAGCGACGGGAAGGCCGGCACGGATTCAGCCAGGCCAAAGCTCGATGCCGAGGTATTGCTGTGGTGGCCCATCAGGTTTTCGATGCCCTGGAACAGGAACGCACCGGCTGCCACACCGGCCGCCGTGGTCGCCATGCTGGTCAAAAAGCTGGGCGCCTGGAAGCGCGATGGCGCGGCCGCCAAAGGTGCAGGCGCGGGCGAATACGCCGGTGGGAGTGTTGATGCAGGCGGCGCCACGGGCGACTGCGCATACACCGACGAGGCTGGGTTGCGGCCCCATGCCATGCTGTCCAAAAAGCTACCGCTTGCCGAAGCCGGTGCCTTGCTGCGTTGCAATTCAGCCTGCAGGCTGGCAATCTGCGCCTGGGCCGCTTGCAGCGCCTGGTCTTGTAGCAGGCTGCGCTGCACCAGCAAATAAGTGGCATCGGGCTGGCAGGCCACAGTGCTTTCAATCAGCGCATGGGCTTCGGGGTCTTTGGGGCCGCCCTTGGCTAAAGCCAATTGCTGCAGAAACTGGGTCAATTGTTCGCGTTCTTGGAAGTTCATATAAACCTCGTGCAGGTAGTAGTCCTTGATAGATACACACTGTGATCCACAAATTCAATAGCTATACACGCCGACCGGTGAAGCAAAAGTAAAGATGCGGTAATTTTGCATACAAACGGAAATAGCTTGCACCGAAAGCTATCGTTTTCATAGCTGCTTGCGCAGATTCCATGTGCGCCAGACCCCTATTTTCTTCAAAACTGCAGTCCACAACCCGAGGCCGGGGGCCCAGGCTGCAGCGGTGCCCTTGCCGGGCGCTGAGGACGCAGCACCTGTAATGCGATACTTGGAGCATTACCGTGGGGATTTCGAAGCTGCTCTGCGCCATGCCGTTTGCCTGAGGGCCGAGGCTCTGGCGCGACATCCCCGGCGGCCCTGCCCCGCATCAAAAACAACTCCAACACGTCCACTGCCCTGGGATGCGAACCGCCGCAACCGTCGCCACCACCATGCCCCCCGTCAACACGCCCCACATCAAAGGCTGGTGCCCCGGTGCGCTGCGCCCCATGCTGTCAGGCGACGGGTTGGTGGTGCGCGTACGTCCACAGGCTGGGCGGCTCACACAGGCACAGGCAATCGGCATTGCCGCGCTATCCAACAGCCATGGCAACGGCCTGCTCGACCTGACCAGCCGCGCCAATCTGCAGCTGCGCGGTGTTGCGCCTGCATCGCATCCCGCGCTGATCCAGGGGCTGCGGGATCTAGGCCTGGTGGATGGCAGCCCGAAAGCCGAAGCCCGGCGCAACATCGTCGTCACACCCTTCTGGACGCCGGGCGACGGTACCCTGCAAATCGCCAACGCCCTGGCCCAGGCTCTGGCCGCGCTGGACGCGCCCGCCCTGCCAGGCAAGTTCGGCTTCGCGGTAGATACCGGCCCATTGGCCGTACTGGAAAGCACCTCAGCCGATATCCGCATCGAACGCAGCGCCCGGGGCTATACCGTGAGCGCCGATGGCTATGCGAATGTGGCCGAAGTGGCTGCCGACGAAGCCGTCTCCGCCGCAATAGAGCTAGCCCGCTGGTTTTTGACCCAGGGCGGCGGTAGGCCGGGACGCAGCCGAATGGCGGCGCTGGCGCCACAAGCCTTGCCAGCGCGCTTTCAAACCGTGGCAGCCAGACCGGCTGCGCCCCTCCCCGCCCAGCCCGGTGCTGTGCCCCCAGGCTGGCTGGTCGGCGCCGAGTTCGGCCAGCTCACCGCAGCCACACTGGATGCCCTGGCACGTCTGGGCCCGCTGCGCATGACGCCCTGGCACATGCTGCTGGTCGAAGGCGCCACCCAGGCGCCCGACCTGGCAGGCCTGATCACCCACCCCGGCGATCCGCTCCTGCGCGTGGTCGCATGTACCGGCGCACCCGGCTGCCTGCAGGCCTTGGCCGCCACACGCCCCCTGGCCCGCGCGCTGGCGCCCCACGTGCCCGCCGGCCACCTGTTGCATGTATCGGGCTGCAGCAAAGGCTGCGCCCACCCGCGCGCCGCACTGACGCTGGTGGCCACGCCAGCTGGCTTTGACCTGATCCGTAACGGAGCGGCATCTGCCTCCCCCGATGTACAGGCCTTGCCTACCGAATCCATTGCTTCTTACTTGCTACCGACATTCCATGCGTCATGAATTTGAAACCGATGGCGCAGCTATCTATCGCCAGTCCTTCGCCATTATTCGGGCCGAGGCCGATTTGGCCCGCTTCAACCCCATCGAAGAGCTGGCCGTCGTCCGCATGGTCCACGCCACCGGCATGGTCGGCCTGGAAGCCCATGTGCGCTTTTCCGAAGGCATGGCCGAAGCCGCCCGTAGCGCATTGGAGGCCGGCGCGCCCATCCTGTGCGATGTGCGTATGGTGAGCGAAGGCATTACCCGTACCCGCCTGCCCGCCAACAACCAGGTCATCTGCACGCTGAACGACCCCGCCGTCCGCGAATTGGCCCAAGCCATGGCGACCACCCGCAGCGCCGCCGCGCTAGAGCTGTGGCGGCCGCACCTGGCCGGCGCCGTGGTGGCCATAGGCAATGCACCCACCGCGCTATTCCAGCTGCTGAACATGCTGCAAGACCCGACCTGCCCACGCCCCGCAGCCATCATCGGCTGCCCTGTGGGCTTTGTCGGCGCAGCCGAATCCAAGGCCGCGCTGATGGCCGACCTGCCCGCACCATCGCTGGTGGTGCAAGGCCGGCTCGGCGGCTCGGCCATCACCGTCGCCGCAGTCAACGCACTCGCCTGCCGGAGAGAAATCTGATGGGCCGCATCCTTTGCGCCGGCCTCGGCCCAGGCAACCCGGACCTGATGAGCGTACGTGCTGATCGCGCGATCCGCGCCGCAGGCCATGTCGCTTACTTTCGCAAAAAAGGCCGCCCCGGCCAGGCCCGGCGCATCGTCGAAGGCATGCTGGCACCAGGGGTGACCGAGTACGCGATGGAATACCCGGTGACTACCGAACTGCCCTTCGACAGCCCCGAGTACATCGCCTGCCTGGCCGGGTTTTACGACGACTGGGCCGCCCGTTTGGCGGTGCTGGCGCAAACCGAAGACGTGCTGGTGCTGTGCGAGGGCGACCCCTTCTTTTACGGCTCGTTCATGCACCTGTACACCCGCCTAGAGGGCCGCGCCGCCGTGGAAGTGATACCCGGCATTCCGGGCATGGTGGGTTGCTGGTGGGCCACCGGCACCCCCATCACCTGGGGCGACGACGTCTTGACCGTGCTCATGGGCACGCTGCCCGAGGCCGAGCTGCTGCGCCATATGCAATCGGCCGACGCGCTGGTGATCATGAAGACCGGCCGCAACCTGCCGCGCGTGCGCAGCGCACTGGCCGCCGCCGGCCGGCTGGACCAGGCCTGGCTGGTCGAACGCGGCACCATGCCGGGTGAGCGCGTTGTGCCACTCATCGAAGTGGATGGCACCGACTGCCCCTACTTCGCCATCGTGCTGGTGCACGGCCATGGGCGACGGCCCGAGGTACTGGAATGAACGGGTGGTTGTGTATAGCCGGTCTGGGGCCGGGTGACGCCAACCTGGTCACTCCCGAGGTCACGCTAGCCCTGGAAGCCGCCACCGATGTCGTCGGCTACATCCCCTACGTGGCGCGTATCGCACCGCGTGCAGGCTTGACGCTGCACCCCTCTGACAACCGGGTGGAGATGGACCGCGCACGCGCGGCACTGGCCATGGCCGCAGCAGGCCGCCGCGTGGTGGTGGTGTCGTCTGGCGACCCTGGCGTATTTGCCATGGCATCTGCCGTGTTCGAAGCCCTGGAAGGCATGCCCACATGGCAGCAGCTGGACATCCGCGTGCTACCAGGCATCACCGCCATGCTGGCCGCCGCAGCCAGCGCGGGCGCGCCGCTGGGCCACGACTTCTGCGCCATCAACCTCAGCGACAACCTGAAGCCCGCCAGCCTGATCGAAGCCCGCGTGCGCGCCGCCGCCGGGGCAGACTTTGCGATGGCGTTTTACAACCCGCGCTCGGCCAGCCGGCCCGATACCTTTGGCCGCATCCTGGCCGTGCTGCGCGAGGCCTGCGGCCCAGGCCGACTGATCACCTTTGCGCGCGCCGTGTCCACGCCGCAGGAACAGATCCACACCGTGACCCTGGCCGAGGCCACACCCGAGATGGCGGATATGCGCACCGTGGTGCTGGTCGGCAATGCCGCCACGCGACGCGTGGGGCGCTTCGTCTACACGCCCCGGTCGGCAGCGTGAGCCGTCACCCAGCGCATCGCCTCGGCCACCGTGGCGACGGTGGCGCGGGCAGGAATGGCAGGTCGGTCCACCAAGATAACCGGTATGCCCAGTGCACGCGCAGCGGCCAGCTTGGCCTCGGCACCACTGCCACCGGCATTCTTGGCCACCACATGGCTGATGCCGTGCGCCTGCATGAGCGCACGGTCCCCGTCCACCGTGAATGGGCCGCGCGCCAACACTACCTCGGCCTGTGGCAAGGGCAGGTCCGGCACGGCATCGACCAGGCGCAACAGGTAATGGTGCTGCGGCCGCACTGCAAACGCCGCCAGGTTCTGCCGGCCAATCGCCAAAAACACCCGTGCCGGCTCCTTGGGCAATGCGGCAACAGCTGCAGCAATGTCAGGCACATGCAGCCACTGGTCACCGGCCTGCGCCACCCAGGCCGGCCGCTCCAGAGCCAGCAGCGGAATTCCCACGGCACCGCAGGCCGCAACGGCGTTGCCGCTCATCTGCGCGGCGAACGGATGGGTGGCATCCACCACGTGGCTGATACCCTCTGCCTGCAGCCAGGTTTGCAAACCCACGATGCCGCCAAAGCCACCGACCCGCGTGGGCAGTGGCTGGGCAACGGGCGCTTCGGTGCGGCCCGCGTACGAAAACACCGCGTCCATACCGGCCGCAGCCAGAGCACGAGCCAACTGGCTGGCTTCTGTGGTTCCACCCAATACGAGGATGCGTTGCATGCTTGATCCCTGGCTTTCCATCATAGGTTTAGGCGAAAACGGGCTGGCTGGCTTGGGTGAAGCCAGCCGCGCCGCGCTGGACGCTGCCGACGTCATTTTTGGCGGACCGCGCCACCTGGCGCTGGCCGATGCCGGGCCACGCGGCCAGCCATGGCCCGTGCCTTTTGACGTGGCCCCGGTATTGGCACTGCGAGGCCAACGTGTGGCCGTGCTGGCCTCTGGCGACCCGTTCTGGTTTGGCGCCGGCGGTAGCCTGGCGGCACACTTGGATGCAGCGGAGTGGGCCAGCTACCCCGCGCCCTCTACCTTTTCTCTGGCTGCTGCACGTCTGGGCTGGCGGCTGGAAGACGTAGCTTGCCACGGCCTGCACGCGACCCCGTTCGCCAGCATCCGCCCCAGCCTGCAGCGTGGCGTGCGCCTGCTGTGCCTGCTGCGCGACGGCTCGGCTGTGCGCGACTTCAGCGCCTGGCTGAACCAGCAAGGTTTTGGCTCCTCTGCGCTGTGCGTGCTGGAAGCCCTGGGTGGCCCGCGTGAACGCATACGCCACAGCACAGCCGCAGGTTTTGACCTGCTGGATGTAGCCGCCCCGGTGGCGCTCGCTATCGAGGTAGCCGGCGCGCTGGGCTTGCCGCGCAGCGCCGGCCTGCCGGATGCCAACTTTGCGCACGACGGCCAGATCACCAAGTCCCCCATGCGCGCACTGACGCTGGCCGCCCTGGCGCCCCGCCCCGGCGAACACCTCTGGGACATAGGCGCGGGCTCGGGCTCTGTGTCGGTGGAATGGTGCCTGGCGGGTGGCCGCGCCAGCGCCGTAGAACAACATGCCGCGCGCGTGGCCAACATCCGTACCAACGTGGACCACTACGGCCTGGCCGGGGCCCTGCATGTGGTCGAAGGCCTGGCACCCTCGGCGCTGGCCAGCCTGGCGCCACCGCAGGCGATCTTCGTCGGCGGTGGTTTCAATCTGGCACTGTTCACGGTTTTGCAATCCCTGGCTCCCTCTGGCTGTAGGTTGGTGGTGAATGGGGTCACGCTGGAAACCGAATCCGCACTGACCCAGCTGCACTTGCAGCACGGCGGTGATTTGCTGCGCATCGAACTGGCCGCATCGGCCCCGCTGGGCAGCATGCGTGGCTGGCAACCCGCCCGTCCGGTCGTGCAGTGGAGCATAACGCTCTGAATAAGCTTGTAAGAATCGCTGGCCTGGGCTTTCGCGCCCAGGCCACGGTGGCATCGCTGCGCAGTGCCTTGCAGGCCGCTGGCGCCCATGGCATCAGCGCACTGGCCACGGCCGAAGACAAGGCCCAAGCCCCCGCCCTGCTGCAGCTGGCTGCGGAACTCGGCCTACCCTTAGTGGCCGTACCCTTGGCCGACCTGCAGCAACAAACTGCCAGCGCCAGCCCCCATGCACCCGCACGCTACGGCGGCCATAGCCTGGCCGAGGCGGCAGCGCTGGCCGCAGCCGGCATAGGCGCGCAACTGGTCACGGCCCGGGGCATATCTGCCGACCGCATGGCCACTGCAGCCATCGCGGAAAATACACGGCTATGACTGTCCACTTCATTGGCGCCGGCCCCGGCGCCCCCGACCTCCTAACCCTGCGCGGCCGTGACCTGATCACCGCCAGCCCCGTCTGCCTGTATGCCGGCTCCCTGGTGCCCGAAGGCGTGCTGGCCCACTGCCCACCCGGCGCCCGCATCGTCAACACCGCACCGCTGTCGCTGGAGCAAATCCTGGCCGAAATCAGCACCGCCCATGCCGCCGGGCAAGACGTGACCCGCCTGCATTCGGGCGACCTGTCGGTCTGGTCGGCCATGGGCGAGCAACTGCGCGGCCTGCGCGCACTCGGCATCCCCTACACCGTGACGCCCGGCGTGCCATCGTTCGCCGCCGCCGCCGCCACGCTGGAAGCCGAGCTGACATTGCCAGGCCTGAGCCAGTCGGTGGTGCTCACGCGCACCTCTGGCCGTGCATCGGCCATGCCCAGCACCGAGTCGCTGGCCAACTTTGCCGCCACCCAGGCCGTGCTGGCCATCCACCTGTCCATCCACGTACTGCCGCGCGTGGTGGCCGAGCTGGTGCCGCACTACGGTGCAGACTGCCCGGTCGCCGTGGTCTGGCGTGCCAGTTGGCCGGACGAGCGCGTGGTGCGCGCCACACTGTCCACCATCGAAGCCGCCGTGGGCGAAGGCATGGAGCGCACGGCCTTGATTCTGGTCGGCCACACCCTGGGTGAGAACTTGGGCGAAGCAGACTTTGACCACAGCCGCCTCTACGCAGGCGACTACGACCGCCGCTACCGCCCGCTGGGCACCGCCCCGCGCTTCCCCGCAGGTACCGAGTGAATATTGACCTCTGCCTGGTCGGCATAGGCACCGGCAACCCCGACCACGTGACCCGCCAAGGCGTGAAGGCGCTGAATGCGGCCGACCTCATCCTGGTGCCCCACAAAGGCGAGGGCAAAGCCGACCTGGCCGAACTGCGCCTGCAGCTGTGCCAGGAGCTGGTGACCAACCCCGCCACCCAAGTGGTGCAGTTCGACATGCCGGTGCGCGACGCCGAAGACCCCGACTACCCCGCCGCCGTGAACCGCTGGCACGACGCGATTGCCCAGGTCTGGCTGGCCACCATCCGCAGCCACCTGCCCACCGGTGGCCGTGTAGCCCTGCTGGTATGGGGCGACCCCTCGCTGTACGACAGTACGCTGCGCATCGCCGACCGCCTAGCCCTGCAGCTACCGCTGAAGGTATCTGTGGTGCCTGGCATCACCGCCCTGCAAGCGCTGACCGCCGCGCACGCCATCGCGCTCAACGACATCAACGCCCCCGTCACCATCACCACCGGCCGCCAGCTGCGCGACCACGGCTGGCCCGACAGTGCCGACACCGTGGCCGTGATGTTGGACGGGGCCTGTGCGTTTCAGCACTTGGCACCCGAGGGCATCACCATTTGGTGGGGTGCCTACCTGGGTATGGCGCAGCAGATTTACATCGCGGGCCCGCTGGCCGAGGTGAGCGAGAAGATTCAGGCGGAGCGCCAGGCCGCGCGGGCTGCGCATGGGTGGATCATGGATACGTATTTGATGCGGCGGAATTTTCGAGTCTGACAGACCGCTGGGTCTGCAAAGCAGCAGCTGCACACAACCAAGCGGAAGCTCGGCGAACGCGGCGATCTGGCTTGGTTGCGACAAACCGCCAAGCTCGCCTATCTACCTACCGAGGAAACGGACGAACGGACGATCACCCTCAGCGCGTGCAGAAATGAGAAACGGGCTCAAGCAACAGATTGGGGGCGCATGCTTATCGCGGATCAATCACATCGAACTCGAACTGCACCGGCGCGGAGTTTTCGATGAACGCGGTGATCAGGTAGTGGCCAGGAGGATCGCCATCAGCCACGTCCCATGACTTGGAAATCGTGCCGTTGTACACCGTCAGGGTCACATCCAGCGAAATCGTCTTGCGATCCGCCGAGGTGCCGTAAGGCTGTCCACCGGCGCCCCACGTCTTCGGCGGTTCCGGCAGTGTCATGCGTTCAAGAACGCGGACCTTGCCGGCCATCTGGTTGAGTTTCAGTATCCACCCGTAGTTTTGGTTAACGATCCGGGGGACTGTGTTGGAAACCTTGAAGTCCAACACGTCATTGTTCGGGGCGAGCTTGAAGAGCCCGAAGACCGCATCCAGCGGACACACTCCACGGGCTGTCGGATCGACCGCGCAAGCCTTGAATACGGCCGCATTGGACTCCGAGATGGACCCATGCGACGCGGCGGAAATCGGGGAGCCATTGAACCCGGGCGGCAAAGCGCTAGCCGTCTGAGCGTCCACGTGGCCGCAGGTGACAGCGGCGAAAAGGACAAGAAGCTGGCGAAGATGTTTCATGGTGGATGCGGCTCGGCAAAAGACTATCGGCACCTGGCTGAACGCAGCAAAGTCTATCCGCAGACCGACGGCCCACGGGGGCGCTTTCGGGTGCACGCAATGCGTCGATGTCTGATTGCGCTCGAAGGGCCGCCTTCTACCTTTTACTGGCTACCGACCTGAAGGTCCCCCAAAGTCACCTCAGCAGCCCATCCAAAGCATCTGCGATAGCTTGACCTTGTTCCGCAAGAGCCAGTTGCGCAATGTAAATTGCGGCATCAAAGCCGCACGCAGCCTGTATTTATCGCACCCGCACATTTAAAGGAAAAGTGCTCCTAGCGCAGGTAATACCTTCGCTAGAAGCTACTATTTTGATAGCAATAAGCTCACACCTTCCACTGCGCAATATTGAAGTCTTGCTTGATCAGGTTTTCCCCCAAAAGGAAGACCTTGATGTCCTCCAGGGCCTGCAAGCCAGTGGCTGGATAGGCCTCATCCGGGAACCGGGAAACAGGGTAGGACTCTTTCACGACCGCGACCGGGAAGCCCGATGCATCTGCGTGGAAGCTGTAGTACCGGTCCGGGTCTTTGCGGATATCGGCGATGGCCGCGCGCCGGGCCCGTAGCCAGGCCGCTCCCAGAGTGGGTGCATTGGCCAGCGCTTTGCCAGAGGCCACGATGACCGCGCTGCCGCGCAGGCTGGGGTGTCTGTCGGCTTCGTCGATGACCGGGTAACCCCGTGAGGCCAGCAGAGGACCGGTGTTGATCGGCGCGGCAAAAGCAGCCACGCTGCCCTTCTCCAGCCCCACCTCGCCATCGCGTGGAAGCATGTACACCACCTTGGTGGTTTTCAAGATCCCAGCCTCTTTCAACAGACCCAGCACGTAGCGGTGCATATAGGAACCCAGCGCCACGGCGACGACTTTGCCCTCCAGTTCTTTGACCGTTTTGACGCCGCCTTGCGGTGTCAGCAGCCACACATTCATGCCCAGGTTGTCAAAGCCAATGAGCTTGCCGTCCACGCCACGCGACTTGGCCACCACGGCAGGCGTGTCGCCATAGATGCCTACATCCAGAGAGCCGGCAGCGAGCGCCTCGTTCAGGTCCGGGCCATTGGGAAACACATGGGTTGACACCTCGGTGTAACCCAAGGGCGCCAATTCGCGCACCAAATGGCCTTGCGCCAGCGCATAGCCAGATGCAGAGCCCGGCTTCTTTCCAGGGCCGATGAAACCGAGCCGCAATACACTGCTCTGCGCCTGTGCCACGGCGGGCAAGGCTGCGCTGGCGACCGCCGCAGCGCCACCGACGAGCAGGTTGCGCCGGGAAAGAAGCGCGTTAGAGGGTGTAGGGTAATGGGTCCATGTACGCATCAATGCACTCTTTTCAGTAACTCAAAACTCATGTCACCGCCAGCCGTCGGCTGGCGCCCCTTGCCCCAACCGATGGTGCTGCGGTAGCTGCCAATCAGCGACTGCACCAAGGGATCGCTCTCGGAAACCGGTGCGCTCTGGTCCGCGTTCGGAGCCACATACAGCGCGTCTTCCGGACAATACAGCTCACACATAAAGCAGGTCTGGCAGTCAGACTGGCGCGCAATGCGCGGGGGCGCGGATGCCACCGCTTCAAACACATTGGTAGGGCAGGCGTGCACGCAGATATTGCAGCCGGTGCAGCGCTCGGGGCTGACGATTTCGATCATGCCGCAACCCCTTCGCTGCGCACCCAGACGGCATCCAGGCCGCCTGCGACCAAGCGGTGCTGCTGCCCCGGATCCAAGGCCTGGTGATCGGCACGGCGGGCCATGCCACGGGTTTCGCTACGGGCCAGCGCACTGCGGTACATCCAGCGCGATGTGGCCAACATGCCAAGCGCTTCGCGCGAACGTACGCTGTCTGTCGCGCCGGCAGCGGGTGCGCTGTGTTGCAGCCGCTCCCACAGCGCGTCGAGACGCACCAGCGAGTCCTGCAGCAGGTCCTGGCTGCGCGTCCAGTTGCGCTCGTAGGGAAAGACTTCGGCCTGTACCGCGCGAATCACCTCCTCCGCATCCCAACGCGTATGGCCGGCTGTGCGCAGGCCATTGCGCCCGGCATACAACAAGTGTTGCTTGTGCAGACTGTGACCACCTGACTGCTGCCGGCTGAAGTCCGCAGCCCCTGCGCCCGCCCAGAAGCCGGATGACAAAGCCCAGGCGGCGTTGTGGCTGCCCCCGCCGGTGAAGCCTCCGCAAATCAGCTCACGGGTGGCCGCATCACCGGCCGCATACAGCCCGGGCACGTTGGTGGCACAGCTGCTATCTTCAATGCGCAGCCCGCCGGTGCCCCGCACAGTTCCCTCCAGGCGCAAAGTCACCGGAAAGTGCTGCGTAAACGGGTCGATGCCGCGCCGATCAAAGGACAGAAAGAAGTTTGGCTGGGCCGTACGCATCCAGGCCCTGATCTGCCCATCGGCACGGTCCAGGCGCGCCAATACCTGCTCGGTCTGCAAGGTTTTGGCAATGATGCTGCGGCCCCTGGCCGAGCCCGCGCCTTCTAGCTCGGTGCCATCGGCGTGGTAGAAGGTCGCCCAGTTGTAGAACAGTGATTTGGTAATGGACGAGAACGCGGGGCCCAGGCCATAGGCGTTGGAGAACTCCATGCCCGACAGCTCTGCGCCAGCTTCGGCCGCCATCAGCAAGCCCTCGCCCGTCAATACATTGCAGCCCAGCGCACGGCTCAAAAATGCGCAACCGCCGGTAGCCATCACCACGGCCCCCGCCCGCACAACCCAGCTGTCACCGGTCTGCCGGTTCACACCCCGTGCACCCTGCACTGCACCGGATGCGCTGACCAGCAACTCCAGCGCCGGGCTGTGGTCCAGAATACGCGCGCCGGATTCTTTAACCCGCTTGCGCATCAGGCGCATGTACTCAGGTCCTTGCAAGGATGTGCGCTGCTGCTGCCCCTCGGCATCCACTGGAAAGGGGTAACCCCATTCGGCCAGCTGCTCGACGTTCTTCCAGGTTTGCTCCAGCACCCGGTCCATCCACACATGCTCGGCCAGCTGCCCGCCCATGGCAAAGCGGCTGGCCTTGGCCTGCTCGCGGGCTTCCGTGCCGGGTGGTACATACCAAACGCCGGTACCAGAGGGCGCCGTGGCACCCGAAGTGCCGCAATAGCCTTTGTCGGCCAGCACCACGCTGGCACCTCTGGCCCGCGCACTGACCGCCGCCCAAGCCCCCGCAGGGCCGCCCCCCAAAACCAGCACATCCACATCGAACTGCTGTGTGCCGTCCGTGGCAGAGTGCCATGCTCGATCCATATCTCGTGTACCCATTGCGTGCCCCTTACGTTGCAAGTTCACCGGCAATGCTAGTAGCCGATGTGCGGCTCACCAACGAACAAATCCTTCCATCGATATATGAAACTTTGGCGTGGGGGTGCCAAAACAAGTGGGCCTATCCAAGCGGCGAATGGTGTTTTTAATAAACCGTTAATATTTGGCCTTCGCTCGGGCGCGCAAGGTGCCTGGCAATGACCAATTTGCCTAATTTATGTCCCATCGTTACACCCGGCCGCTCACGGTCCTGACCTCGCTCTTTTTCATGTGGGGTCTGATCACCTCGCTCAACGACATCCTGATACCGCACCTGAAGGCGATGTTCTCGCTGACCTATGTGCAGGCCATGCTGATCCAGTTTTGCTTCTTCACCGCCTACTTCGTGGTGTCCATGCCCGCTGGTGCGCTGCTGCGCCGCATTGGCTACCAACGGGGCATTACCGTGGGGCTGTGCACGATAGGCATAGGCTGCCTGCTGTTCTACCCGGCGGCTGAACTGCAGGCCTACCCCTTCTTCCTGGGCGCCTTGTTTGTGCTGGCGGCTGGTATTACGCTGGTGCAGGTCGCCGCCAATCCCTATGTCACCTTGCTGGGCGACCACGCCACGGCTTCCAGCCGCCTGAACCTGACGCAGGCCTTCAACTCACTGGGCGCCACCCTGGGCCCGCTGATTGGCGCTGTCACCATCCTGGGCGCAGCCGACCATGCGGCCGACATGGCGAAGTCGGCAGATAGCGTGCAGGGCCCGTACCTGGTGCTGGCCGCCGTGCTGTTCGTGCTGGCGGCCGTGGTGTCCATGTTCAAGCTGCCCGACGCCCGCGCGATTGAGGACAACGCCCCAGCATCGCACCCTGGCAGTGCCAACGACAGCATTTGGGCGCACCGCCATCTAGTGCTGGGCGCATTGGGCATCTTTACCTATGTGGGTGCCGAGGTCAGCGTGGGCAGCTTCCTGGTCAACCTGATGAGCGAGCCCGCCGTGGGTGGGCTGACGCATGTGCAAGCCGGCAAGTACCTTGCCATGTACTGGGGTGCGGCCATGGTGGGGCGCTTTGCGGGCTCTGCGCTGATGCAGCGCGTGGCAGCCAACCGGGTGCTGGCGGCGGCAGCACTGGTCAACGCGGTGCTGATAGGCGCGGCCATGGCCGTGGGCGGCCCGTTTGCCATGTGGGCCCTGCTGCTGACCGGACTGTTCAACTCGATCATATTCCCCACGATTTTCTCGCTGGCATTGGAAGGCCTGGGGCATTTGACCAGCCAGGGCTCGGGCCTGCTGTGCATGGCGATTGTGGGCGGCGCGGTGGTGCCGCTGTTGCAGGCAGCGCTGGCCGACAAGCTGAGCCTGCTGCTGTCCTTCATCGTGCCTTTGCTGTGCTTTCTGTACATCGGCTTCTACGGGTCCAGGGGCTACCGCCCGGTAGCCGTGCAAGAAGCCGCCGACGCAGCGCCTGCACCACGCACAGTGACGGCCTGACAACCGCCTGGCGGCAGCCGGCAACCACGCCCTACGGTCCGCAGGAATTTATATAAAAAGTGGCTCCAGCGCAGATATAAACTGCGCTGCAAGCTACTTTTTAGATAGCAACGCCCCTCCAGGCCGGACCACACCGACCCACGGGTCTTCGCGCCGAAACGACGCTTGCCCGTGTGGCACATTTGTCCCCATGTTCACCCGCTTCTTTCACACAACCCCACTGGCTTGGTGGGGCGTTCTGCTCCCGGTGAGTGCAGCGCTGGCCTGGCTTCTGACCGCAATCCATCTGCCTGCCGGGGTGTTGTTGGGCTGCATGTTGGTGGGGATTGTGCTGTCGGCCAGGGACATTCAGCTGCACATCCCGCCTACCCTGTTTGCTTTGGCGCAGGGCGTGCTCGGCTGTCTGATGGCCCACAGCCTGCAGCCTTCGGCGCTGGGCAAGGTGGCGGCCAATTGGCCCCTCTTTGTGCTGGTGACGGGCTCGGTGATTGCGGCCAGCGCGGTGTTGGGCTGGGTCTTGATGCGCCGCAAGATTTTCCCGGGCACCACGGCTGTGTGGGGGCTGGCACCCGGCGCGGCCTCGGCCATGGTGTTGATGGCCGAGTCTTACGGGGCGGATACGCGGCTGGTGGCGTTCATGCAGTATTTGCGGGTGGCCATGGTGACGGCAACAGCCGCACTGGTGGCACGCATATTTGCCCCGCACACCGGCCCGTCCGTGGTGGCCGGCATGCACTGGTTCACGGTGGACAACCCGGCCAACGTAGCGCTGACGATGCTGCTGGCATTTGGGGGCGCTTTGGTCGCCCGCAGGCTGCATATTCCCGCTGGCGCCATGGTGTTGCCCTTGTTGCTGGGCAGCGCATTGCAGGCGACGGGGCTGCTGGTGATTGAACTGCCAGGCGCCTTGCTGGCCGTGGCCTATGCACTGATTGGCTGGAGCATCGGGCTGCGCTTTACGCGCGCCATTCTGAAACATGCCTTGCGGGCATTGCCGCATGTGATGGGGTCGATTGTGGCCTTGATGGCTGTGGGCATCGCGATTGCGACCGCGTTGTCCTGGCTGTCTGGCATTGATCCGCTCACCGCCTATCTGGCGACCAGCCCGGGCGGCGCGGATTCGGTGGCGGTGATTGCCGCCACCAGCGCGGTAGACGCCAGTTTTGTGATGGCCATGCAGCTAGCCCGGTTCCTGATGGTGCTGGTGCTGGGGCCACAGGTGTCCAAGTTTGTAGCTACCCGGTCTGCGTAAAAAATGGCCTCCAGCGCAGGCATTACCTGCGCAAGAAGCTATATTTTCAATAGCAAGAACCCATTTTAAGCAGCCAGGCCAAAGCCGGTATCAAACGTGCCCTTCACGTCCAGCGGCTGCTTGATCAGGCCCACCTGCTGGTAGAAGTCTGCCGTGCCCTGCTGGTCGGCGATGACCTGGGCGTTGATGGGCACCCACTGCTGCTGGCGGCGTTCAAACTGCAGCTTGGCGGCCTCGGGCGGGATGCCGATGATGCGCGCCAATGCGGCCGAATAGGCGTCCACATGCTTGTACGACCATTGCTGGGCGCGCACCACGCGCTGCAAGAAGTCCTGCAGCACGGCACGCTTGCTGGAGATGGCCGTGTCGGTGGCGGCCAGGTAGCTCAGGCCGGGCAGCAGGCCGCGCCCGCTGACCAGCACGCGGGCGTGGCGGCTGGTTTCGGCCAGGGCGGTGTACGGCTCCCAGGTGGCCCAGGCATCGACCGAGCCCTGGGTCAGCGCCAGCTTGGCGTCTGCGGGTGCCAGAAAGCGGAAGTTCACGTCCTCGGGCGCCAGCCCGGCCTGGGTAATCGCCTTCAGCGTGATGTAGTGGCCGATGGAGCCACGGTTGGTCGCCACGCTGCGGCCCTTCAGGTCGGCCGCGCCCTTCAGCGGCGAATCGGGCCGCACCAGCACCGCCGTGCCGTAGGAGTCGGATCGGTTCGCGCCGATGGCCTTCACCCGTGCGCCAGCGGCCAGCGCGAAGATCAGCGGGGCATCGCCGATGGGGCCAGAGTCCACCGCACCAGCGTTCAGCGCCTCGGCCAACGGCGCGGCGGCCGGGAACTCGGCCCACTGGATGTCATAGGCAATGCCGTCCAGGGCGCCCGCAGCCTCTAGCAGCGCACGCAAGCCGCCCTTCTGGTCGCCGGCCTTGAGCACGGGACGGATTTGTGCAAATGCGGGCAGGGCCAAGACAGACGCTGCGCCGACGGCGTGAGTGAGGAACTGGCGACGATGGGTCGGTGGTGTGTGCATAAAAACCTGGCTTGAATTTCAATATCAATAGCGGCGCGCTGCGATGGGCTGCTGCCGTTCAGTCCAGCAATTCAGGCTCGGCTTCCACCAGGCCCTCGTACAGGCTCTCGAAGGCATGCAGCGCGCCTTCGGGGCCTCCGATCTGGCTGTGCGTGTGCTGTGCCACTGCTTCGTCAATCGGTTTGGGCGTGCCGGCGGCTTCGGCCAGCAGCTGGGTGTGGCAGGCGTTCTCCAGCGCGATGTACCACCAGGCGGCGGCTTCCACGCTGGGGCCTGCAGTCAGGATGCCGTGGTTCTGCAGGATGGCGCCCTTGCCATCGCCCACGGCCTTGGCAATGCGCAGGCCTTCGCTGTCGTCCACCACCATGCCGGTGAAGTCGTCGAACAAAGCTATATCGCCGTGGAAGGCGCAGCTGTCTTGCGTCAGCGTGTCCAGCTTGCGGCCCAGGGTGGACCAGGCCTTGCCATAGATCGAGTGCGTGTGGGCGGCGGCGATGATCTTGGGGTTGTATTCATGGATGGCGGCGTGGATTGCAAACGCGGCCTTGTTCAGCGGCCGGTCGCCAATCACCGTCTCGCCCTTGGCGTTGACCAGCAGCAGGTCCGACACCTTGATGCGCGAGAAATGCAGGCCCAGCGGGTTGACCCAGAAGTGGTCCGTAAGCTCGGGGTCGCGAGCGGTGATGTGCCCGGCCAGCCCCTGCGCAAAACCGAAGCGGGCGAACAGGCGGAAGGCACCTGCCAGGCGCTCCTGGCGGTGGCGGCGCTCGGCCTCCACGCTGGTGCGCGGTGCGGGTGGGTCAAACCAGAACTTCTGCTGCGGACGGGGGTTGAAGCGCAGTTGCGTAGATGCCGCTGCAGGTGCCGCCGTGCGGTCGATGGACAACACGGCGCTCATGCTGCTTTCCTTTGCGCGGCAATGCGCTGTGCCACCAGGGCGCGGGTGCGCGGAATCAGCTCGCGGCCATAGTCAATCGCATCTTCCAGCGGGTCAAAACCGCGTATCAGGAAGGTGGTGACGCCCAGGTCGTAGTAGTCCAGCAGCGCGTCGGCCACCTGCTGGGGCGTGCCGACCAAGGCCGTACTGTTGGAGCGGCCACCGATCTCCTGCGCAATCGCGGTCCAGAGGCGCTTATCGAGACGCGTACCCTTGTCGGCCGCAGCCAGCAGGCGCTTGGCGCCCTCGCTCTGCTGCGGGCCACCCCGGCCAAAGCCTTGCACCACGCGCAGGCGCTTGGTCTCGGCCAGAATAGCGTCGGCACGCGCCCAGGCTTTCTCCTCAGAATCGGCCAGGATGGGGCGGAACGAGACCGAGAAGCGCACAGTGCGCCCATGCTTGGCGGCCTCGGCACGCACGCGGGTGGTGAGTTCACGCACCTGGTCTAGCGACTCGCCCCACAGGGCATATACGTCGGCATGTTTGCCCGCCACCGGAATAGCGGCCTCCGACGCACCGCCAAAGTACACCGGCACATGCGGCTTGCCGTTGTGCGACTGCACCGGTTTCACCTCGGAATAGGCGCTCTTGGCGTGGTAGTGCGCGCCCTGGTGATCAAAGGGCTTGTCGGCCGTCCAGACCTTGCGCAACACGTCGAGATATTCGTCGGTACGGGCGTAGCGCTGGTCGTGGTCCAGCCAGTCACCATCGCGCTGCTGCTCTTCGTCTGAGCCGCCCGAGATGTAGTGCACCGCCAGCCGGCCGCCGCTGAACTGGTCCAGCGAAGCAAACTGACGGGCTGCCAGCGTGGGGGCCACAAAGCCTGGGCGGTGTGCCAGCATGAAGTGGATGCGCTCGGTGACCGAGGCTGCGTAGGCAACGGTCAAGGTGGCGTCCGGGCTGGTGGAATGGTGGGGCACCAGGATGCGGTCAAAGCCCGCTGCTTCATGCGCCTGGGCAAAGGCGCGCACGTAGTCGCGGTCGATGGAAGGACCACGCGCCGCGTGGATCTCCGAGACCTTCTGGCTCTGGATCATGCCAATGAATTCAATAGGACCGTAGCTCATGAAAAGTGCTCCTTGAAGTAATCAGGTAAGAAATGTGTATGAAGGAAGTTGGTAGGTTCAGGCAGCAGCGCGTGCCGTCAAGGCCTTGCCAAAGCTGCGCTCCCAGAGCGGCGCTACTAGGGCGGGCCCGTCGAGCACGCCCAGGCGCTGGAAGGTGTCGGCCACATCCTGGTGGCTTTGCACAATGGTGTCGTTGACGGGGCCCAGGCTGTAGTCGGTGCTGCGGCCGTTGAAGAGCTCCACCAGGTCACCCACCGGCACCCGGGTTTCGGCCGCCTGGGCACGGGCATAAGACAAATAGTTGGCGTTGGCCCAAACGTAGGAGCGCTGCAGACGTAGCAAAAAATCCGTGATAGCCGCGTGGCGGCGCGGGTCGTCCACGGCGCGCGGGTTCGCATAGATGGGGAAGTTGCCCGACAAATAGCCCAGCCCTGTTTTGATAGGGCGCGCACCGTACTGCGTACGCGCGATCTGCCCGTTGTAACCATAGATGGCCCAGGCATCCAGATCGCCGCGCGCGAAGGCCGACAGCCCATCAGCCGGTGTAAGACTGACGGCCTGGATGTCGTTGAACCCCAGGCCCGCCTCGGCCAATTGCTTGCTCAAGAAATAGTGGGCCGTGGTGGCACGCACATAGCCCACGCGCTTGCCCTTGAGGTCGGCAATGCGCTGGATGGGCGCATCCTTGCGCGCCAGAGTGACCTGGTTATTCAAGTCCTCGCGAGTGGCGGCGATGAAGCGCACATTGGCCTTCTGCCGCGCCGCGAAGACTGCCGGAATTTCGCTACCCGAGCCCACGTCCAGTGCGTCGCCATTGATCGCCTCAATGTGCAGCACGCCGTTGTTGAGCTCACGCCAGTCGATGCGGTAAGGCGTATCAACCAGCCCGGCAGCTTGCAGCAAAGGGCGCCACAGGCCTTTGTAAGTCCCAATGCGCAGGGACACACCGGACAGGTCCGATGTGGCGTTGGCAGCATGCGAGCTCACGCCCACGGAAACCATTGCACCCGCTGCAGCAGTCTGCAACCACTGGCGTCGCGACCATACCGGAGTCAACGGCACCGTAGACGGAAAGCGGGAAGATTGCATGGTGGTTACGGCTTTACTGCAAGAACGAAGAAGCCCGCAGCGTAAGTCGCAGATGCCGATGTGCCAACGTAGAAAGTCGCACATCGATATGCAAGAAACTTTGTTGTACTGACTAGGCGCAGCGCTTAACTTCGCCACCATGCCTACCACTACCTTGCATCGCCTCGCTGCAGTGCCCACACCGTTGGAAGCCAATGCGCACCCAACGTTGGCACCGTACACATCGGCCCATATAGCCCATACACCTGCCCTGCTCGCGCAGCTCTCAGCCCAGCTCGCAGCGGGTGCCGCAGGCCTGGACGCGAGTGCCGAGTTTCCGCACAGCAACTTCGCCACGCTGCAGCAGCATGGACTGGTGGGCTTGCTGGCACCCACTGCCTTGGGCGGAAGTGCCGCCACGCTGACCACCGCACGGCGGGTAATCGCGGCGGTGGCCAAGGGCGAGCCGGCCACCGCCCTGGTACTGACCATGACCTATCTGCAGCACCTGGCGCTACGCAGCAAGGACTGCCGCTGGCCGGTGGCAGTGCGCGAGCAGGTGCTGCGCGACGGCGTACAACACGGCGCCTTGATCAACGCCCTGCGCGTGGAACCCGCACTGGGTTCACCGGCGCGCGGCGGCCTGCCCGACACCGTAGGGACAGCCACCGCAACAGGCTGGACGCTCAATGGTCACAAGCTCTACACCACCGGCATTGCCGGGCTGCGCTGGCTGTCCGTATGGGGCCGCACCGACGAAGCCACGCCACGCGTGGGCAACTTTCTGGTGCCACGCGATGCGCCCGGCGTGCGCGTGGTGGAAAGCTGGGACCACCTGGGCCTGCGCGCCTCGGGCAGCCACGAGGTAGTCTTTGAAGACGTGCACATCGCCGCTGAATTTGCCGTCGATCTGCGGCCACCGGACGGCTGGTCTGAGAGCGAGGACCTGGCCAAGCACTATGCCACCCAGCAGGCCTGGATGGGCGTGCTGCTAGGCAGCATCTACGACGCGGTAGCCCGGGCGGCATACGACTGGCTGTGCGATTTTCTGCGTACCCGCAGCCCCGCCAACCTGGGGGCACCACTGGCCAGCCTGCCGCGTGTGCAGGAGCATGTGGGCGAAATCGCCGCGCTGTTGCACAGCAACCGCGTGCTGCTGGCGCATGCGGGTAGCGAGGTGGACGCTGGACGCACACCCTCGCCTAGCGACAGCGGCCTGCTGAAGTACACCACCACCAACAACGCCATCCGCGCCGTGGAAATTGCCCTGCAGCTCAGTGGCAACCACGGGCTCACGCGGCACAACCCGCTGGAGCGCCACTACCGCGACGTGCTGTGCGGTCGAGTGCACACGCCGCAAAACGACTCCGCGCTGGTGGCCGCCGGCAAATCCGCCTTGCAGGCTGCAAATTCTTAGACGTATTCAACATCCAGTCCACCGAAGGCATCCATGACCTCCAAAAAATCTCACCTCCCCACACGCCGGCACCTGCTGCAACAAGGCCTGTCCATGGCCGGCCTGCTGGGCCTGGGCGCAAGCGCTTTGCCCGCGCAGGCTGCCAACACCATTGCACCCGGCACCACGCTGGTTCTGGGCGACCAGGCCGGCGGTCTGCGGGCCCTGTTCGACGCATCAAAAGCCCTGGAGGGCGCACCCTATGGCTACCGCTGGGCCAACTTCCAGGGGGCGGCACCGCTGTTCGAGGCACAGCGCAGTGCGGCGGTGGATACTGCCATTGCTGGTGACTTGCCAGTGCTGGCCGCTGCCGTGGGCCGCACGCCGCTGAAGATAGTCGCCACCCGTGTCGGCCTGCCTGAATCGCTGGGCATCGTGGTACAGGCCGACTCGCCCATCCGCAGCGTGCGCGATCTGCGCGGGCGCAGCGTGGTGGTGTCGTCGGCGCGCGGCAGCATTTCGCAATACCAGCTGTATGGTGCGCTGGAGGAAGCCGGAGTCGCCCGTGAAGAGGTCAATGTGCGTTTTGTGTTGCCGACCGACGCCGCCATGGCCTTTGCATCCCGCCAGATAGATGCCTGGGCGATTTTTGACCCCTATTACGCAGTCGCCACACAGCAAGGCGGACGCATCTTGCGCGATGGACGCGGCATAAACTCTGCGCTGGCCTTCATCACCGCCAGCGAGCCCGCGCTAGCCGATGCCAACAAGCGCGCCGCCATTGCCGACTTTCTTGCCCGGCTGGGCCGTGCGGGCGAATGGGCCCAAGCCAATGCCGAAGCCTTTGCCCAGGTCTACAGCCAGTTGACGCGCTTGCCGCTTGACAATGCGCGTACGATTACAGCGCGCGCGGCGGTCAGCAGCCGGCCGGTCAGCGAAGCCGACGTGGCCGCCTTGCAAAAAGTGGCAGACCGCTCGGCCCGCGACGGCATTCTGCCCACACGCGTTGACGTCCGTGCCATCACCGATAGCCAGGTGTGGACACGCTGAACGACCCTGCCCTACACCACCCATGAGCACCAACCCCATCGCACCGCTGCGCGACTTTGTGATCGCCTTCGGGCGCTTGCTGGAGCGCGAAACCGACGAGCCCCGCATGCTGGAGCAAGGCAGCGCCCTGCTGCGCACGCTGGTTGCGCAAGACAGCTGGCTGCCCGCAGCCTACGCAGAACCGCACCCCACGCACTACCGGCAGTACCTGCTGCATGCGGACTCCACCGAGCGCTTCTCGGTGGTGAGCTTTGTGTGGGGGCCAGGCCAGGCCACTCCGGTGCATGACCACACCGTGTGGGGCCTGATCGGCATGCTGCGCGGGGCTGAGTACAGCCAACCCTGGCGCCTGCAGGCCGATGGCCGCAGCGTGCCAGACGGTGCCGGCGTGCGGCTGGACCCAGGCCAGGTAGAAGCCGTGTCGCCCCGCATAGGCGACATCCACCGTGTCCACAATGCGTACGACGACCGGGTGTCGATCAGCATCCATGTTTATGGTGCCAACATCGGCGCCGTGCAACGCCATACCTACCCTGCGGAAGGCGGACGCAAGGCCTTTGTGTCTGGCTACAGCAATACCACCCTACCCAATCTATGGGACCGATCCTTGGAACTTCGACACGCATGACCGCCACTCTTTCTTTTACCAACGCGCGCGCGCACCTGCTCGCCCGCCATGAAATCGCCCTGCTCGATGTGCGCGAGGAAGACCCTTTTGCGCAAGAACACCCACTGTGGGCCGCCAACCTGCCCTTGTCCCGCATCGAACTGGAAGCCTGGCGCCGCATTCCACGCCGCGACACGCTGGTCGTGGTCTATGGCAGCCATGACGGAGTGGACCTTGGCCCCCTGGCCGCACAGCGCCTGCAGAGCCTGGGCTATACCCGGGTGCATCTATTGGAGGGTGGACTGGAGGGCTGGCGCGCCGCCGGTGGCGAGCTGTTCCGCGACGTCAACGTGCCCAGCAAATCCTTTGGTGAACTGGTGGAGCACGAGCGCCACACGCCTTCGCTATCGGCCCAAGAGGTGAAGGCACTTATCGATGCGAAAGCCGACGTGGTGGTGCTGGACGCGCGCCGCTTCGACGAATACCAGACCATGAGCATCCCCACCGCCACCAGCGTCCCAGGGGCCGAGCTGGTGCTGCGCGCGCGGGAGCTGGCCCCCGACCCCAAGACACAGATCATCGTCAACTGCGCAGGCCGCACCCGCAGCATCATCGGGACCCAGTCCCTGGTCAACGCCGGCCTGCCCAACCCCATCGCAGCCCTGCGCAACGGCACCATAGGCTGGAAACTCGCCGGCCAACAGCTGGACCACGGTGCAGCGCGCCAGGCCCCAGAGCCCGACGCTGCTCACCTCGCTACGGCCCAAAACCAAGCGCGCAGCGTGGCCGAGAAAGCCGGTGTGCGCTGGATTGCCTACGAGGCCCTGGCTTCGCTGGAAGCGCCGGGGCGCACCGTCTACCGCTTTGACGTGCGCACACCGGAGGAATATGCAGCCGGCCACATCCCCGGCTTCGGCAGCGCCCCTGGCGGGCAGCTGGTGCAGGAGACCGACCACCACGTGCCGGTGCGCGGCGCCCGCATTGTTCTCGCCGACAACGATGGCGTGCGCGCTCCCATGAGCGCGTCCTGGCTGGCCCAGATGGGCTGGGAGGTCTATGTACTGGAGACACAGGCAAGCGCGTTATTCAGCGAACCGGGTGCTGAAGCCGCTGCACACGCACCGGCACCGAACACTCCAGACATCACGCCGGCCGTGCTGGCGCAGTGGCTGGATGAAAACCCCGCCTCAGTCGCCCTGCTCAATGTGACCACCAGCGTCAACCACGTTAAAAAACATATTCCGGGCGCCTGGTTTGTCATCCGTGCACAGCTGGCGCAGGCGCTGGACCGCATACCTGCGGCGCCGCGCTATGTGCTGACCTGCGGCAGCAGTTTGCTGGCCCGCTTTGCCGAGCAAGACCTGCGCACGCTGCTCCAAGCGCGTGGCAGCGACGCCGAAATACATGTGCTGGCAGGTGGCAATGCCGCCTGGTTTGCCGCAGGCCTACCCACGTCAACCGGGGACGAGCGCCTGGCTGTCCCCCGCACAGACCGCTACCGCCGCCCTTACGAAGGTACGGATGCCCCCGCCGAGGCCATGCAAGCCTACCTGGACTGGGAGTTTGGCCTGGTGGCGCAACTGGGCCGGGACGGCACGCACCACTTCAAGGTGATTTAGGCCAGGGCCTCACCCTAGCCAGGGATGGCCAGCGGCGGTATGCGCGCCAATATGCCGTTGCGCAGGCGCGCTGGTCGGTCGTTGCGTAAGAGCGTGCCGTCCGCTGCTTGGACATGCAGCTGCGCACAGGCGAGGATGTGTTCAGCGGTTTCAGTATCTGCCGACAAGTCGCCAAAGTAGTACAGGTACTTGCCCGCAGCCTGGAACGTGACGGTACAGGCACGGTTGCAGCCTGTCATGCACTCCACGCTGCGTATGCGCACCTGGGCCAGCTGCGCGGGGTCCAGGTCCCACGCGGCGACCTGAACGGCTTCAAACAGCGCAGCGCCTGGTGCGGGCTGGTCGCGCGGCACACCGGCGGGCCGGCAGGTGGTGCAGACGATGACTTCGGTGATGGGTGCTTGCAAGGTGTTCAGGCTAGGTTTAGTCATATAAAAATTTCATCTTGGCGCGGGGGCCATGCGGTGCTCGGCACCCCAGCGTGCGGCCCAGGCCGCGCAGCGGCCTATTGCGCGGCGGGGGTCTTCAAAATCCACCACCACCGTGTGCGCCGCACCATGTGGTGCTGCTGGGCGATCCTGGGTACGGCCATCGGTCAGCAGCCATAGCACGGTGTTGGCACTGCCTTGGTTGCCGCGCACACGGCAGTGCTGGGCCATCATTTTTTCTGCGGCAGCCAAGGCTTGCGCCAGCGGCGTACCACCACCGCCACCGCGCTGCTGCACGCGCACAGCAGCGGCACGGCGCGCCGGACCAGGCGCTACCAGCACTTCAACACCTTGCCCGCCAAAGCAGAGCAAGGCCACATGCTCGCCCGCGCGGGCGGCCTGCTCCAGCACCTGGGCGGCGTAGCCTTTGGCGAGCGCCAGGCGGCCGCCTTGGCGCATGGAGCCAGAGGTATCCAGCAACAAGAGATGCAACGTGGACATCTTGGCCTGGGGCTCGCGCCAGCGCAGATGCTGCGCGGCCAGGGCCTCACGGCCTTTCGCATACAGGGTGGGCAGCCAGGCAATGGAGGCGGATGGCGCGCGCGCAGCCACCACCCGCAGTGCGCGTGCACCGGCGGGCTGAACTGCTGTGCGCCACCGCCCGCCGCGCGCCGCACTGTGCAACGCAGGGCCGGGGTGGCTCAGGCTTTTTTTGGCGGGAGCACTCCTGCAACCGCCGGCCGCACGGTGCCCACCGGCACGGGTGGCATGGCACCCCAGTCGCCATCGCCGCCCTGCCCCGCCGGAGCGGGGCTCTGGCCTGGCGTTTGCGGCGCGGGTGCGGGTGCTTGAGGCGCTTGCCCACCCGAAGCGGCAGGGGCATTGCGTCGGTGGTGCAAAGCCAGCTCCGCTACGGCGTCCACATCGGCCACGGTAACCACATCGCGCCCATCCAGCGCGGCCGAGGCGCGGGCGGCGCGCAGCATGACCAAGTCAGCCCGCACGCCATCCACCCCGGCCGCCAGGGCCAACGCACCGGCATGGGCCAGCACCGCGTCCGGCCAGGCCACGCGGGGCAACAAAACCTGTGCATCCAGCACACTGGCGGCCAGGTTTTGCAAAGCGTCGGCATGGTCTGCTGCCACGGAGTCCGGGGCAGCGTCAAACATCAAACGGCGGCGCACGATCTGCTGGCGCTGGGCCGCGTCCAGCGGGTTGTGCAGCCAGACCGAGAGGCCAAAGCGGTCCAGCAGCTGAGGGCGCAATTCGCCCTCTTCCGGGTTCATGGTGCCTACCAGCACAAAGCGCGCGGCATGGCGCTGCGAGATGCCGTCGCGCTCCACGGTGTTGACGCCACTGGCAGCTACGTCCAGCAAGGCATCGACCAGCGCGTCGGGCAGCAAATTCACCTCGTCCACATACAGCACGCCCTGGTGCGCCCGAGACACCAAACCGGGCGAGAGGCGCACGGAGCCGCTTTGCAAGGCGTCTTCAATGCTGAGCGTGCCCACCAGTTGCTCCAGGCTGGACGCCAGAGGCAGGGTCACAAACGGGGCCTGCGGCAGCAAGGCGGCCAACGCCCGTGCGGCGGTGGACTTGGCCGTACCGCGCGGCCCGCCAATCAGCACACCGCCGATGCCTGGGTCTATCGCCACCAGCAGCAAGGCGCGTTGCAAGGCCTGCTGGCCAACCAATGCGGTGAACGGGAAAGGCACCGGCTCAAGTGGGGTGGTCATGTTGGAATTCATAGCTACGGTCAAGATGCCTCTAATTGGTTTTCTAGCGCAAGCAGGTGCTCTTCAATACGTTCACGCTGGTCGCCGGGCTCGGCCCACATGCCGCGCTGCATGGCTTCCAGCAGGCGCTCGCCAATGCTGCGCAGGGCCCCAGGGTTGTGCTGTTGCAGGAAGGCGCGGGTGTCATCGTCATGCACATAGGCATCGGCCACCAGCGCGTACTGGTGGTCGGCTACCACGCCGGTGGTGGCGTCAAACGCAAACAAAAAGTCCACCGTGGCAGCCATCTCGAACGCACCCTTGTAGCCGTGGCGCTTGATGCCGTCTATCCACTTGGGGTTGACGGCGCGGGAGCGCACCACGCGGGCCACCTCTTCGCTGAGAGCGCGAATCTGCGGGGCGCCGGGTACGCTGAAGTCGCCGTGGTACAGGGCTGCGGACTTGCCGCTCAGGTGCTCTGCCGCCGCGGCCATGCCGCCCATGAACTGGTAGTAGTCGCCGGAATCAAGGATGTCGTGCTCGCGGTTGTCCTGGTTGTGCAGCACCGCGTCCAGCCCGGCCATGCGCTGGGCAAAGGCCTCGGGGGCGGCTGCGCCGTCGCTATCCTGGCCGTAGGCAAAGGCACCGGCGCGCAAATAGGCCTCGGCCAGCTCAGCACGCTCCGTCCAGTTACCGCTGGCAATGGACGCTTGCAAGCCCGCGCCATAGCCGCCGGGCCGGGGGCCGAACACGCGCCAAGTAGCGGCGCGCTCGGCGTCCGCGTCGCTGTGGCCGGCGGCCTGGGCTTGGGCCGCCTCGGCCTGCACCCGCACGCGGATGGGGTTAACGTCGTCCGCCTCGTCCTCAGGCGATATGGCAGCCACTGCGCGCACGGCAGTGTCAAACAAATCAATCACATTGGGGAAGGCATCGCGAAAGAAGCCGGACACGCGCAGTGTGACATCCACCCGCGGACGGCCAAGCACGGTCATAGGCATGACTTCAATGTCCACCACCCGGTTGCTGCCCGCCGCCCACTTGGGCCGCACACCCAAGAGCGAGAAGGCCTGGGCCACGTCTTCACCGCCGGTACGCATGGTGCTGGTGCCCCACACCGACAGGCCCATAGCCGTGGGGTAGGCGCCGAGGTCTTGCAGGTGGCGCTCGACCACGCGGTCTGCGCCCTTGGCGCCCATGGCGTAAGCGGTTTGGGTGGGGATGGCGCGGGTGTCCACCGAGTAAAAGTTGCGCCCGGTGGGCAGCACATCGGGCCGGCCGCGCGAGGGCGAGGCGCGGGGCCAACACGGATTGCAGGCGCTGCAACACCTGGGTGGTGTGGGGCCAAGATGCGGGTGCATCCACCGGTCCGCCGGGTAGCGCACTGCCCTGCTCTGCCATGTCTTGCACCACGCGGGTGGCCAGCAGCTCCACGCGCTCGCGGGTGTGGCCGGCGTGGCGCCAGGGGTCATCG